>NZ_JADDXT010000002.1:1230381-1537977 GCF_015330165.1 Zobellia roscoffensis
GTTACGAACTCCATTTTTCTTCACTTCTTTACGAAGTTTGGCCCAATCCCATCTACCTGACAGCTCATCATCTTTAACTCCCCACAGGTTATACTGAAAATCGCCTTGAGAAATTGGCGAACCTTCAAAAGTAGAATACGCTCCTTCTTCTTTAGCCATTTCCATAGATGCGGTTACCGCGGCAAAATAAAGCGTTTCAAAAATCTCTTTGTTCAGTTTTTTAGCTTCTTCGCTAGTAAAAGGCAAACGCAACATAATAAAAGCATCTGCAAGACCTTGCACTCCAAGACCAATTGGTCTGTGACGCATATTAGAGTTTTCCGCCTCTTTTACCGGATAGTAATTTCTATCAATTACACGGTTTAAGTTTCTAGTTACCCTTTTGGTTACCCTAAACAGTTCTTTATGATCAAAGGCTCCGTTTTTAATGAACATTGGCAATGCAATAGAAGCTAAATTACATACTGCTACTTCATCTGGAGAGGTATACTCCATAATCTCGGTACATAAGTTGGAAGAACGAATGGTCCCTAAATTTTTCTGGTTACTCTTACGGTTAGCAGCATCTTTGTACAACATGTACGGCGTACCGGTTTCGATTTGAGACTCTAATATTTTCTCCCAAAGGTCACGTGCCTTAACGGTTTTTCTTCCCTTACCTTCGGATTCGTATTTGGTATATAAGGCTTCAAACTCCTCACTGTGGTGTGTGAACAAGCCTGGGCATTCATTAGGACACATTAAGGTCCACTCTTCATTAGCCTCTACTCTTCTCATGAACAAATCAGAAATCCACATAGCATAGAAAAGATCACGTGCACGCATTTCTTCCTTACCATGGTTCTTTTTTAAATCCAAGAACGCATAGATATCCGCATGCCAGGGCTCCATATAAATAGCGAAGCTACCCTTACGTTTTCCACCACCTTGATCCACGTAACGGGCCGTGTCATTAAACACCTGAAGCATAGGTACAATTCCGTTAGATGTTCCGTTTGTTCCGGCAATATAAGAACCTGTAGCACGTACATTATGAATAGATAAACCAATGCCACCGGCAGACTGCGAAATTTTTGCAGTTTGCTTTAAAGTATCATAAATACCATCTATACTATCATCTTTCATTGCCAACAAAAAGCAGGAAGACATCTGTGGTTTTGGTGTACCTGAATTAAAAAGTGTAGGTGTAGCGTGCGTAAAATATTTTTTGGACATGAGCTCATACGTTTCAATAGCCGCATCAAGGTCATTTAGATGAATCCCTACGGAAACACGCATAAGCATATGCTGTGGCCGTTCCGCAATCTTTCCGTTCAGTTTCAAAAGGTACGAACGCTCCAACGTTTTGAACCCAAAATAATCATACCCAAAATCTCTGTTATAGATAATGGTAGAATCTAGTCTTTCCGAGTTTTCAGAAATTACTTTAAATACCTCATCAGACAATAAAGGCGCCTCTTTATTCGTACGAGGATTTACATACTCATAAAGATCTTTCATGGTTTCCGAGAAAGACTTTTTTGTATTCTTATGCAAGTTAGAAACCGAAATACGGGCCGCCAATTTTGCATAATCCGGATGTGTAGTAGTCATGGTAGCTGAAATTTCAGCGGCCAAATTATCTAATTCCGACGTGGTTACACCGTCATACAACCCCTCTATAACGCGCATAGCAACCTTTAACGGATCTACTAAACCATTTAGGCCATAACACAATTTTCTTACTCGGGCGGTGATCTTGTCAAACATGACCACTTCTTTTCTGCCGTCTCTTTTAACTACAAACATGTGAATACTTTTTTTAGTGGGGTTATACGTTGGGTTTGTTTATGCTAAATTGTTAAAAAAATTAACAATTTTAAAATTGGGAACAAAAACCCCTTCAAAAGAAAGGACCTTCTATTTTGGTACTATTTAAAAATCTGCGTCGAAGCTTATTTTCTGCGCGTCTTCGTCATTTTCATTCTTAAGAACACCAGCTTTTTGGTATTCAGAAACACGCTTCTCAAAGAAATTAGTTTTTCCTTGTAGAGAAATCATATCCATAAAATCAAATGGATTGGTGGTGTTATACACTTTATCGCACTCTAGCTCAACGAGAAGCCTATCTGTTACAAACTCTAGGTACTGTGTCATTAGCTTTGAGTTCATACCTATTAAACTCGCCGGAAGCGACTCAGTAATAAACTCACGTTCAATATCTAACGCATCAGTCAAAATCTGAGTGATACGTTCTTTTGGCACTTTGTTAATCAAGTGCTTGTTATGAAGATGAACTGCATAGTCACAGTGCATACCTTCATCCCTAGAAATTAATTCATTAGAGAAGGTAAGCCCCGGCATTAATCCTCTTTTCTTTAACCAGAAAATAGAACAGAAAGCACCAGAGAAGAAAATACCTTCTACCGCTGCAAAAGCAATTAATCTTTCTGCAAAGCTGGGAGATTCAATCCAACTTAGCGCCCAATCTGCCTTTTTCTTTATTGCAGGAAAATTTTCTATTGCTCTAAAAAGAAGACCTTTTTCTTTTTCATCTTTTACGTAGGTATCGATTAAAAGCGAATACGTTTCAGAGTGAATATTCTCCATCATAATCTGAAATCCGTAGAAAAACTTAGCTTCGGCATACTGGACTTCACTCACGAAGTTCTCCGCAAGGTTTTCGTTTACAATACCATCCGATGCTGCAAAAAAGGCTAAAATATGCTTAACGAAATAACGTTCGTCGTCACTTAATTTATTGTTCCAATCATTTAAATCTTCACTTAAGTCAATTTCCTCGGCCGTCCAAAAACAAGCTTCACATTTCTTATACCATTCCCATAAATCGTGGTGTTTAATAGGAAAGATTACAAAACGGTCGTTGTTTTCTTCTAGAATTGGCTCTAAAGCTACAGACATATTAAAGGATTTGAGTGTTGAGAAGAAAATTCTTCCTTTGCGACGGAAACAAAGGTCGCAAAAAAGCCGTGGAATTTTATATTGTTCAATCATTTACAACGCAAAGTTTTTAACAGAAATTGTTGAAATGTGCGCTCGCCTTGTATATACACGGACCTCAACAGGGATCGACAATTAGCCTAAAATTTACATGAAAGATGAACACAAAAAATAAAACCAAAAAGTATATTAAAACATACTTTTTGGTTTTATTTTTACACCTCTAAATGCCGAGGTTTTTATTAGTTTATATTTATTATGGCTTGTATACCACAAAGCTAAAAATCGCATCCTCTGCAACTCCCGCAGTATTAAACGTATCGACAAGCAACTTACCCCCAACCGAACCACTTTCAATAAACCCTATTCTGGTTCTACTTACTAGGGTAGGGTAATCCCATAAAATATAAGATTCACCTGTGATTTGAATACTATATTTACCCACAGCCGTTCTAGTTATAGAAAAATTATCACTGCCAGACGAAATTTCACCATTTGAATTGATAGCGCCATATGCTATAGCAAGCATATTGGCATTACCTGTATCTTTACTATGTATCTCTCCTGTAGTTTTTATATTACCTGCAACTTCTAGTTTTTCTGATGGGTTTTCATTACCAATACCTACATTCCCGGAGCCACTAATTGTCATCCGGTTAGCAGCTCCTTGATTATTTTGAATATAAAAATTCAATCTACTATTTGCTGCCCCACCTATTCCGTCTTTAGCAATACCCGCAATCTGCCAAAAGGCATCACTTACTGTATTTCTAAATTCAAGCCTTGAAAAATCATCTCCTTCCTCCTCTAATTTAAGCAAGGGTTTATCGATTGTTGAATTACTCTTAAGATGTAACTTAACATTTGGAGTGTTAGTTCCAATACCGACATTTCCATCTTTTGTAATAATTACACGATTCGTTCCATTAGTTCCTAATATAAGTGGGCCGTCTTCTTGATTGGTAATTGTTGCCGTAAACCCTAAGCCCAAATCATTTACCAAGCCAACATACATACCATCATTTGAGGCATTTCCAGAATCATCTGTTGTATAAAGGGAGTTACTCTGATAACTATCCGCATGAACATGATGTATTGCACTAGGGTCTGTCAGGCCAACACCAACATTTCCGCTATCAAAATAAATATCATCTCCACTTTCAGACCACAAGGAACTTCCTCCCGCTCCACCAACTTCATCAGTACCGGCAACCCATTTACTTGTTGCTCCATCCCATTTGGCAACTTGACCGTCTGCCGTACCCTCAAGTCCGCTTATATTCGTGCCATCACCTAAAAGTAATCCGCTTTCACCTGTAATATCAACATAATCATTTAAATCTACGGAGCCTGTACCATCTTCAATACTCAATACATCCCCAGTCATAACAAGAGCCTGATCATCCGTATCTACCAGTCCGCCAGTTGCTAGTTCCTCAATTGCAGCTTGTGTATCTCCCGCCGCAAGACCTGTGCCCGTATTGTCAAAAGGAACTTCCGAAGCATTCTGGTCATCTGTACCGCCAGGAGGAATTATTGCAGATAAATCTATGGTAGATCCATCTGTAATACTTAGATCCGTCCCCGACAGACTTATATCTTGTAATTCATTTGTTGGGTCGGCATCAGCATCGGCACCTCCTCCAGCAGTCGCTACAATTTCATCTAAAGCTTCTTGGACATTACCCGCCGTAAGTCCTGAATCTGCATTGTTATAAGGCACTTCGGAAGCAATCTGAGCGTCTCCGCCACCGCCTCCACTAAACAGACGATTATCCACATAAGTTTTTACCGCTCTTTGGGTGGGTAAAATACCGTTGCTATTTTCGGCCAACCCACCATCATCCGAAATCTCATTAACCTGATTTCCAGAGTTAAGATTGAAACCGCCTAAAACCCTCAAGTCGCTTTTTATTTTTACCTCGCCAACGTTCTTATTTTCTATATTATTACCATTTGTCTCCCACTGTTGACTGCCCGAGGCCATGGCGTAAGGAACTGCCATTAGTTCCGTGGTACCCACTTCAACGCCATTAAAGGACACCACTACAAAAGTAGCTTGGCCCCAAGGTAAATTGGAGTAACTACCACTATTGCTGTTTCCACTGCCTATTTGCAAATTAAAGACGCCGTTGGCATCCGTAGTTATGGAGTGACTTTCTTCATATTGCGCAACCGCATCCGCACTACCGAATTTTAAGGCAATACCAATGTCTATAGTCTCCTGCTCCATTAATTCATTGTCCGAATTACGGGCCACCCCTTGGTAATTGATATAGTTTTTCTGCTGCGCTTGTCCCATAAAAGCTCCACAGAACATAATGGTCAAGACTATAAGTAATGATGTGTAATTTATTTTCATGGTTCTATTCTTTGATCAGTTTATATTCCTTGGTTTCTGAGTTATTTTCTAAATAAAGTTTTAACACATACACCCCTTTGGCCATATAGGCCATATCAATTTTATACTCTAATTGGGTGTTTTCTATTTGCTGACTTATAACCCGTTGGCCGTTTACCGAAAACAGTTCTATGCCAAAAACCTTGTTCTGACTGGTAAAAACAGTTACTTCTTCTATAACCGGGTTGGGGTACACTAAAATATCCGAAGGTTCTTCACCTGGACTCAATGGGATTACCAGAATTCCCCTTCCGGCCCAAAAACCTTGATCTACAGAATCATCATTAACGACCAGACCCACAATGGGCTCTCCTATAGTAAAACTTACCGAGACATCTGCGCTTGCCATTGTACCACCAACATTACTAATAACACTGCGGTCTATTGATTGGGCAAATGAAAATGTAGCACTTACCGTTAGAAAAAAGAAGAGTAGTTTTATTTTCATTTTAGTTCGTTTTAAGATTGATGTTTTTCTGAGCCTAAGGTTAACGCGGGTGCAGAATAATTATCTCCCTTTTTTAGTTTTCGAGAAGTCCGATGAGAATTTATGACTGGCAAAAAGAAAAAGTAACACTACCTCAATACCCAATAAGAATAGCGGATGAATAAAGTCTACTTGGGTAAAAGGGATTCAGAAAAAATTAATGACGTATTGGCTAATAAAGCGGCGAGTAAAAAAATGTAGTTTTCATAGGTGTGGGATTAAAGCATTGGTATTATTACCCTTAACTAGACTAATTGAAGCCAGACGGAATTAGTAAACTATCTCGGGGCAAGCCTCGGAGCATTAAATCTCGATTATCGTGTAAAATTTTTGATTGGGAAATTCTAAACTCGAAATACCACATACCTATCTACATATAAAGCCAAGATGTTCAAATTGCTAAAAAGAAGTATGTGTAAATTAATCAGTTCCATCTGTTTATTCTTTATGTCAAAGACAAGCCCTTGCGGCAAATAGGGGGAAACTAATTTGGGAAGATTTAGAAGAAGATATACACATGTTGATACATTGCTTCATTAAAATCAAGGACAATATACCAGTAAGCGTTATTTTACTAAATTAAAATTGTACAACTGGAAGCTACTTGTGTATAATCTGTTTAAAAAGGAAAATATAATGTATGCCTTACAGCTATTTTACGTCAGGCTGTTTTACACCTTTTTTAACACTCGTAATTGCTAATGTCCAATTATCCGAAGCCTTATACCCCTTCATGATATTGGGGGATTTAATGCCTCCATATATGCCGCTTGCAAAAACACCTACTCCCAGTAAAACAAATGAAACACTTTGTGAAAAGCCAGATAACAGGACAGATAAAAATAGGCCAACTGTACCCATGTGGAAAAATTTGCTTTAACCAAAATAGTAAGCGCTAAAGGGTTTTTTCTTATAATACTGATTTCGTTTAAGCCAATAATAATACCATTTACCTCAATGGTATTAGAATTTAGAATACTGAATTTGCCTTCCAATTTTTCCCCCAGCTTGGTAACTAACTTTACTCTTCGGTGTTCTTTTAAAAGCACTTCTTTATTAAGGGTTTGATTTACAATACTCAATACTTTTTCTTGACAAAGACTATTTTGGCAGATTAAAACAAAGAGTAGTATTAGAACAAGTGTTTTCATTTGGTTTGTTTATCAATCAAATTTGAAAAGAGTGTTTATCGTGCAAGATGAGTACTACAGAATCTTAACTGTACCATTATTTATTATGTCGAAAAACCTAGCTGACCAACTCATTTATTACTGAATTCCTGCAAACCACACCTCATATTTTTTACCCAAAATAGGTACTGGACCTTCTTTGCCATTTAAAGCATTCATAAGTGCCATTACCCACATATATAGCAGTACAAAAATGCCCAATATGTTTATAATCCACCCTAAAATTGGTATCACACCAACAACTCCCAAAGCCAAACCTGTGATACATAGCCCAATAGACTGCCTTATATGATAACTGGCAAATTCTTGTTTCTTTTCATTGTTCATTACAAAAGCAGCCACCAAACCAATTATGGTTACATAGGCCAGAATGGCCATTGTTTTATCGTTTTCTCCTGTTGTCGTAACCGTTTGAGCTGCATCTAATTTTGTGTCTGTATTTTTCATCTTTGAAAACTTTATGATTCTAATTAGTTGTTACACTCTTCTTTATCAATATCTGCTTTGGCTTCCTTTAGTTCTTTATCAATATCTCCTCTACTAGAGGTTGGTATACAATCATACACATCTGCAACAGCATCAAAATAAGCTTTAGCCGCACTTTTATAGTCTGCACAATTCTCTGCCGTAGGATTCTCACTATACGCCTGTACCGCATTAGACCAAGACTGTAGTTCATCTGTGTAGCCTTCCGCCCAATTTCCTCCAAAGCAATTTCCTGCTGGGTTTAATGGGTTGTCTTTACTACAACTATAGGTGAACATAATTGCTACACCATAAACAGCTAAAAGAATTGGTTTTTTGAAATTTTTCATAATCATAATTTTATTTGTTATTCAATTACATTTTGTAGTGTTCTCATTCGGAAACACAGGTCCTTTAGAACTTACTACAAGCATTAATGTCATACCTAATAAAAAGTTAACACCCTCAATTAAAAAAAAATAACAGACACATTTTTGGGGAACTTAAATACAATTGCAAATATGAAGAAGAGGGTAATGATGACTTTACGGGACTAGGAAACAATAGCGCATTAAAAAAGCCCGTAAATAAATTTTCGGGCTTTTGTTCTATATGATACCGCCAAACCGTACGGTCCTTCTAATGTATCAAAATCGATTAGTACCAGAAAGGGTGCTGATTCAGGTAGTTCCCCCGAAACCTATAATCGGCAATCACCTTTCCAACATGTTGAATAGGAGACCCCAAAATGGTTTCATCAGACGGACTATACACGTTCTATTTCATAACATGTTGCCTAGAACCGTACCTTTTTGGATTGGCAGTTTCATAAAATTGTAAGATGGTTCCCCATATGCAGATTGTGTCTAGTTATTGGTTTGGTATTTTTGATGTATATTTTTACTAGTGCTATACGCTATTTAATATTGGCAAATTACCAATCGGGGGGTGGTAAAAATAAGCATTTTCTTCACACGGCACACCATAAGACCCGATAATTGTTCAATCTAACTCCATCATTCGTAGAATGTTACAAATAACACAAGTGCACGGTAAATTCAAGACTAAACAACACCCCTATTGTAAGTTTAATCTTTTCTTTTTGTAAGCCCTAAATTTTTTGTTTACATGTACCCTATTACCATCAGAGTTTTTAAAAGACAAATTCATGCTTCCACTTATCGCTTTTTGACTAATAGCGGTAATATGTACAGCACCCTTATAAATAAAATAAGGTTTCTCATCTAAGTCCGTTATATTAATGAACCCGAACACTCCATTAAACTCCCTTAAGAGACTATTGGAGTTTCCTGTAATTTCATGTCTTCCCAATATGGTATTAATATCTTTCGTGGGTTTTGAAATATCCATCTCAAAAAGCTGCTCACCCTCCGTCTTATCAAAGTCTGCTTTTATCTTTATGTTCGTAAATGTAATACCATTTCTAGTTACTGTAGTATTTGATTCAAAGACCAAAGACTGTTCTAAAATTCTGGTAACGCTATCATTTATTGCCCTACTATTTAGAGTATGTGTATTCTCTATAAGAAAAGATGGCGACAACGTATGGCTCACTCCAGAATTAAAAAAAAAGAAAACTGAAAGGACCAACCAAAAACTAGCTTTGGTTCCATTAAGAAAAAAGTGAAATAGTATACTATACATAGTTTTACTATTTTTTAGAATTCCGTATCGACTCTTCTTGAGCGATTAGAGTGTTGTCAACAAACTGGTCCCCAATGACCAAATCGTTATCCGATTTAGTTATCTCATTTGTATCCGTCAAAGCTGCCACTACTAATGTAATGACAAGTAATGCGAACATGAACATACATTTTTTCATTGCTTTTGTTATTAGTTTTACCTTATAAGGGTTTGCTATAAAAACCTGGGGAAACATTAATAACCATGAATACTCATAGGGCTAAAGTAATGTTGAACATCCTTCAGAAATAATTCTTATGTATAAATGGTATATTTTTCTGTATAAATGGTAAATGCCTTATTTTAACAGGGTTCATAGCGACTTTAGAAGCTTTTTTTATTTATAAACAGTACTAAAATCACTCTATAAGACACCTTCTTGACCAATTTTGTCACTTTTTATACCAAACACACTTTAATTATCTCCATCGGTACATCTTTGTTATCATAAAACATGCCATACGGTTAAATTTGTTTACTTTACCTTAAAGTATAATTCTATGATCGAAGCCGTAATCGTTGATGATGAAATAAAGGCACTACAAAGCCTTTCTTGGGAACTAACCAATTTTAGCGATGAAATAAAGGTAGAAGCGTCCTTTACAGACCCCTTTGAGGCATTGACCTACTTAGATAAAAACACACCGGACTGTCTTTTCTTGGATATTGAAATGCCAACGATGGATGGCTTTCAATTCATTCAAAAATTAACCAATAAAAACTTTCCTGTAGTTATCACTACGGCTTATAACCAATACGCTATAAAAGCTTTAAAGAACGAGGCCATAGATTATCTCCTTAAACCTATTGATACAGATGATTTAAAAGAGACTATTGCCAAGATCAGAAAACACAACGCTAAAAACTTTACGGCAGACAGATTAGAAAGGCTTTTACTGAACTTTAATTCTAATGCAAAGCACAAAAAAATAACTTTCAACACAGACGGGAAATTAGTTTTTCTAGATAGCGATGAAATTCTTTATGCGGAGTCCGACGGGAATTATAGCACCATATTTTTAGCAGATGGACACAAAATTGTCCTTACCAAAAAATTGAAAGAAGTAAACGAACTATTACCAGCCGATTCTTTTTTTAGAATCCATAATTCATTCATTATCAACCTTACCAAAATAAAAGAGTTTTTGAAAACCGATGGATATGTTATTTTGGAATCCAACCATAAGATTCCCGTTTCCAGACAAAAGAAATCAGATTTTCTGGATATGCTCTAAAATGATTAATGCATTCGCAAATAAAAAATAAAACTATCTCGCGTTCCAGATGCCTTTTTCATTTGGCCAAATTATATATACTCCTATTTGGTCTACTATACACCAACATTGGTAATAGTCAAGACATTCCGGAAACGTTCAAAAAAACCGTAGACAGTCTAGTAAGCGAAGCTCCAAAAGATTATTTGGACATACATTCCGTAATGAAAAAGCACAAGACAGATACGCTTCTTATGCGCTATTTCTCTACGGTTTCATTAGACAAAAACTATACTTCGGGCCAAATCTATTCTTACAATGAACTGGGGAGGGCCTACCGCAACAAGTCTCAGTATGTACACGCTGTTGAATTCCATAAAAAAGCATTGAGCATTGCCGACAAGGCAAACGATATAGAGTTTAAAGTGGCCAGCTTAAATGATCTGGGGGTCGTTTTCCGTAGAACATCTTCTTTGCGTACTGCTATGGATTACAACCAACAGGCTATAGAATTAGCAGAAACCGTAAAGAAGGAAGAACGCTCCAAAAACTTACAAAAAAGTATAAACGTTTCACTCAACTCCATTGGTAACTTATACACTAGACTTGACCAGTATGGCCAGGCCATAGATTACTTTAAAAGGTCCCTGGTTCTAGAAACCGAATTGGGCAACACTTTAGGCATGGCCATTAATTATGGTAATATTGGTAATTGTCTTGAAGCTATGGGCCAGTTAGACGAAGCTCTTGAAAACTACCGTACTTCCCTTGCCTATAACGAAGAAATCAATAACGATATGGGCCGTGTCATCTGCAAAACGAACATAGCTAAAGTATATTTAAAAAAGGGACTTATAAAAGACGCAACTAAACTTCTAAAACCCATCTTGCCTATTGCAGAAAAGACATCAGATGGTTTTCTCATCTCACCTATATACATAAACCTTGGATGGGGAGAGATGGAAACAGGAGATTATGTAAATGCAGAAAAAAATATAATGGAAGGCCTGCGGGTAGCAGAAAAATTCAATCTAAGGAACGAATCCGCAAGAGCAAGCCACTTACTCACCGAACTTTTCCAAAAAACTGGTGATTACAAAAAAGCACTCACCTATAATTTAAAAGCGACAGCGCTTGACGAAGAAATCGTGAATGAAAATACCGTTCGTTACGTAAATGATATCATTTTTAGATACGATTCGGAGAAGAAGAATAGCGAAATTCAAATTTTGGCAAAAGAAAATGAAGCAGTTCAAATGAAGCTTCGTACTAGTCGTACTACCCTTCTTATTGGCGGTATCGCCTTGGCATTATTGGCCGGCATTTTTTACATACTCTACAGACAATATCAACTAAAAAATGAAAAAAAGGTGCTGACCTTAGAGCAGAGTATGTTGCGAAGCCAGATGAATCCGCACTTTCTGTTCAATTCTTTAAATTCCATAAAACTGTATATTATTAATAATGAGCAAAAAAATGCAGTTCATTATTTGAATAAGTTCTCAAAATTGGTGCGAAAAATTCTTGAAGCATCCTCTATGCGCGAAATTCCGTTAGCGGAAGAATTAGAAACTGTAGAGTTATACATGAACATAGAAAACATCCGTTTTTCAAATGAAATAGATTTTAAAATTAGAGTTGCAGAAAATATAGATACGCACACCGTAAAAATTCCATCTTTAATCCTTCAACCCTTCTTGGAGAATGCTATTTGGCACGGTCTTTCTCCAAAAACAGGTGAAAAAATCGTAGACCTGCGTATTACAAAAGACAAACTAGATTTTATTCATATTGCCATTTCAGACAATGGTATTGGCCGGGTTGCAGCAGAAAAAATTAAACAGAATAAAGTGCTAAAACGAAAGTCTGTTGGAATTGATATTACCAAAGAACGGCTAGCTAATTTCTCAAAAGACCTGCAAAACTCTTTTGATGTAGAAATTGTAGACCTATATGACGAAAACCATAAACCCTTAGGAACAAGGGTAATACTTCACATTCCTACGATTTAGAATGTTCTGCGGCAATTTGTTCCAATTCTTGGTACCATGCTTCGCCAAACTTTCTAATGAGTGCTTCCTTCACAAATTTGTAAATAGGCACCTTAAGCTCATCGCCTAAAGCACAAGCAGGATCACAAATATTCCATTGATGATAATTTACTGCTGTAAGCTCTGTATACTCGCGTATACGAACAGGGTACAAATGGCATGAAACTGGCTTCTTCCACTTTACTTCTCCTTGGTTATAAGCCTCTTCAATTCCGCATTTTGCAGTTCCATTGTCCGCGAAGACCACATAGGCACACTCACTATCGTTTACCAAAGGTGTTTCCCATTCACCATCATCTCCCTTTACAAAAGCACCCTGCTCTTCTATAGCTTCAATACCTTCCTTTCTAAGAAAGGGCTTTACTTTACTATAGATATCTACAAGAATTTCAGTCTCTTCATCCTCTAAAGGAGCGCCTGCATTACCGTCTACACAACACTGACCCTTACAGGCCGAAATATTACAGACAAAATCGTTCTCGATAATTTGTTCTGACACTATTGTTTTCCCCAATTGAAACATACCCCAGGTTTAGATGGGCAAAGATACTTTTTAAAAGGATTATTAACAGTAATTTATTCTATATCTATGCTTAAAATCGGTTTAATTAAATGTAATTTTGCGAAAAATTTTAAGGTATGGATATACAATTCGATCTTCGAGAAATTGCAACCGCTACCATGGTACTTTTTGCCGTTATTGATATTTTAGGAAGTATCCCTATAATTATTAGTTTACGAAAAAAAGTAGGGCATATTGAATCTGAAAAAGCTTCTATTGTCTCGTTGCTTATTATGGTTGCCTTTCTTTTTGTTGGAGAAAAAATATTAAAATTAATAGGCATAGATGTGTATTCTTTTGCTGTAGCGGGTTCCTTTATTCTATTTTTTCTTGCTCTAGAAATGATATTGGGCATTACGCTTTATAAGGAAGATGAGCCCGAAAGCGCATCTATAGTCCCCATTGCCTTCCCATTAATAGCAGGTGCGGGAACCTTAACTGCATTACTTTCACTACGGGCTGAATTTAGAGTAGAGAACATCATTGTTGCCATTGCGCTAAACACTATTTTTGTATTCCTAGTTTTGAAGTCTTCAAAAAGAATAGAAAGAGTCCTAGGCCAAAATGGATTAAACGTAATTAGAAAAGTATTTGGGGTTATTCTATTGGCCATAGCCGTAAAACTATTTGCAGCCAACGTTAACGAGTTATTCTAGGATATACAGTAAAGAATTAAAAAGTTAAAAATGAACAAGACATTGACCATAATCCTAGTTGTAGCGGCTATTGCACTTATTGCATACAACGTTACTATGATTGATTTTCAAAATCCTTTTAATGGAGATAGTACTATTGCCCTAATTGGGATTGTAGCTTCACTTTGCGCCGTGCTACTACTATTAATTTTCAGGACGAGTAAAAAAATACAACAAAAAGTACAACAAAGGGATTAATTGCTGCTTTCAATAGCTTCCGCTTCTTCTTGTTCTACTACAGGATTATCTAGTTTAAGTATCTCCTGTAACATTTTGTCTTCTTTACTTTTTATTTTTGCATGTATGTTGGCTCCAAACAGTTGTTCTGCCAATGCTGCCTTTAAGTATAGTTTAATGCTGTCTTCATAGTCATAGAAATTCATTCTTAGATTTCTACTGACAGAGTAATCTACAAATTTTTCAAAAAGAATATCATCTACTTTAAAATCATTGATGAATTCTTCTTTTGAAAAAGAATTGTATCGTTTTCTGTCACCATCTAAATGCTCAAAAATAAAATAGGAAAGCCATCCAAAGCTATCCATGCTTTCTACAGCTTCTTCTTCATTAGATCCTATTGGCACAAAAACATCTGGAATAATCCCACCACCACCATACACCACTTTGCCTTTGGGTGTGGTAAATTTTAATGAATCAGCCACTTTTATGCTGTCTACAGTAACCAGCTCACCACTGTGGTACCTATCGGTAAACTTTTTATAGTAGTCGTCATTTCCGTTTTCATAAGACTTCTGAATACTCCGTCCCGTAGGCGTGTAATATCGAGAAACTGTAAGACGTACGGCAGAACCATCACCCAACTCCATCTCCCGCTGTACCAAACCTTTACCAAACGAACGGCGACCAACTATAGTACCTATATCATTATCCTGCAGGGCCCCAGCTATAATTTCGCTTGCAGACGCAGAACGCTCATTGATTAGAACATAGACCGGTTTATCTTCAAACCTACCTTTTGAGGTGGCATGAATTTTATTGATTTTCCCTTTTTTGTTCTTGGTGAAGAGAATCAGCTTTCCATCTTTAAGAAATTCATCTGCCATTTGCTCGGCAACACCCAAATAACCACCAGGGTTATCTCTTAAATCCAACGTTAACTTCCGGGCCCCTTGCTTAATTAATTCGGACAATGCAGATTTAAACTCTTTATAAGTAGACTCCGCAAAACGATTCACCTTTATATATGCCATGTCTTTGGTTAACATATAATAAGATTCCACACTTTTTATGGGAACAATATCTCTTTTTACGTTTACGGTAAATATTTTATCGTCTTCTTTTCTATAGACCTTCAGTTTTACCGAACTGCCTTTTTCTCCTTTTAGTTTACCTACAATATCTTCACTGGCCAAGGCTTTGCCGTACAAGGTATCGCTATCGGCCATTAAAATACGATCGCCGGCTTTTATCCCTTTTAAATAACTAGGTCCCTTTGGCACTGTTCTAATAACTGAAATAGTGTCTTTATAAGGATAAAAATTTATACCAATACCAACAAAATCACCTTTCATATTCTCTGAAACACGATCCATTTCATTTTTAGGAATGTATACGGAATGAGGATCCAGTTTCTCTAAAATCTGATTTACGGTTACATCTACAATACTGTCAGTATCAATATCATCTACATACTCATAATCTATATAATCAATGAGTCTATTGAGTTTGTCTTTTTTGGAATTGGTGGTAAAGAGTTTCTCCGGTGAATCTGCAAAATGCAATTTTCCGCCAACAAAAATACCTAGGGCAAGTGCTGCAGCTATAACGGTAGGCCATATGTAGTTTTGTTGTCGTTTCATAATTATATTGCCTCGTCTACCTCTTCTTCAATTTCGGGTAAATGCACTAATTCTATACCTGCTCGTTCTAAAAATTGTAATCCCGAGTCGTCTTTATAAGCCCGTGTGTATACAACACGTTTTATGCCAGACTGATGAATTAACTTACTACACTCTCTACATGGTGATAGTGTAATATAGAGGGTTGCCCCTTCACAGGATTGAGTAGAAGAGGCTACTTTGCTGATAGCATTGGCCTCAGCGTGTAAAACATACCATTTGGTATACCCTTCTTCATCTTCGCATATGTTTTCAAAACCCGTTGGCGTACCATTGTAACCATCAGATATGATCATTCTGTCCTTTACAATTATGGCACCCACCTGTTTTCTCTCGCAATAGGAAAGCTTGCCCCATTCTTGAGCCATGCGCAGATATGCCTTATCGTATTTTGTTTGTTTTATTTTTTTCATGGACTGCGAAGATACAACAATAGACACATGTGCTAATTATCTTACCTGCAATACAACTAAGATACCCGCTTTTAAAAAGCCCAACAATAATAAGGGGTTAATTTTAAGTGAAAATACTGAGTTGCTATAGCGGAAACGTACGAATGAGCATTGGTATTGTTAGAAGTATTATTAAAATAGATGTAATTACGACGAATAGCACTTTCTTTAATTTCGTAATTGTAATTATAACCCAACTTAGTGCCAAAACCGAAACCACGATGGCAACCTGTGAGAGCTCAATGCCGGCTGCAAAGCCCAAAAGTGGCACTAATTTGCTATCCTCCTCAGCCATAAGCATTCTAAAGTAGTTGCTAAAACCAAAACCGTGAATTAAACCAAATATCAATGTAGCCAGCACATGCCCTTGCATGTTTTTAACCGTCGCCATATTGCGCATAAACACCAGATTAAAAACAGCGGTCATCATTATGGTTACGGGAATCAAAAACTCTATAAGGCTAACATCTACCGTTACGGCGTCATACGCACTTAACGACAGTGACAAGCAGTGAGCTATGGTAAAAACAGTAGCCAACAATACTACTTTCTTCCAGTTTTTAAAGGAGAATGGAACAGCCAATGCTGCTAAAAAAAGAATGTGATCATATGCATTAACATCTAATACATGATTTAGACCCATCCTTATGTAGAACAAAAATTCCTCCATTTTTGAATATCACTTTAGGCTACAACCCTCTTTCTGACTGAATTTCTTCATAGGCCTTTTGAACTTCCTTGAACTTCTCTTCTGCACCTTTCTTAATGGCCTCGTTTTGTGTATTTACGCGATCTGGATGATATTTCTTAGCCATTGTACGGTAGGCTTTTTTAACCTCGTCATTACTAGCAGATTTTTCAATATCAAGTATTTTATACGCATTGTTGACCGATTTAATGAACATAGCCTTAATACTCTCAAAGTCTCTTGCAGTAACTCGCAAATAACCCGCTATTTCACGAATTTTATTTATCTCCGGAGTGCTAACAGAACCATCTGCTTGAGCAATTCCAAATAAAAAGTGAAGCAGTTGCAAACGAACTTCATAACGAGTACGTTGGTTTAAAAACGTACAAATACGCTGTGCCGAAATTTCATGCTTTTTATTAATCTCATTAAATGTTCTAAAAATGGCATTGGCCTTTTCCTTGCCATATGTACTTACAAAGTACTGTCGTACATAATCCATTTCCCGTTGGCTAACCTTGCCATCTGCCTTTATAACTATGGAGCATAAAGACAGTAAATTCAGCTCAAAATCTGCTGGAGATACTTTTTGACGCGTCATGTCTCCAAAAACAGACTGCGCTCCGCCTCCACCAGTAATTTTAAATCCATCAATTAAGCTTCCTACTAGATATCCTAAAATTGCTCCGGGAAACCGAAAAAAATAATATCCAATAATGGCTGCGAACCATTTTATCATATCGTACAAAAAATTTTGGCAAAGATATTAAAAGCGGCAAGAAATAAGCCTCTAAAAGAATAGAGACCTTTTTAAATAAAAATAATTAGCCCACGCTACTATATGCAAAAGCTATTTTATCTAACAAAAAGTTAAGTCCACCAACTAAATGCGACAAAATAAGTATCTTTGTTAACCATATATAAAATATAATAATATGTATCCTGCAGAATTGGTAAAACCTATGAGAGAAGACTTGGCATCAGCTGGGTTTGAAGAATTACATACATCAGAAGCAGTCGAAAATGCAATCAAAAAAGAAGGTACTACTTTAGTTGTAGTAAATTCTGTTTGTGGTTGTGCAGCGGCAAACGCTAGACCTGCGGCTAAGTTAAGCTTACACAACACTAAGAAACCTGACCATATTGTTACGGTTTTTGCAGGTGTTGATATTGAAGCTGTTAATACAGCAAGAAATCTAATGATTCCTTTTCCTCCGTCATCGCCAAGTATGGCTCTTTTTAAAGACGGAGAATTAGTACATATGATTGAGCGTCACCATATTGAAGGTAGACCAGCAGAATTAATTGCCGAAAACTTAGTAGGTGCTTACGAAGAGTTCTGTTAGAACTATTTTGGTGTCTCTAAATAAGAGCGCATAAAAGAATACAAAAAACCGCTTCACAAAGAAGCGGTTTTTTATTTTTGTAGCATGCAAAAGCTACTGGCCTATCCCTTAACCTTCCTTTACATAATTCTTTTCGGATTGTGTTTGCTTGTGTATCACCCCATTCAATGGGTCTGCTTTAATGTTTTTGGGTATAACGCCCATAGAATGAGTGTTGCCTTTCTGAACCTATCACTAATGCGATCAACACATGTTTTAGGTACCACCTATGCTTTTAACAACCCGCATAACATTCCAACCAATAGACCTTTGATTATTGTTCTCAATCATCAAAGCATGCATGATATACCCCCTATTGTATGGTTCATGCGAAAACACCATCCTAAATTTGTCAGTAAAAAAGAACTGGGCAAAGGCATACCCAGTGTATCCTATAATTTAAGACACGGAGGCTCTGTACTTATTGACAGAAACGATAGTAGACAGGCATTATCCGAAATTGCCAAACTAGGCCGTTATATAGAAAAGTACAAAAGAAGCGCGGTAATATTTCCCGAGGGGACCCGTAGCCGTACCGGCCACCCAAAACCGTTTAAAGCCACAGGATTAAAGTTGCTAATGAAAAATGCACCTTCGGCTTTAATTGTACCTATAAGCATCAACAATTCATGGAAAATGCTCAAATACGGTAAGTTCCCTAATGGCATAGGAAATCGTATTACTTTTGATGTACATGACCCTATAGAAGTTAATTCTGATTTTGATTCAGCCTTAGCGAAGGCCGAACAAAGTGTGGTTTCCGGCATAACTTCTTTTAAATCGTAACATGACCAATTCCGAAATAGTAGAACAAACCATTGCTTTTGTAAAAGAAACTTTGCAAGGCGCCGAGGGCGGACATGATTGGTTTCATATTCAACGTGTTTTTAAAAATACACTGCTTATAGCAAAAGAAGAAAAAGTAGATGTTTTAGTGGTTAGTCTAGGGGCGCTCTTGCATGATATTGCAGACGCGAAATTTAATGATGGTGATGAGACTATAGGCCCAAAACTTGCTCAACACTTTTTGACGGACTTGGGGGTGAACAAAGACACCATTGACCATGTTATTAAAATTATCGAGAACATCTCTTTTAAAAATTCCCTTGAAAAAGGAAATAAGTTTTCCTCTTTAGAACTAAAAGTGGTTCAAGATGCAGACCGTTTAGATGCTCTGGGAGCCATAGGCATTGCCAGAGCTTTCAATTACGGTGGATTTAAAAACCGAGAACTCTACAACCCTGATATAGCTCCCAATCTAAAAATGACCAAAGAGGAGTATAAAAAATCTAAAGCACCTACATTAAATCACTTTTACGAAAAATTACTTCTATTAAAGGATAAAATGAACACGGCAACTGGCACAAAGCTAGCAGAGCAACGCCATCAATATATGTTAGATTACCTTGAACAGTTTTATCAAGAATGGGACCCTCTTCAACTAAATACAGGGTTCACAGCATAAAACGCTTAAAAAATCTAACAACGTATTCTTCAAAATTTGTACCTTCAAGTCCAGAACCTAAATCTAATTTTTGAAGATGCAAAGAAGAAAGTTTATCAAGAATGCAGCAGCGGCTTCCACCGTATTTTCCATTGTACCTAGTTTTGTAATGGGTAAAAACCATGTTGCCCCTAGTGACACCCTGTATGTGGGTGCTTTTGGTGTTGGCGGACGTGGCTCAGGAGTTATAAACGGGCTAGACGCCACCGGAAAAGTAAAATTTGTAACCCTCTGTGATGTTGACGATAGAAGAGCGGCAGACACTTACAAGAAATACCCAAAAGCTAAAAGGTATACAGACTATAGAAAAGTCTATGACAAGCACCTAAGTGAAATAGATGCCATTATGGTAGCAACGCCAGACCATATGCACGCCTCTATTGCCCTACCTTTTATGCGCGCCAAAAAACACGCTTATGTTGAAAAACCGTTGACACATAATATCAACGAAGCACGAATGATGACCCAAGTTGCCAAAGAACACGGCATTGTAACCCAAATGGGAAATCAAGGGGCATCAAGTGATGGTAGTCGTGAAGCAAAAGAATGGATAGACTCCGGCATCATTGGAAAGGTATATAAAGTAGATTGCTGGACCAACCGTCCCGTATGGCCACAAGGTGTACCCGCTCCAACTGAAAAACAATCCGTTCCAAAGGGTCTTGATTGGGATTTATGGCTAGGAGTAGCCGCACAGCGAGATTACAATGCAGCCTACCTTCCTTTTAAATGGAGGGGTTTTTGGGATTTTGGAACCGGTGCTCTTGGTGATATGGGATGCCACATTATGGAAACTCCATTCAGTGTACTAAACTTAGGATATCCTACGGAAGCAGAAGCTAGTTGCACAACCAACTGGGTTGGCGATTTTGTGGAAGCGGATTATAGTGAATCTTGCCCTGCATCTTCAATTGTACGATTAAAATTCAATACAGAACAACATGGGGATATTGCCCTAAATTGGTATGATGGCGGACTCATGCCTGATTTACCAGATGAGTTGGCAGATGGCGAAACTATTGGCGATGGCGGCGGTGGTTCTGTTTTTTACGGTACCAAAGGTATTTTAGTGACGGACACCTACTCTCGTAATGCCAGATTGTTACCAAGCAAAAACATGGACATGTTTAAAGCCCCTGCTCCTTATTTAAAGCGAATTGATGGTGATGTTGAAGGTCACCAAAGAAACTTTGTAGAAGGCTGCTTAAATGGCACCGAAACCTCATCTGATTTTAAGAGATCGGGACCACTGACGGAAGCCGTGTTGATGGGCAACTTGGCCATTAAAGCTTTTCAATATAAAAAATTGAAAGAGGGTAAAAAAATTGGCGATTGGGATCCTTTTGAATACCCAGGAAGAAGAAAAATTCTTTGGGATGGTGACAATATGAAGGTAACCAACTGGGATATGGCCAACGAGTGGGTAAAAGGTAAGTATCGTAAAGGTTGGGAGTTAAAATAAACAACTTCAACGTATATAAAAACAAAAAGTCCCGTATTGCTACGGGACTTTTTTTATTCTAAACGGATGAATCAGAACCATCCGTAGTATACTATATTATTACTTACTTCTTTGTTGGCAATTCACGGGTTAACCAACCTCTTTTATTTGCAGTTGCAATAGCATAAGGTGTAATCCAGAACAAACCAAAAGTGAACAAAATACTGTATGAGTATGCCCATACAGATTCTTTAAAGTCATATCGTTTTGCATAAAACAATACCGGGAATGTAGACAGAACCAATATGCTTACAAGCGTAGAGCTTAAGAACAAAAGTGGATGTGTCAAAATAAAGAAGAACATAAAAAATAAAAATGGGTAGCTCATTAGTATTTTAATCGATTGGCTAATGAACAACAAACGCGACCCAAATTTTGAACCTTCTCTAAAGTTTGAAAAGACATACTTAGACATTTCAATATTTTCACGAACATTACTTCTACCCCATCTAATGAACATCTTATAAAGACCTTTGTACTTTTCAGGAACATTGGTATAGGCATATGCATTTCTTTGGAACAAGACATGAAACCCTTGTTTCAATATCATGTTAGTCATGGCACGGTCTTCTCCAATATCTGAAGGTTGTCCCATAAATGTCTGATTTATCCACTCATCCAAACAGTTAAAAACCGCTGTTCTACGGTAAGCCGCTAATGCTCCTGGGGTGCACAATACAGAATTTAAAGAACTTTCTGCAGATCGTACGAATTCAAAACTCTGAACAAAACTTACATCCAACATCTTAGGAAGTAATGCTCTTTTGTTATTTAGAACGCGAATATTACCCGCAACTGCTCCACATTTTTCGTTAACAACAAACGGACTTACTAGGTTACGAAGCGTATCTGGATCTACAATAGAATCACTATCTACAGTTACAAAAATCTCACCGGTACCTTCATTGAAACCTCTGTATAAACCATGGCGTTTACCCATGTTTTTGGGTTGTTGAAAAATGGTTACACGGTCACCCAAAACTTTTTTGGCTTCTTTCATCCAGTGCCATGTATCATCTTTACTACCATCATCAATAGACAATAACTGCAGTTTTTCATGTGGAAAATCACTTTCCGCCAAACTCATCAACGTATCATACACTTGTTTGCCCTCATTATAAGCAGGTACAATTACGGTTACCGTTGGTAATTCTTCATCGGAAACAGAATCAACTACCTTATATTTAAAATATCTGTAAATGATAAATAGAAAAAAGACGGCTTTAAAAATAAAAAGACCAAGAGCCAAATACATAAAACCTTGGCCAAAGGTTGAAGTGGAACGTTCTAGATTGAACTGATTTAAGTCACTTCTTAAAATGTATGACATATAAGCTGCGCCGATCATCAAAACAAAGGTGCTTCCCATAACAAATATGCCCCAAGCGTTTGCTGTTTCAATAAATATTCTAAATTTTTGAATGAAATTCAATTTAGAAGCTGGTGTTAATGTGGTTTCTGGTTTCATATAATGGTATCTGATAATGATGTTCTCAACCTCTTATACGGTAGTTAGTTCTTTATGGATTTTTCATTTACACTATTTTAACAAGAGCAAATGAAATCTAAATTGCGATAACTACTAGTGTTTTACCACCCTTGCGCTATTATCAATAATCTGACCATGGGAAATTTAAATATTTCGATAAGTCCAAGGAAGATCTGTAAGAATACACTAATATTTAAAATTGGCTGTTTTGGCAAGAATAACTTTAACTGTCCATCACAGATAGCCGATATAAATTGAAAATACACGAAAAAAACCATCCTTTTTAAAACTAGAATAGGACGGAAAACACTCTAAATCAAAAAATTGAGAACAATAAAAACCTCACTCGACATTTCTATTGCACTCAAAATTATTACTGAAATGGACTTAAAATGCGTACCCTGCCGAAAGCTGAAAGACGTTGTTTTGACTTTTCCCTCCAGTGAAAGAATCTCCATTAATATTGGTAACACCTTTATTATACCTAAGACTGAAAAAAATATTGTCATTCAGTTTGTAAGATGCACCAATAGCAAAGGCAAAATCTAACGTATTAAAACGATCATCATCTTCCTCATTAGTTGATACTAAAAAACCAACCACTGGTCCTGCTTCGGCACTTAAACCCTCTAAAATGTAATACTTTCCTAAAATCGGTAGGTTTACATAATCCAATTTTAGGTTATTATCACCTGTACCATAATCCCAATTTGTACCTTGTGAAGAATATAGTAGTTCTGGTTGTACAGCTATTTTATCCGAAATTGGAATTTCTGCAACTCCACCCAAGTGAAAGCTGACTTTTGTGCCCAAACTACCTAAACCGGAATAAGCACTACCCCCAATGGAAGCTACGTTAATTCCTCCTTTTACTCCAAACCCAAAATCTTGTGCATTGGAAGAAGTGATTGTTACAAGTGCGGTTAAAAGAAATACTACTTTTTTCATAATCTACATGTTTTGTTTAAATGTTTTCCTTGTTAGTGCCGTACTAACAAAAAGGTTAACATGCTAATCAAAACAATCGTAGCTGTCCATCTTTATATTGCGCATGCAACTCATGGTTAAGAGGAGGGAAAGCCTTATCCTTAAAATACGTATGACGGGCCAAACGTACCAAATCATGAATTTGAGTGGCGATCTTACCTTCTCCTCGGCTACGAACCCCAAACCGACTGTCGTTTAAAGTTCCTCCATGGCATTCCTCAATTTGATGTAATACTTTTTCAGCTTTATCGGGTAGGGCTTTATATATCCAATCCGTAAATACTTGACCTATGGCCCCGTTCAAACGAACTACGGTAAAAGCAAAAGATTTTGCTCCGTTATCAGAAACCGCTTTGGCCAACTTCATAATCTCATGGCTGTTGATTCCAGGTATAATTGGAGCTAACATCGCATTTACAGGAATATTATTTTCAGAAAGTACACGAATGGTCTCCAATCGTTTTTTTATAGTAGTGGTTCTTGGCTCTAAAATGCGCCTTGTTTCTTCAGACAATGAAGTTACAGATACATTAACACCAATCAAACGGTCCTTGGCCAGTTCTTTTAGAATATCCAAATCGCGCAGCACCATGGCATTTTTGGTAATGATACCAACGGGATGCTTGTATTTCAGGAAAATCTCTAAACAAGCACGTGTAATCTCAAACTTTTTCTCGGCAGGTTGATAGCAATCCGTATTTCCTGAAAGGACAATTGTTCTCGCCTCCCAGCGTTTGCTCTTTAATTTAGCTTCTAGCAGTTTTGGAGCATCTTTCTTAATTAAGATTTTACGTTCAAAATCCAGCCCAGCGCTATAGCCCCAAAACTCATGCGTATTGCGAGCGTAGCAATAAATACAACCATGCTCACAACCTTGATAGGGATTCATTGAAAATTGCATACCCACATCAGGACTCGTAACCTTATTAACTATGGTCTTGGGAAAAATTGGAATGTATTGTGTTTTGTTCTTGTCCGCCTCTTCGCCTTCTATACGGCAGAATTCAAGAAAATCGTCTCTTGTTTCATAGACGTTCTGAAGAAATTTGTTATGTACATTCTGTTGGGCTCCACGACCTTTGATATAATCTCCTGATTTCAACTTTTGGATTTATTCCAAATTTATGTAATAAATCCAATTTCTGATTTTAAAATCGGTTATTTAACAGTTACCTCAACCAATTGTTTTTTGGTGCCTCTCTTGGCATAAAATAAAAGATTATCCGAAGCCTCGTCAATAAAAGGTCTGGACACCATTATAGGCAACCTTACCTCTTTATCATCTACCAGCTTCTTGTATGATAGCTCTCCCTCTGCATCTACTTTGATGACGAACATATTTGGATTTCTACTAAAGCCTTGTTTGAACAGAATACGTTCTTTGCTCATTTTCTGCGGATTTTCACCAGAATTGATAAAGAAGTACATGTTTTCTCCTTCACCATACGCTGTATAAGAAGCATACGAAGCATCGCCCTGTGTAACTTCAGCCTTATTAATATTACGAGCCCACTCCATAGTACCAGAAGCATTAAGCTTAGCTAATACAATGTCATTATAATGGTAGCGGTCCACTTTTTTGGTAGCACCTGCACCTATATCTTGTCCCGCGGTTACAAAATACTCCTCCGCACTGAACAAAATATCATTGTTAGGCGTTATGTGGACACTCTTAAAAATAAGGTTCTTAATTTCTGCATCTACTTCACGACCAAATTTATCCAACATAAACTGATCCGAAAATGGATTGTATTTCTTGGTTTTGATATCTAATGAATTTGCATTTAAATTAAAATACGCCAAACCGTTATATCTATTATCTTTTCTGTCTGCATAGAAGCCAACCACTTTTAAATCGTTGCCCGTTAATACTGGCTTCAATGATTCTGGAAACCGTCCGGCGTCCGTAAATTCTTGTGTTTTGTATCCGTTTTCTGTGATTTTGACCAACTCATACTGGAATCTTCTTTCCTTTACATCAAACCTTCTTTTCTTGAAAAAGGCTTTTCCCATTAGGTACAATTCCTTTAAATCCTTTGAAACCTCTATATTTTCGAATGCATAGTTCTTCTCCTCAATATTGGCACTAAAATCATACTCCAATTGAAGTTTCAGGTCGGTGCCAAAAAGATACATATGATATTTTTCATCTCTACCTTCCCTATGGTGTACGGTTACCGCAAACGCCGATCTATCATCATTAAAATGGGTTGCAGTCGAAAATCCGTTGCCAAAACTCCGGTTGTATTTGCTTATCGCAAGCGGATTCAAAACTTCTTTGGAAGGTATGGAAAGTAACTTTCTTTCCGTAAAATTGAACTCATCTAGCGGACTCTGATGTACCACATAATTATAAGCTTCATCTCTATTACTGTAGACAAGTTCCAATAAGTACAGTTGTCCGTTCTTTACGAACCCATCAACCATATGCCTACCCGCGTATTTATAATTAAAATCGGTTACAAGATTGAGTTCCGCGTCGTACACCTCAATAAAATGTCCTTTGGGTCTTAACGGCATACCGCCGTAATAGGTTCGCACTAGAACAGTCTGCTCTTGCGTAGAACGGTCTATAGATAGTACGGTAGAATATTTATACCTATCGGAATAATTTTCACCAAGCTTATATTCCACAGGAATTTTCTGTGCAGTTGATAACGTTAGGGTTGCTAAGAACAGCAGAGCCGTAAGGCCTTTTCGGGTTCGCATAAGTAGGTTTTAAGCGGACATGCTACTTGCCAGGAAAACTGGCCTTCCGCTTTTCTAAAAATGCAGAAGTACCTTCCTTAAAGTCTTCGGTACCAAAACAGGCACCAAAAGCTTTTATTTCTTCGTCATATCCATTACTGTTCTTAAAACCCGCATTTACGGCTTTTATTGCGTAACTAATTGCAACTGGGGAGTTATTCGATATCTTGCTTGCCATCTTCTTACAAAACTCAATCAGCTCTTCCTGCGACACTACGTGGTTAACCAACCCATAATCTAAAGCACGTTCTACATCTACCATGCCTGCCGTCATAATAAGTTCAAGCGCTCTTCCTTTACCAATAAGTTGTGGTAAACGCTGCGTACCACCGTAACCTGGAATAACACCAAGCGACACTTCAGGGAGCCCCATTCTGGCGTTATGGCTAGCCACTCTAAAATGACATGCCATGGCAAGTTCTAGCCCACCACCCAACGCAAAGCCATTAACGGCGGCAATAATCGGTTTAGAGAGGTTCTCTACAAAGTCAAAAAGAATGGCATGGCCTTTAGCTGATAATTTACCGCCCTTCTTTTCAGAATAATCAGCAAACTCAGAAATATCAGCTCCAGCAACAAAAGCCTTCTCTCCGCTGCCCGTTAAAATAATTACTTGCACTGATTTCTTTTCCTCCAAAGCCTTAAATGCCTCATGTAATTCTTGAATAGTTTCGCTATTTAGAGCGTTTAATTTAGACGGACGATTAATAGTTACAATAGCTGTTGATGTGCTATCATCTATGAGAATATTATTGAATTTCATATAGCTGTTTTTTAATGTGATGTTCTAAATTTATTAACCCATGCCACCTATTTCACCAGTGGAAACTTTACTGAAAATACAGTTCCCTTGCCTGGTTTTGATGTAAAACTAATATGGCCCTTGTAGGTTTCTACAATATTTTTAACCATACCAAGCCCAAGACCCATTCCACTTGATTTTGTGGTAAACTTAGGTTCAAATATTTTCTCTTTGAAACCCTCTTCAATACCAATACCATTGTCTGCCACACAGATTTTGGCAAAATCACTATCTGATGATACGGATACTACAATATGCGGCTCATCTACTTCCGGAATGGCTTGAATAGCATTTTTTACCAAATTAGTTACCACACGTATGAGTTGAGTACGGTCTAATTTCGTAATAATTTCTTCTTCCTCAGATATAAAGTGAATATAATCTTCGTTAAAAATGTCTAATGCCAAGCGAACAATTTCAACTATGTTTAAGGTTTCGTTTTGTTGTGCCGGCATTTCAGCAAAGTTGGAAAATGCAGAAGCAATACTACTCATGGTATCAATTTGCTGAATAAGCGTTTTAGAAAATTCGGCAATTTTAGTATCTATATTTGGGTCTTGCGAATCAAATTTTCGTTCAAAACTCTGAACGGTAAGTCGCATAGGTGTCAACGGGTTTTTAATTTCATGTGCCACCTGCTTTGCCATCTCTCGCCAAGCTTGCTCCCTTTCACTACGGGCCAGTTTTACAGCACTATGCTCTAATTCGTCTATCATGGCATTATAGGAACTTACCAATTTTTCAATTTCCTCACTAGGGTTATCAATTAGTATTTTCTGATTACTTTTTCTCAAGTCAGTCCTATCCAACATATCAGAAATAGTCTGTAATGAACGTGTTATATAGGTTGATATGAAGTACGCCAAACCAATAGCAATAAGCAACATTAAGAAATAGACTCCTCCCAGACGCATAAGAAACTCTCTAAGTTCCATATTATTAAAAGAATCATCCTCGTAATAAGGCAAGTTTAAAATACCAATTGGTTTAAACCTTTTGTCATTGATATAGGTATATGACGCTTTGTAATTATCTCCCGCCAAGGCTTTCTGGTCTACAAACCTTTTCGTGGGACTAGTCTCTAATAGACTTAAAATAGATGGACTTAAACAGTTTGCTATAGAATCGACTTCAAATTTAGCTCTGGAGCTTTTTATTAGCTGGCCTTCTAAGTCATAAATATTGAGGCGTTGGTTCTGAACATTGGCAATCTCGTAAATTTCCTCATTAAAAATTAATCCTAAATTTTTGGTTGTGACCGGGTATGTAGTTTTCTTTAAAACGTACTCTACGCTTTGCTTCACTTGCTCCTCTTTACGTTCCAAACGATCCGAATGATAATCCTCTGATTGCTCTTTATACTGATACACAGTAACGCCAGCAATCAAGATAGAAGCTATGACCACGAGTAGAATCATAGATAAGAAGATGCGTGACCTTAACGAAAGTTTTGTGAACAAAAGACTTGATTTTACATCAAAGGTAGCAAATATCACGCCATTTTAAATATGTTCATAGGCTTCTCAAAACTGACTAAATTCCAGTATTCTACAAAGCTAATTTTACTACAGACAAGAGTTATGCTTCAGGGTTTTTAGACCTTATACTTTTATATATTCTGATGCCAAGCATTAAGAGGACTCCTAGAACAATAATTCCGACAACACCAAAAATCCAATTGAACGCATTTTTAAGAATCACCAGAAACACTACAGCGAATAAAATAAGTGTAGCTCCCTCATTAAAAATACGCATGAATTTTGAACTGTACTTTACCTCATTGCGTTGGAGTTGCTTAAATATCTGATGTGTCTTAAAGTGATACAATATCAATAGTAAAACAAAAACAAGTTTTACGTGCATCCAAGGTTGTTCCAACCAGGCAGGAACCAAAACCAACAACCAAACGGCAAAAAAAACAGCCAATATAGCCGATGGCCAAGTTATAATAAACCACAACCGTTTGGCCATGAGCTGTAATTGCTTGGTAAGAATTTCCTTTTCAGGAGAAGCTTTATGGGAGGCCTCAATATGATAGATAAATAGGCGTGGTATATAGAACAAGCCTGCGAACCATGTAATCACAAAAATAAGATGTAATGCTTTTATGTATTCGTACAACGGACCAAGCTTTAGAATTGCCGTTCAAAGTTAGGAAAAACTACAAACTCCTTTCATATAACCCAAAAACGAATTTTTCCGAACGATCCTTTGCTTCATTAAACCCTTATATATTTAGAAGAATGCTTAATTTAGAGCAACCCATATTTTAAACTATCATCTCTTGAAAATTATTAAAAACGAAATGACACCGGAAGATTTCCAGACACTTAGCAACGCAAAGCAAAAAATGGAGCAAATAGGATGGGCCATGCAAGGCCTTAATAAAATGGGGAATGTTATAGAGAGTAGGATACAATTGCTTCCCCAAAAACAACGTGATTGGATTCAGCAGATTACGTACAAAGTTCTACATACAGTGGTAAAAACCAATTTGATCTCAATGAGCAAAAAATCAAAAACCACACCTATGAACAATTTGTACAAGGCATTGGTCACTTCATCAGGGGCTATTGGGGGAGCTTTAGGAGCGAGTGCTTTCGCGGTTGACCTAACATTGGCTACCAAACTCATGATGCGCTCCATTATGGATATTGCCCGTAGTGAGGGAGAGGACCTAGATTCGCTAGATTCACAATTGGCCTGTTTACAAGTATTCGCTTTAGGGGGTAAGAGCAAACACGATGACAATCTTGATACGGGATATTATGCCACAAAATTAGCCATGAGTTCCGCGGTGAAAGGCGCTACCGGAATTGCTGGGAAAACCGTAACTACCCTACTCAATACAACAGGAAATCCTCTTTTGCAACTCATAGCCCAAGTGGCATCTCGCTTTAGCGTTCAAGTTTCGGAGAAATTTGTGGCCCAAGCTATACCCATAGTAGGCGCTGCTGGTGGGGCTACTATTAATTTGGCGTTCATTGACCATTTTCAAAATATGGCCCACGCGCATTTTAGCATCAGGCGATTGGAACGCAAATATGGAGAAGAGCAGATTAGGTTGAAATACGAAGAGTTGACTGTTACCAAAGTTTAACGCTTTACTCTCTTTTCAGTGTAATTTCATTACATTTAACCATAACTCAATTATAAAACTATGAAAACTCAACTCAACTTCCTCCTAAGGAAGAACACGCATATGGCAGCTTTTTTGCTGTTTTTGTGCGCAACGATTACCGTGCAAGCACAAGAATTCTTGTATGGCGATGCCCTACCGGACGCTCCCGAACTTTCCAATAGAGGCGAACATACCGTTGGCGTACGTACGCTTAACATTACACATAAGAATCAGGTTGATATTTTAAACTCAAAAGGAGGTGCAGACCCAATGTATGATAGGCCTCTTACCATAGAGGTTTGGTATCCTTCAGAAGCACCAACGGACAAAGGCGCTACCGTAACTTATGAAGAGGTAATGGGCACCAGAGGTGATACTTTACGTCCATTGGTGCCTTTTTCTTTTAAAGGAAGAGCTTACCGGGATGCCTCGCCCAAAGCAACTACTGGCGGATATCCATTAATTGTGGTATCTCACGGATATGTGGGCTCAAGGTACTTAATGACCTATTTAACCGAAAACTTGGCGTCAAAAGGATACGTAGTAGTTTCCATAGACCATACGGATTCAACTTTTAAGGATGCCAATGCATTTCAAAGCACCTTGTTGAACCGTGCTAAGGACATTAAATTCGTAATTAATACGATAGTCGAAAAAGGAAATTCAGCATCAAAAGACCAACTTTCAGGAATGATAGATGTTGAAAATATTGGTATTGTTGGATATTCCATGGGTGGCTACGGTGTTTTAAATGTTGGAGGAGCTGGCTATAGCGATGGACTTACAGCTTTCTTTGGACAAATGACCGGAGGTAGCTCGGCAATTTCTGCTCTCGCTGCTAGCAATGCAGAATATCAAAAACAAATAGATCCAAGAATTAAGGCTGTAGTTGCTTTTGCTCCTTGGGGTATGGAACGAGGTGTTTGGGATGCCAACGGATTGGCAGGTCTAAAAAAACCAACACTTTTTATAGCGGGCGACCAAGATGATATTTCTGGTTACGAAAAAGGTATTAAAGCAATTTATGAGGGCGCTGTTAATGCAGACCGATATTTGCTTACCTATAAAAATGCGAGACATAACGTAGCTCCGAACCCTCCACCAGCGGAAGCTCTTCAACCCGGTTTACATATTGATGAATATTACAGATATGCCGAACCTTCTTGGGACCAAAGAAAAATCAACAACATTAACCAGCACTTTCTAACCGCTTTTTTAGGAACACATCTTAAAGGAGAAAACAACGATGCGTATTTAAATATTCCCAAAGAATCTAACGAGCAAGACTGGCACGGTTTCAAACCTAGGTCTTCAACAGGTATGGAACTTAGACATGCTAAAGCTGCGGGAGTGAATATGAAACAATAAAGAACTTACCTAGGTCCGGAGGAGGCTGACTTAAGCCTCTTCTGGGACTAAGGTATTCTTAATTTCGTTCCTCAAATAGAAACCCGTTACAATTGTAGCCAACACATCTGCTACGGGAAAGGAAAGCCAAACACCCAGTTCCCCCATATAGTTGGGTAAAATCAAAATAAGTGGTATAAAGAAGAAACCCTGTCTAGACAAGGTAAGTAACAACGCCGGTACAGCTTTCCCTATTGCTTGAAAATAAGCGGCACCTATTAACTGTAACGCAATAATTGGCGTTGCAGCAAATACCAACCGCATAGCTAGAGGTATGTGTTCTAAAACATACGCATTGGCCGCCAAATCATGTGCCGATTGCCCTGCTCTATCACTCAAAAACAGAGAAGCTATTTCTTGCGGAAAGCTCATAAGCCCAATAAATACAACGGCTGCCAATAGTGATGCATATTTAATAGCTGTATTAATAGATTCTCGTACCCTTTGGTATTTTTTTGCTCCGTAATTAAATCCCGCTATAGGCAAGAATCCTTGGGTAACGCCAAATACAGGAAACAGCGCAAACATTAACATACGACCAATAATGGCATAAACCGCAACCATAGCCTCACCACCAAGGCCAAAAAGTATATTATTCATTAGCAAATAGACCACACTCGTGGTAGCTTGTCTGGATAAGGTTACAAAACCTAAAGACCCAATTTCTTTTATAATCGGCAAATCAAGCCGAAAACATGCCGGACTAAGCTTGAGTTCGGATTTTTTAGATAGAAAAAAGTAGAAGACATATGCTGCACACAATACGTAGCCAACGGTAGTAGCCCAGGCCGCCCCTTCCATACCCCAATCAAAAATATAAATGAATATATAGTCCATAAGAAGGTTTCCTACGGAAGGTATAATCATGGCAATCATGGCAAATTTAGGCTTCCCTTCTGCACGGATGACCGTATTTCCCATCATACAAAGCGCCAAAAAAGGCACTCCATAAAGCACAATAGTATAGTAAATCTTGGCAGGCTCAAAGATGGTTCCTTTACCACCAAAAGCAGGTATGAGGACATCAATATAATAGAGTCCCAATGCCACCATTACCGTGGTAATCAACAGCGTTAACGTAATTTGATTACCAAAGGTCTTTATGGCCTTTGCGTGGTTATCCGCCCCAAGAGCCCTAGAAATAATACTTGCTCCTCCAATACCTATGGCCATCCCTAAAGCCCCAATAAAAAAGGATACAGGAAGAACTACATTGATAGCGGCTATGGCAATAGAGCCAATCCAATTACCAACAAAAATAGAGTCTACCAGTATATTAAGAGACATCACCAAAATACCAATAGAAGCTGGCAAGGCCTGTTTTACCAAAAGCTTACCAATTGGTTCCGACCCTAACTGTTCCGATGATACTTTAGCCATTCTTTATTCCTGTTAAGCCCTATTTTACAGATTTACGCAGGCAAAGCGCCTGTAGTTTGCCAGTCCTTAATCCAATTAGCCATAACTTTTACCCACGTATCACTTTCGTTCAAACAGGGAATGTGTTTGTATTCCTTTCCTCCGGCTTCTTGAAATTGATGTTGTCCTTCCATGGCAATCTCCTCTAGTGTTTCCAAACAATCGGCAACAAAAGCAGGTGTAATAACAGCGAGATTCTTTATACCTTCTTTAGGGAAACGTTCAAATTCAAAATCGGTATACGGTTTTAACCATGGGTCGTTAGGAAGACGCGATTGAAAAGAATTACTCACTTTGTCCGCGGGAAGGTTCAAATATGCCTTTACGGATTCCGTCGTATCAAAACACTGGTGACGGTAGCAAGTATTATGCGCCACGGAGTTGGTCTGACAGCATTTACCATCTATTTTACAATGAAAACGGGTAGGATCAGATTTGCGAATATGTCTTTCCGGAATACCATGGTACGAAAATAAGATGTGATCATAATCAAACCCTTCAAGGCTTTCTGCAATTCGTTCTGAAAGTACACGAACATACTCTGGGTTTTTATAAAAAGGAGGCAGGGTAGTCAATTTCATATTCGGAAAAAATGCTTCCTGCTCTTCCATCACTTTAACAACAACCGTTTCATAGGATGACATGGCATAATGCGGGTATAACGGCACTAACAACACCTCATCTACACCCTTATCATATAATTCCTTCAAAGCATTTTTTATGGTCATGCTACCATAGCGCATTCCCAAAGCTATAGGCATATCTGAATGCTCTTTCAACTTGTTTGAAAACCGTTCTGAAATAACAATTAACGGAGAACCCTCTTCCCACCAAATTTTAGCGTAAGCTTCAGCGGACTTTTTAGGGCGAGTTTGTAAAATAATCCCTCGGACCAATATATTACGTAACCAATTGGGCACATCAATCACGCGTTCATCCATTAAAAATTCATCTAAATAAGGCTTAACATCCTTAGCTGTGGGACTGTCTGGGGAACCCAAGTTAACCAATAAAACTCCTTTCATAGCTTAGCAATACTTTTTTAATTATAAGACAGTTTATTTCACCATAAAGAACTTTCGGCTTTGAGGGAATACAGCTATCTTTAAGTGCCCATTTACTTGAGCAAACGTATAATTTTCACAAAAATACGCCTTGAAACGTATCTAGAGTGCATGTTATTAAAATACTTTTTGATGCTACTATAGATTACATCAATTTTAGATGTGATTCAGACCTGTTGAATTATAATAACAAGCTATTCTTGCCTTTGAACAATTTGCTATGCTAAACGATTTTTTCAACGAAAACTACAAAGCCCTTGTTTTTCTTTTAGGGTCGTTCACCATTTTGCTAGTTGCCTATTTTATGTTATTAAAAGTGCTTCGCAAACTGGGAAAAAACCCCAAATATATAATCGCCCCTTCTTCTGTAAAGAAAGTTAGCACTCCTATTTTTCTAATTCTACTTTCCATAGTAATACGAATGGGCTCTTTAAGGCAATTACTAGATCTAACACACCTTGAATACTACTTTAGAAAAACCAGCACTTTGCTTTTCATTTTTGCTTTTACCTGGTTATTGATAAAAATTATAAAAATCATCAAAGAGCATGTCACGCATTCCTATGACATGAACACTTCAAATAATTTACGGGCACGAAAGGTGGCCACACAATTCAACATACTAGAGCGGATTATAATTTTTATTATCATCATTCTTGCTTGTGGCATTGCATTAATGAGCTTTGACAGTATTCGTGAAATTGGAATAAGTGTTTTTGCCTCAGCAGGAGTTGCTGGTATTATTATTGGTTTTTCTGCTCAAAAAATGATTGGTACTATTCTAGCTGGAATTCAAATTGCCATAGCCCAGCCTATCAAACTAGATGATGTTGTTGTAGTTGAAGGAGAATGGGGCCGCATTGAAGAAATTACACTTACCTATGTGGTGGTTAAAATTTGGGACAAAAGACGGTTAATATTGCCTACGACCTATTTTATTGATAAACCGTTTCAAAACTGGACAAAATCTTCTGCAGATATTTTAGGCACTGTTTTTCTTTATACCGATTACTCTGTTCCATTTGATGCTTTGCGAAAAGAACTTACCCAAATTCTAAAACAAACAGATCTTTGGGACGGCGAAGTAAACAATATTCAGGTAACAGATTCCAAAGTCAATCATATTGAGATACGAGCGCTAATGAGTGCTAAAGACTCATCTACGGCATGGGACCTTCGCGTACATGTTCGGGAAAAATTAATAACGTTTTTACAACAAAATTACCCCCAAAGCCTACCGCGCACAAGACTGCGTTTGGAAAATATCGAGGCCTCAGAAAATACAACCTTAGAATAGCCGTTATACCTTAAAACCAATATTTATTTTAACGGTTTGTAGGGATATATTGCACAAATCACTTTTCTACTTTTGTGAAAAGCGTTCATCTTTAAATGCATGCTAACGTGTTGTCTACTCCCTCACCAAAAAAGTATTTATGCGATTTGTATCGATTTTTCTTTTGCTTCTTTCTTTTTCGGTCAAGGCCCAAGAAAAAAATAGTCTTCTTTGGGAAATTTCAGGAAACGGTTTACAGAAAACATCTTACTTATATGGCACCATGCATGTGAGTAAAAAGATTGCTTTTCGTTTAGATGATGTTTTTTTTGATGCCCTAGACAAAAGTGATATGGTTGCCCTAGAATCTGACCCAGGCCACTGGTTAGAAAAAGAAAATCTAGCAGGCTCCACCCCTTACGGTGCTGAAGCCGGTTTCGTTACCAAAGGGTTCTATGCACGTTCGTTTAAAGTAACAAATCCTAGAAAAGAAATATTGGGTGCATACCTAGCCTACGAAGACCGTATTGTAAACAACATCCTTTACCGTACAAATGAATTTTCTCAAAACTTTGAAGAGGAAACTTACCTTGACATGTTCATTTACCAAGCGGGTAAAAAATTCAACAAGCCCATTGTTGCATTAGAAAACATGGAAGAGTCCGCTGCACTTGTAGGCAGGGCCAGTTTAAATGCCATTAAACAAAAACCAGATGAATGGCTCCAAAAAAGAATGCAACAATCAGACCCTTTGTTCTTACTACAAGATGCATATAGAGAGCGCAACATTGCTTTGTTAGATTCTATTGACCGGGCCATGTACACACCTCATTACATGAAAAACATGTTGTACATACGCAATGCCAATATGGTTCACCGTATGGATTCTGTAATGCGAAAAGGAAAAATATTTGCAGGTATAGGAGCGGCTCATTTACCAGGCAACCAAGGTGTAATTTCATTATTAAGAAAAAAGGGATATACTGTAAAACCCTTACTTTCCAAAGCCACATCTAGAGGTAAAAAATTAAAACTAAAGTTTGAGCAAAAGAAACGCGAGAATACATACGATACATACAGTACGGAAGATGATTTTCTTACAGTTAACCTTCCCAATAAGCTTTACCCGGTTTCGGATATTGGCAAAACCACCTATGTTTCACCCGACTTAGCAAACGGCAGTTTTGTAGTTATTAACCGTATTCCAACCTATTCATTTCTTAAAAAAGATGCGTTATTTTCTTTGGAAGAAATAGACAAACTTCTTTTTGAGAATATTCCAGGAAAAATCTTAGAAAAAAAACCGATTAAAAACGGTCAATTCTATGGCCTAGATATCAAAAACCGTCTTAAAAACGGCGACCACCAACGGTATCAAATTTTTGAAACTCCGTTAGAGTTGGTTATCATTAAAATGGGAGGAGAAGGTGATTATGTAACTAATTTCTCAGACCTTATTTTTGATAGCTTAAAATTTAGAACAGACTCTATTAAAGGGCCTAAAATACGTTCTTCTCTATTTGAAGATTTTGAAGTTCAAATGCCTTCACTTTATAGTTTTACAAATCGCAGTAGAAGTGGTAACCGATGGATAGAAGGCTTTGATTCTCTCTCTAACAATTATTACTTTCTTCGTAAATCAGTTTTAAACGATTTCAACTTTATTGAGGCCGATACTTTTGAATTGAAACAAATACAAAAACGTTTTTACCAAGATTTAGAATTAAATCCTCAATACAATTCATTTGAAGACAGAAGGCTGACTTCATCTGCTGAAATCGACCCAAAAACAAAAAAGCGCCTTTACCTCATGACTACCTTGCGAAGAGGTGAGTATTATTTATTGGGTACGGTTGGAAAGAGCAAAAAAGAAGCACAATTGTTTTTTGAATCGTTTAAACTAAAAACAAGTAAACATCAAAAACCCTTTAAAACCGTAGTGGATACGGCTTTATATTTCAGTACCAAAACCACTGTAAAACCTCCTAAATTTGTTGAGAGCAGCACCAACTATTATACCGGTGCGCCCAAAACAAAATCATACGACCCATTCCATAAAAAAACCGTTTACCAGAATGAAAATGGAGAGGCGATATCTGTAGAATTAAACAAATCTCACGATTTTTTAATGTTCAGAAACTTAGATTCTGCATGGGCCTTACGAAAGAAATTGTATGCTCATAAAAAATACAATATAATAAAGGAGACCAACAGCTCTTCCAACGGATATCATCAACTACAAATGACACTAGCGGATACCGCTAGTACAAGGGGAATTTTAGTGAAAAATATATTAAAAGATGGGCTTCTATACGAGTTGAAGGCTGTTGTCGATACCATTGAAAAACCGAGTGCTTTCATTAGTGAATTCTTTGATAATTTTGTTCCGAAAGACACCGTAATTGGACGACAGCTGTTTGAAGATAAAGTACCTGAATTTTTTAGTGCGCTTGATACGAATGACAGTATTGCACTGGACGGATATCGATTTATAAAATTCGATCCCAAACACGCGGAAGCCCTTAAAAAGCATATTTATGAGTTTGATTTAAGCAAAGGAGAGCGCCAAATACAATTACACCTTATTCGGAAATTAGCAGAGTTAGAAGATGTTGACCTCACTGAGTTTTCTAAAAGGTTTTACGCAAAATCGTATAACAACTCCACCGCACAGGCTGTTTTGCTTCAAGAAATTGCTAAAAAATCCAATGAAGCATCAACAAAACTATTGTTAGAACTCATGCAAATAGATTTGCCTTTGCTATCAAACACATTCAATATTAGCCTTATTTTTAAACCGTATCGCGAAAATTTAGAATTAGCAAAAAAACTGTACCCCACCCTTTTGGACTACAGTTCCATTCCTGAATATAAAGAACCTATTTTTTCGCTTTTGTCAGAGTTATTAATAAAAGGTATTATCAAACCAAAACTGTACAAAAAGTATAGAGTTCAGATTCTAAACGATGCCAAAACCCTAATTAAAAGACAGTTGGGAAGAGATATTTCCAATTCTCAAAATGATTTCCATAACCCTAGAATTAGCAGAAGTAATACCTCTTTGTTAGAAGACTATATTACATTGTTGTACCCATTTCATACTGACAAATCCGTAGAACAGTTTTTCACACAAATTAAGCAGGTTAAAGACCCTGGTGTTCAAGCAGCCTACCTTGCTCAGTTACTTAAGGACGGAAAACAAGTACCTCAAAATCAATTAACAAGTTTGGCGTCAGATATAAATGGCAGACTCCCGTTGTTCAATACATTAGAAAAGGTAGATATGCTCGGCCATTTTCCTTCTAAGTTTAATTCACAAAAACATTTAGCCGAAGCTATTCTTTTTGAAGGCTCAAAATATAACAAGGTCAAGGATTCTGTTGATTTCGTATCTCAAAAGCCTTTTCGATTTAAAGAAAAACAATATACGGGGTTTTACTTTAAAAAGCGGAATAACGAAGATTATGACAAGAATTTTTCCATGTATCTGTTAATCTTTGAAAACAACCAAAAACTTCAAACCAATCCTTTTTATGAAAGTGATGCTATGCGTATAGAAGATACGGATACCGATGAAGAAGTAATTGAATACCTCACCGAAGCTTTTGAACTAAAAGACAGAAGACGCGCAGATATCTATAGGCCCAACGGTTATGGAATGTATGGTCATCTTGGACTGTAAATTTGTACCTTCACATTAAAGTATCGCTATGATCAGACCTGTTTACTTTATATTGTTTTTTCTTATTTCCACACTATGCCCTGCGCAGCAAATTACCTGCTCACCAGTAGATAAACAAGCTGTAGAAAACAAGCTCATTACTATTGACGGCCTATTAGATAAAGACTTTGGGAAAACCATAGTGGCTATTGGGAAAACGTTTATGGATACGCCTTACGTTGCCAAAACATTAGAGATTGGTGATACAGAAACTCTGGTAATCAATCTACAAGGATTAGATTGTACAACCTATGTCGAAAACGTCCTTGCTTTTGGATTGATGTTGAAAAACGAAAAATCGGGTTTTAAAGATTTTACGGAAACACTTGAAAGTATCCGCTACAAAGATGGCACGCTGGATGGCTATGCATCCCGCCTGCATTACTTTTCCGAGTGGATAGCTAATAATGAAAAGAAAGGATTCCTAAAAGATGTTACTTCTGAGATTGGTGGCAAAGAAGTTACCAAGCCCATAAATTTTATGAGTACACATCGTGACCTTTATCCGTTCTTGAGCGATGACAAAAATTTTGAAAAAGTAAAGGCTTCCGAAAACTACCTCAACAATCAACCTATTTGCATATTGGCTCAGGATGACATTGCCGCAAACGAGCATTTGATTCAATCTGGTGACATCATTGCTTTGACCACGTCAATTAATGGATTGGACATTACCCACACCGGAATTGCCACTAAAGAAAAAGACGGACGCATTCATTTGCTACATGCCTCAACGGGTTCAATGAAAGTAGAAGTCTCCAAAAAACCACTTGCCGAATATCTCAAAAAAATCAAGAAAAATACGGGAATAATGGTGGCTAGACCTACCCGTTGAGCTACGTAAAACAAAATAAAGGAACCGACTGTCCAGTACGTTTTATTTGAAACCTTCCTATTAAAACCTGCCATATGACCGTTCACCGAAAGTTTCACGATACAAATCGGCTCCCATGAAATAACGGTTTCAAGAAATATCTCATTGTACCAACTAACTAGTTGGTTCTTGTTTTTTCAGTAAAAATTTCCCAAACAGAAAATCAACCTGATATATCTGGCTAAAAAGTTTAACTATTTGCAGACGCCATCAAATATTTTTTAGGAGTAGTCCCGTATTTCTTTTTAAAGGCAGAAATAAAATGGCTGGCCGTACTATACCCAACTCTTAAACCTACTTCGTTTACGTTGTGCTTACCGGTTTCCAACATTTTTCTCGCATACTCCATTTTATAATCAAATAGGAAGCTAAAAACAGAATCGCCATAAATCTGCTTAAAACCTTCTTTCAGCTTTTTTAAGGATAACCCTATTTCTTCAGATAGTTCAGTGAGGGTAGGAGGCTCAGCCATGCGGGAAATAACAATTTCTTTTGCCTTACGAATACGCCGTACATTGTCCTCATCTACCAAGAAAGGGCATTGCTCAACATCTGCATCATCACTTTTATTAAAGTACAGAGAAATCAATTCATACACTTTACCCTTTATATACAGTTCTTTTATGGAGGGATGAAGATTGTAATTCATCATTTGACTTAAAATAACCGCAATTGCCGGACTCACTCCTTCTTGGGCATAATATTTTTTATCTTGATTGTCCGCACTTAGAAAAGGAATATAATCTGCCTCTTTGGAAAAAAGCGAATGAAATTTTCTAATGGTCATTACTACGGAGACCAACCAAGAATTGGGTTCCAATTGCAAGTCCATAGGCAAATCTATTTGCGTGTTATACAGCAACAAAGAGTTCTCCTCGGAAACCTCAAGGCTGTATCTCCCTTCGTTAAAAATAAACTTAGCCTCACCCTTTAGACAAAAGTGAAATTGAATGAAACTGCTATCTATATCCCGCACTACACGTTGTGTTTCAGTAGTGTCATTTTGAATTTTAAGCACATAAAAACCGTCTTCTATTAAGACCTCTTGAAATGAACCTTGAGCGATATTTTTTCCTTCCATCTGAAACAAGAATTTGTTTGTTTTTATTTAGAAGCGTTCTAAATAGATATACCGTTAAGCACAGTATTTCCTACAAAAATACTGGTTTTCAACGGATTTACATTCACAAACAACTAAAAAAACCCTCAACGACACTTATTGTTCCTCTAGCGTTATTTTTATTCAACAATGCCTCTTATTTTTGTTTCCGCTTTGAAAAAGCTTTCATGAAAGATTACCACATTTCAAAAAACAACTCGTTCTACACTATTGGCCTCAGCTATTTAAAAGCTGATGCCGAGGTTCGTGGCAAATTCAGTTTAGACGATGCTGCAATGGAACGCATTTTGGTTAAAGCCAGTGAGTTGGGTATAGATGGTCTATTAGTGACCTCAACTTGTAACCGGACCGAACTTAACGGTTTTGCCCAACACCCTTTTCAACTTATAAAATTACTTTGCGATAACACTTCAGGCTCTGTAGAAGAGTTTCAAGAAGTGGCATACGTATACAAGAATAACGACGCCATTAGCCACCTTTTTCGTGTGGGCACTGGTTTAGACAGTCAGATTTTAGGAGATTTTGAAATCATTAGTCAGTTAAGGGCTAGTTTCAATCGTTCTAAAAGACACAGTATTGCAAATCCTTTTATTGAGCGTTTGTGCAACTCGGTCATCCAAGCAAGCAAACGTATAAAGAATGAAACTGAAATTTCTTCGGGAGCAACATCTGTTTCTTTTGCCTCCGTTCGCTACATTATGGAGAACGTTGTAGATATTTCAGATAAAAACATTTTGCTATTTGGCACAGGAAAGATTGGTAGAAATACCTGCGAAAATCTAATTAAACATACCAAAAACAGTCACATAACCCTTATTAATCGTACGAAGGACAAAGCCGAAAAAATTGCCGGAAAGTTTCAATTGGTGGTTAAAGATTATGGGGATTTACAAACCGAAATTCGTTCTACGGACGTATTGATTGTTGCAACTGGTGCGCAATCACCAACAATATCAAAAGAACTCATCCATACCAAAAAACCGCTTTTAATCTTAGATCTTTCTATTCCAAAAAATGTTTCCGATAATGTGGAAGATTTGGACAATGTTACCTTGGTGCATTTAGATCAGCTTTCTAGAATTACCGATGATACGTTAGAGCGAAGAAAACAGTTCATTCCTGAAGCGGAAGTCATTATAGATGAAGTAAAAGGCGATTTTATTCAGTGGCTGGAAACACGCAAATTCGCGCCGGTTATCAAAGCCCTGAAAATGAAGCTGAAAACGATGAAGGACGAAGAAATGGACTATCAATCCAAAAAACTGTCCAACTTCAACGAGCAACAGGCAGATGTAATTTCCAATAGAATTATTCAAAAAATAACAAAGCAGTTCGCAAATCATCTTAAAGACGACAATGTCGATTCTGACACAAGTCTAGAACTCATTCAAAAAGTCTTTCAACTCGAACTCGACACTCCATGAGCAAGGTCATACGAATTGGTACACGCGATAGCGAATTAGCGCTATGGCAAGCAAACACCGTTAAAAACAAATTAAAAGCTTTAGGCCATAAGGTAAAAGTCATTTCCGTAAAGTCTACGGGCGACCTCATACTTGACAAACCGCTATATGAATTGGGCATTACGGGTATTTTTACCAAGACCCTAGACGTAGCCATGCTCAATGATGATATTGATATTGCGGTACACAGTATGAAAGATGTGCCTACTGCATTACCCAAAGGAATTGTACAGGCTGCTGTTCTTGAACGTGCTAATTTTCTAGATATTCTTGCGTTCAAAAAGAACGAAGAATTTATGGGGGAAAAAAAAGGTATAATCGCTACTGGAAGCCTTCGTAGAAAAGCGCAATGGCTTAACCGCTACCCAACACATACTGTTGTTGACCTTCGCGGAAATGTTAATAGCCGCTACCAAAAACTGGAAGACAGTGATTGGAACGGCGCTATATTTGCAGCCGCAGGACTTGAACGTATTGGTCTTGAACCTGAAAATACAATTGGACTTACCTGGATGGTTCCCGCTCCAGCTCAAGGAGCCATAATGGTTGTGGCCAAAGAAGATGACGAATTTGTTCGTGAGGCCTGTGCGGAACTTAATCACAAGCCTACCGAAATATGCACCCAACTAGAACGTGAATTTTTACGAATTCTAGAAGGTGGTTGTTCAGCACCTATTGGCGCACTTGCCACTATAGATAAAGAAAACGAGGTAACTCTTAAAGGAGTGCTTTTAACCGTTGATGGCAAGAAAAAACTTGAAGCAGAATTCACTGCACCATTAGGAAAACATACCTATCTGGCAAAAGACTGTGCAAACAGTATTTTTAGTAGAGGCGGAAAGTTACTTATGACCAGCGCTACAGGTACTTTAGAAAACACTAAAATATTTTCCACCAAGAACCTTACTCAAGATCAAGAGGAACTTTTTGATACGGACATAAAGGTGAAGTCTGAAGATTTTATCAAAGTAAGCCCGAACCGAATTTCTAATCTTATCCTTAAAAAAGAAATTCAAAACGTGATTCTTACCAGCCAAAATGCTGTTGAGTCGCTTATAAAAAGTGTATCTCCGGAGGAATTAAAGTTTAAAAATATATATTGTGTTGGTGGAAAAACCAAACGAATGATAAAAAAGTACATAGGCCCAGTAAAGCATCAGGAAAAAGATGCTAAAAAATTGGCCGAGTACCTAGTGGAATATATGGAAGGCACTGAGGTTACATATTTCTGTAGCAACCTTAGACTTAACGACCTACCAACCATACTTGCAGAAAACAATATTCAGGTTAACGAAATAGAAGCCTATACGACCAAACACGCGCCTGCGGAAGTTGAAGATAGTGTTGAGGGTATTCTGTTTTTTAGCCCTTCTACGGTTAACAGCTATCTACTAAAAAATGCTACTAATAAGGTAGCGTATTGTATTGGTGAAACCACTGCGGCCGAAGCAAAGAAACATTTTGATACAGTTCATATAGCAAAAATACCAACAGTAGAGAGCGTTATTGAATTGGTCAACCAAACGTACCGTAAGAATTAATATTTTTACGGTTAGAATAATAAACGGACTTCCCTCTTCATGGGAATGAAACTATAGCTATGCCATTAAAAAACGACCTTTTTCTTAGGGCCCTAAAGGGTGAAACTGTTGACCGCCCACCCGTTTGGATGATGCGTCAAGCAGGGAGATATCTTCCTGAGTTTATGGAAATCAGAAAAAAGTACGATTTCTTTACGCGTTGTCAGACTCCAGAGTTAGCCTCTGAAATTACAGTGCAGCCTATTCGTAGATACGGAATGGACGCAGCCATTCTTTTTAGTGACATTCTTGTGATTCCTCAAGCTATGAATATTGAGGTACAGATGAAACCAAATTTTGGTCCATACTTACCTAACCCTATCCGCTCGCAGAAAGACCTAGATAGTGTTATCGTTCCAGATGTAAACGATGCTTTGGGTTATGTTATGGATGCCATAAAAGCTACCAAAGAAAAACTGAATGATGAAGTTCCACTTATTGGTTTTGCAGGCTCACCATGGACCATTTTATGCTATTGTGTACAAGGCCAAGGAAGCAAAACTTTTGATAAGGCTAAAGAACTTTGCTTTACCCAACCTGTAGTGGCCCACGAACTTCTACAAAAGATTACGGATACAACTATTGCCTACTTAAAAGCGAAGGTGAAAGCAGGTGTAAATGCGGTTCAAGTATTCGATTCTTGGGGCGGAATGCTTTCCCCAACGGATTACAATGAATTTTCATGGCAGTACATTCAGCAAATTATTGATGCCTTAAAAGATGAAACTCCCGTTATCGCTTTTGGTAAAGGGTGTTGGTTCGCTCTTGGCGATATGGCAAAATCGGGTGCTGCCGCCCTAGGTATAGATTGGACGTGTTCTGCGCGTAATGCACGCTACCTAACCGGCGGGAAAATTACGTTGCAAGGTAACTTTGACCCCGTTAGATTGCTATCCCCTCCATCAGAAATAAAGAAGATGGTGACCCAAATGATTAATGAATTTGGAAAAGATAGCTATGTCGTAAATCTTGGTCACGGCATATTACCAAACGTACCTGTTGAAAATGCCAAGGCATTTATAGACGCGGTTAAAGAATGGAAACCCGTTAGCTAAATCAAAATGGACATGGAAAACGAAAACAGCGCCATTGCCCGTTTCGAAAGCTTTTCCATAGAACCAATACATGAAAAATATGCCTGGCGTATTTGTGATTTCGTAACTATAAATTCCGGACGTTTACAAAGATATTTTCCAATAACACTAGCTGCAAATCTTACGCCCAGCCTTTCCCAAATTTTTGTTGAACAGAAAGTCCATGAATATCAGAAGAACGAGGAATTTTTGTTCGTTCTAAAAGACAATGAAAACCGCACAATTATAGGTCTTGTTTATATTAAAGAACTGAACTGGGAGAAAAAACAAGCAGAACTGGCGTATTGCATAGGATACCAATTCGAAGGCAAAGGCATTACTTCCTTAGCTGTTGACACCTTATCCAAATATGCCACAAATGATTTAGGCCTTAAAACGCTCCAAATTATTGTTCACAAAACCAATAATGGCAGTATACGGGTAGCTGAAAAATGTGGTTATACATGGCAAAAGGTATTATTAAAAGAGCATACGCCTCCTAGCGAATCTCCCTTAGATATGGAGTTATATGAGCTTCATGTTTAAAACGCCTTAACAATTCAAAATAAAATCCTGATAAATAGTCATTTGTAGTCGGTATCTCTTCATAGCTTCCTTTGTATATTGTAAATTTACAGTCAATTCGCACAAAACCTTTCCTTTAATGAGAGACAAATTCTTTAGTTACATTCAAAACCTTCAAGACACTATTACTTCTAAACTTCAGGAAATAGATGGTAAAGCCAAGTTTCACGAAGATGTTTGGAACAGACCGGAAGGTGGCGGCGGTAGAACTAGAGTTATAGAAAATGGTGCCGTTTTTGAAAAAGGCGGTGTAAATATCTCTGGTGTGCATGGGGCCTTACCCAAGAGCATGCAGACTTATTTTGGAGTAGAAGATGCCGATTTTTATGCTTGCGGATTAAGTCTGGTGCTTCACCCTAAAAACCCGATGGTGCCTACAGTCCATGCCAACTGGCGTTATTTTGAAATGTATGATAAGGAAGGAAATATTGTTGACCAGTGGTTTGGGGGAGGACAGGATTTGACTCCTTATTATCTCTTTGATGAAGACGCAGTTCACTTCCACACTATTTGTAAGACTGCTTGTGATACACATAACCCAGACTTCTATTCAACCTATAAAAAGAAGTGTGATGATTACTTTTGGAATGCCCACAGGAATGAGGCTCGAGGCATAGGCGGGCTCTTCTTTGACTACTGCAAAGCTACCGATGAGATGAGTATGGAAAATTGGTATGACTTTGTTACCGAAGTGGGTAATAGCTTTTTAGATAGTTATATACCGATTGTTTCAAAAAGAAAAAAATTGGAGTACTCCCAAGAACAGCGAGATTGGCAGGAGGTCAGAAGAGGACGCTATGTGGAGTTTAATCTTGTTCATGACAAAGGCACTTTATTTGGATTGAAGACCAACGGTAGAATTGAAAGTATACTAATGAGCCTACCTCCACATGTGCAATGGCGTTATGACCACCAGCCAGAAGAAGGAAGTGAAGAATACCGATTGGTAGATATTCTAAAAAATCCAAAAAAATGGGTATAACCCTTAATGACTTGTTATGTCTAAAAAAGGAAAAGCAAAAAACACAGTTAATAAAGCCAAGCATACCAAGCTTTTAAATCGGAAAAAAGCGAAATTAAAACAAGAGAAGGAGACGCGTAAATTACGCCTGAAGGAGATTGCAAAACAAGGCCAAAAAAAAACCTGATCTACGGAGTGAGATTTTTAAAAACCCCTGATACCGTTTACTTAAGCAATCACTTTATCTGTAAGTTGCTTTTAGCATTTGCAATTTTGGCAATAGGGACTTCCTGTGACGCCAAACGATCCAAAAGCGATCTTGAAATAGTATTCACCCAAGACACCTTAAATGTAGGGTACACCTACTGGTGGGAAGAATCCGGTCCGTTCATTGGGTATTGTGGTAAAGAATATTCTCTTGTGTTTTCAGGTACAATTGTCAACTTAGAAAAAGCCAATTATGATGCCGCCCCTTTATACATCTCTCAAAAGGGAACTATAGCCCTAGATGAAGTCTATAAAATTAAGGATATGGGGAATAGTAGTTATGCAAGCCAAAAATTCTTTACTACAGATTGTTTTAGTAACACAAATGCAAGTCTAGGCGATAAAGTACTTGTTTACTGTTACGACTACGAAGGGGAATTAACTATTCCAGGAAATAGTTCAATTATAAAAATAAAAAGTATGGACCATCCCTTGGTTGGAGCTACCAAACGCTTTATTGATGCCAATGAAAACCCAATTGAAATTAAAAAGGACACTACCTTATGGTCTGCTTACGGCTACGGTAAAGAGCTAACCCAATTAATACGGTGCAAAGAAAATACTGAACGGATTATTTCCAAGTAATCGCTTTTTCTGAAACCTCCTTGAATTGATACACTACATGAGCCAAACGGGCTTTAAGCAACTCTTTTCTACCTATTTTTGTTCGTGTGTAAAGTAGTTCTGAATTCTCAACATGTTCCTTCCAAAAGCTGTGAAATTCTATGGCGTCCTTTTTTCGTTTTCCCAAATCCTGTGGCACTACATAATAATTACGGACATCCCATGTCCTTTTTACCCAACTACTACTAACCAGTAAATATCTAGGATTTTCTACGGGTGCCAGTATTTCATGTAACAGGTTAACGAACAAAGACCCTTCATGATTGGAGGCTCCTCTTAAATAACAGGCAAAACTACCGTTACTATGTTGCTCAGTTTCCACTGTAATCTCTGAATTACCAATATGAACCCGTTTCGTTTTTATAAGATAAGCCAATAAAGCTTTTCCTATTTTCTCCGTTTTCTTAATAGAGTTCCCAAATAAGAAATATAATTTCAGTGCTTTATATGTTTTAGGTGCAAAACCAATTACAACACCTGCCAACAAGAAGTATACAAACTGAAAAATGCCCTTGTTCAATAGGGTTCCTATATTCTTCATTAAAAACTCAGGAAGGAATAAACCTAAACCAGCAACCACTTCAATCAACAAATATTGTGCTGCATCTACCGAACGCATTTTTTTTGCTTTTCTAAACGGAGTTTTGCCCGAATAAGGTACTTTCACTTCCCGGACCAATAGGCTGCCTTTATCAATAGCTTCATGCCACCTTTCTTGCAAAGTATTTCTTTCTGAAGCAGATTGTACCATACTAGTATTCAATTCGTCTAAATCTGTTTCTTCATTAAAGATTTCGGGCAGTTGAAGCCTATCTAATCCATTTTCGATATAAGTTTTTCCACTAATAGAAACCCCCGAAAAGGCGGAGAATCGGCGTTTTAATTGTTCCAAATCCTTACCACCATCATTTATAGTTGGGTCAAGACATGCCAAATGCCAAATATTACCGGTTTTAGATAGTTCATTAGCATCCATTCTAATGGCTCTGCCCCGCATTTGGTTGGATGACACAAACGAACCTACGTACGATGCCAAAACCAGGGTGTTTATAGCCGGAGCGTCCCACCCTTCACCCAACAAAGATTTAGTACCAATTAGTATTTTAATTTTTCCCATCTGAAAAAGCGCTGTAACCGTGCCTACAATACTGTTCTTATTGTTCCCAGAAACTGTAATTTGTACAAAATCCGCATCAGAAGATAAGGGCTGCATGCTGAAAGTACCACTACCCAGCAACACCTCAAATTCTGAAACCACATCCTTATGAAGAACAACCAGCGAACCTGTTAGTATCCCCAAATACTGACTTTGGGCAGATTTAACACGTAGGTATTGAAAAATAGAAACCACGCCCAATTTATTAAGTGCAGTTACTTCATCGCCTTTAAAATCTAGGAACTCTTTCCTGATAAAATCGGTAAGAACAACTGCTTTCAAGTCGTTACCCAAAATTTGTTGCTCCTGTTCAATAATACTGTGTATACTTTCTAACTTGCTTGGGCTACTTGCCAGTGAACGGTATAGCTGCTCGTCCCCTATAAAATTGACCTTCTTTTTCTCGTATACTCCAATACGGCTCAAGCGTTTTTCTATGTCATGTAAAATAGGTTCATACTGGATGAGATCTTCACGCTGAACAACCAAAAGTTCTTGAAGTAAGATCTCCAACCAATCATACGTAAGTGTTGGAAAATTTACAACTGTACTTTCAAAACCTAGAAAGAGTAATTTCTTTTTATCTATTTCGAATTCAGCAGCATTCAAGAAAATTAACATGGCCGACAGGAATGAAGGTTTATCATAAATTTCTTCAAGCACCTCTTCCGTTCTTTTATAAAATGGATGTTCTAAAAGAAGGTTTTGAAAACTTTCATCCGCTTTCAGTTCGTTCATAAACTGAATAATGTCCTCTCTGTACCCTACGATATATCTAATCTGCGTTTCGGAAGGTTTTGAAAAATAAATAAAATCTTGATGCGGACATAGGTCACCGTTCTTCACTAAGTCGGGTACCGCTATTTCGTCATCAATTGGTCCACAGAGTTCAAAATACTTATTCAATTCAGCCCCAGAACTATCATACGGAGGCGTGGCAGTAAGGGATATAACTGTTAGATCTTCAATTTGCTTCAGAATCATCAAACATTTATACCATTCGTTTTTTAAATGGTGAGCTTCATCCAGAACAACCGTCTGAATGCCATTTCTTTTAATAAACTCTAATAGTGAATCATCGTCATTATCTAAAAAACGTTTATTTAGCGCATGCAATGACTGATATGTAGAAAAGGTCAAAAACTGAGGCTCTTTAATATTCGTTGTATAATCCACCAAAGAATTCTCATTTAGAAAAAATGACTCTAAACGATCACGCCACTGGTTTCTAATCGTCAAAGTAGGAGCTAAAACTAAGGTTCTCTTGTTTACCCTACGTAAAACCTCTATACCCAAAATGGTCTTTCCAGAGCCTGGCGGAGCAACTACATGTAGATGGTTATCCGTTATATGCTCCTCAAAATTGTCAAGAAAATTCTGCTGATAACTCCGCCATTCAAACTTAAAATTCAAGCTATGTTTTAGTTCCGTCAAGAGTTGGTCGTTTTTCTGTTTTTTAGGAGGATTATAAGTAACTTTGGATATTCAAAAATAGGCAAAATCATGTACCCACTTAGAAGAAACCGCAGACTAAGAACAAACGAATCTATCAGAAGTTTAGTGCGCGAAACTATTTTATCGCCCAAGGATTTTCTGGTTCCTCTTTTCGTAACAGAAGGCAAGGGTATTAAAGAAGAGATTGCTTCTATGCCCGATTACTACCGGTTGAGCTTAGACCTTTTGGAGGCAGAAGTTAAAGAACTTTGGAAAATGGGCTTGCATGCCGTACTACTTTTTGTAAAAGTGCCTGACAACCTAAAAGATAATAAGGGTACTGAAGCATTAAACGAAGACGGACTAATGCAACGCGCCATTAAAACTGTGAAGAACGCTTGCCCTGGCATGTTGGTCATGACCGATGTTGCCATGGATCCCTATTCATCTTACGGTCATGACGGAATTGTTGAAAACGGACAAATTCTTAACGATGAAACCTCTGATTTTTTAGCGGAAATGAGCGTATCTCACGCGTTGGCCGGAGCTGATATTGTAGCACCAAGCGATATGATGGATGGTCGCATACTATCAATTCGTGAGGCTCTTGAAGATGAAGGTTTGATCCATACGGGAATTATGAGTTATAGCGCTAAATATGCCAGTGCTTTTTACGGCCCGTTTAGAGATGCTTTAGATTCTGCTCCTGTAGATGTAAAAGACGTACCTAAAGACAAGAAAACGTATCAAATGGACTATGCCAATCGTTTTGAAGCACTTAAGGAAACTGAAATGGATGTAGATGAAGGTGCTGATATTGTAATGGTAAAACCAGGTCTTTGTTATCTTGACATTGTACGTGAAATTCGTAATGAAGTTGATGTTCCCGTGGCAGTGTATCAAGTAAGTGGTGAATATGCCATGGTAAAGGCCGCTGCCGAAAAAGGCTGGCTGGACCATGACGCGGTAATGATGGAACAACTTACTGCTATAAAAAGAGCCGGAGCCAATATCATTGCTAGTTATTTTGCTAAAGATGCCGTTAAATTATTGGGCTAATAAAACTTCTAAAAATCATTGTTGAGAGTAATTCAGCTTTTATTCTTTATTTTAACAATCCAGTTATCGCGAGCACAGGAAGGTACTTCTACGCCTTTAAATATTGGGTTCAATAATGCATTGGTTTATGGAAGTCCGTTTGACGTAGGGTTAGATTCGGTATACATTAATACTAATGTTGAAAAAATAATAACAAACGGTATAAAGAAGAACGCTTTTCCTGGGGCGCAGGTATTAGTGGCCAAAAATAGGAAGATAATCTTTCACAAAGCCTATGGTTATCATACATACGATAGCATTCAACCTGTAGCTTTAGATGATATTTATGATTTAGCTTCCGTCACTAAAATTACTGCCGCTCTACCAGCCATTATGAAATTGGTTGATGAAGGGAAACTTGATTTGGACGTTCCGTTTAGCACCTATTGGACCCGCTGGAAAGGAATAAAAGACAAACAAAATATTACATTACGCGAAATTCTAGCGCATCAAGCGGGACTTAAGCCTTATATCGTTTTTCTAAATGAGGTTTTTAGGAAAAACGGTAAGGCAAAGAAGCGATTTGTTAGAACGTCTTCCAGCAGAAGGTTTAAAAACCAAGCCTACGATGGACTTTACGTAAAAAATAGGTTCAACAAAAAAATGTATCGCCTTATTGACCGGTCAGATGTATCCAGAGAAAAGAAATATTCATATTCCGGACTTGCATTCTTAATTTTTCCAGAACTCGTTGAACAGTTGACGAAAGATACTTTTGAGTATTATCTAGAGAAAAATTTCTATTTACCCTTGAATGCACCTACAATGGGTTTTAAACCAAAACCAAAAGGCTTTTCTAACACTATTGTACCAACAGAAAATGATACACTCTTTCGTCATGCCCTAACCCAAAACTGGGTTCATGACGAGAATGCTGCACTTTTAGGTGGTATATCCGGCAATGCCGGACTATTCGCCACTGCTACGGATTTAGCAAAATTGATGCAGATGTACATGCAATATGGAGTGTATGATGGTAAACGTTACTTATCCGAAGCCACTGTAAAGGAATTTACACGTGTGCAGTTTCCCGAAAATGATAATCGCAGAGGTCTAGGCTTTGATAAGCCTTCATTAAACAACTCGGAACTGCCCCTATCCAAAGCGTATCCTGCTCCAGAAGTAGGCGCAGGTAGTTTTGGCCACAGTGGTTTTACAGGAACATTCGTCTGGGCAGACCCAGAAAATCAAATGGTATATATTTTTCTTTCAAATAGGGTTAATCCTACCCGAGATAATAGAAACCTTTATAACCTAAATATTAGACCTGCAGTACAACAGGTATTTTATAAAGCCACATTACCAAGTAAATAAGATCAGAAGATTATACTTTAATTGGTATCTTCGTTTTACTAAAACTCTTTCATGGGCTTATTAATTTTTTATGCTGTAGTATCCATTTTTATTTCTTTTCTCTGCTCTATTTTAGAAGCAGTACTGCTAAGTATCAACCCTACTTTTGTAAATGTAAAAAAGAAGGAAGGCAAGGCATATGCGGTTACACTAGAAGAATTAAAAAAGGATGTAGATAAACCTCTTATCGCTATTTTAACACTGAACACTATCGCTCATACGGTGGGCGCCATATTGGTTGGTGTTCAGGCCAAAGTTGCTTATGCCGAACTATACGGCACTTCTACTCGTAGCATATTTGGAGTTACTTTTACCGAAGATTTAATGGTAGGCGCCGTATCAACCATCATGACCATTCTTATTTTGGTGGCTTCGGAAATCATTCCAAAAACCATTGGTGCTACCTATTGGAGGCAACTTGCCAATTTTACTGCAAAAGCTTTGAATATAATGGTCATTGCCCTAAAATACACCGGACTTCTATGGATATTGCAACTCTTTACAAAGCTCGTTGGTGGCAAAGGGCACCACGGCAGTGTGCTAAGTCGAGAAGATTTCACTGCAATGACAGATATGGCCCGAGAAGAAGGCGTATTTGAAAAATCGGAATCCACTATTATTAAGAATCTCCTGCGTTTTGACCAAGTATTGGTAAAAGACGTAATGACCCCTAGAGCGGTGATGAAAATTGCCTCCGGAAGTAAAACTATAGCCGAGTTTTTCGAAGCCAACCCAAAAATGAGATTTTCACGTATTCCCGTATACGGTGAAAAAATAGACCATATTGACGGGTTTGTCTTGAAAGATACTATTCTAGAAGAAATGGTAAACAACAACGGAAACACCCCTCTTTCAGAAATTAAACGTGATATATTAATTACCGAAAGAGATACCCCTATACCCAAACTTTTTGATACATTAATTGCGAAAAGAGAACACGTAGCCTTAGTTGTAGATGAATATGGCTCCGTGAGCGGCCTGGTCACCATGGAAGATGTTATAGAAACGCTTTTAGGGCTGGAAATAATGGACGAGAGCGACAATGTTGCCGATTTACAAGAACTAGCTAGAAAAAACTGGAATACGCGTGCAAAACGCTCTGGAATACTTGATAAATAGTTTCACCGCAATCGTTCATTACTGAACGAGTATAAAACAATTTATAATGGAAACTGCTTTCATTAACACCCCCCTTGGCATAGCCAAACTTGAAGGTGACGATTTAGGTTTGTCTTCTATTATTGTATTAAATGGTGAGGAAAATATTTCTACGGAGATTCCTCATACTTTAAAAAATGCAGTAAATCAATTGCAACAATATTTTACAGGAGAACGTAATGGTTTTGATATTACACTAAACCCAAAAGGTACCGCTTTTCAAAAACGAGTGTGGGAAGCATTACTGAAAATACCTTACGGAAAGACTGTCTCTTACCTAGATCTTTCCAAAACTTTAGGCGACCCAAAAGCTATTCGTGCGGTAGCAGCTGCAAACGGCAAAAATCCACTTTGGATTATAGTTCCGTGTCACCGAGTTATTGGCAGCGATGGTTCTTTAACTGGTTATGCCGGCGGCTTACATCGTAAGAAGTGGCTTTTAGAACACGAAAGTCCCGTAAAACAGCAATCTCTTTTCTAATTCTAGCAGACTGGTTGGTCTGTTACTCAATAATTTCGTTTTACAATCAACACTAAATCACCTTTCATCGGTACATGGTTGCATTTCATGGCATAAGTAAATTCGGTGGGTTCTCGTTGTACAACCTTGTACCGACCATATGGTTTGTTTTTGGTTTTCACTCTTTATTAACCTCAAAATTTACAACAACATCTTGACCGTTATTTTAATCATTTAAAGGCCCACTCTAACCGATGTATAACACATTTTGGAATTAAATTCGGTATTTCAATCATCCCTAATACTAGCATTACAGCGATGAAACGCGAATTGAAAGCTTCATGTTAAAGATTTTTCTTATTTTCCTTTTTCTATTTTCAACGTAAAACATATGCTACAGAAAATAAATCTAGAATACATTCTCTTTTTAGATATCGAAACCGTACCTGAAGAACCCAGTTTTGAAGCTCTTAACGATGAGAAAAAAGAGCTTTGGGACCAGAAGTCCAGATACCAACGTAAGGACGAATTTACCGCCGAAGAGTTTTATGAACGGGCGGGAATCTGGGCGGAATTTGGTAAGATAGTTTGTATTTCCGTGGGATATTTTCGGGTAAATGGCGAAACAAAAACGTTTAGAACTACCTCGTTTTATGGTGAGGAAGACAAGCTATTAAAAGAATTCAAGAATTTATTGAACGGACATTTCAGTTCTCCCAAACATTTACTTTGTGGTCATAACGCCAAGGAATTCGATTTTCCATATATCGCACGAAGAATGATAATCCACGGAATTGAATTGCCTTATAAATTGAATCTGTTCGGTAAAAAACCTTGGGAAATTCCGCATCTGGACACCATGGAACTCTGGAAGTTTGGAGACTACAAGAACTTTACTTCCTTAAAATTATTAGCAAATATTTTAGGCATCCCATCGCCCAAACAAGATATTGATGGTAGTATGGTACGCGAAGTTTATTACAATGAAAAGGACTTGGATAGAATCGTTACCTATTGCGAGCTTGATGTGGTGACTACAGCTCAAGTATTTTTACGTTTACGTGGCGATGAGTTAATTGAAAATGATAATGTTAAAAGCATCTAGAAAAATCAGGCATTGTATTTCAACTGAATGTAAACCGGAAAATGGTCACTATAGCCCCCTATATACTTATTACCAACATAAGTGCGAAAAGGTGAGCCCATATACTTTCCTTTAAACTCCGTAAGATAATGTTCATCAAAAATATTGGCATGGGCAAAACTGTGGGTTCCCTTTTCAAAATTCAAAAAGCTATGAGAAACCATAATTTGGTCAAAAAGCATCCATGATCGTTTGTAGTTGGCGCTTCCACGCTCTGGCGTAAGTAATTTTTCCATGGGGTTGTACAGTGTTTTACTCTCCATAAGTGACCGTATACTTTCTGACTTTGGCCCATCGTTAAAATCACCCATAATAATATAATTAGGGTTGGCTTCCTTCGCTTCAATTGTTGCCATAAAATCTATTATGGTTTGGGCGGCTAAAAGTCGTTTATGAACAGTTGTAGTATTTCCACTTCTTCGTGAAGGCCAATGATTCACAAAAACATGAACCTCCTCATTATTCAGTTTTCCTTTTACATAGAGAATATCTCTTGTAGTATCTCTTCTGCCGTCCTCTTCATAAAGCAATAAGGCAATAGGCTCTGAATGCAAAACCTCAAAATGATCCTTGTGATAAATTAGTCCGCAATCAATTCCCCTTTCATCAGGTGAATCGTAATGCACATAACTATATTTAATATGCGCTAAAGGTTCAGCAGCAAGAAGATCCTCCATAACCTGCTGGTTTTCAACCTCCGCAACACCAACAAGAACGGGAGGACTCTGAGTTTCTGAATTCCCTATTTCAGATATGGTCTTAGCCAATTTGTACAACTTTTTTTTGTACCTTCTTAAGGACCACTTTTTACGTCCCTTTGGGGTAAAATCGTCGTCGAGAGTTTTAGGGTCGTCTATAGTATCAAATAGATTTTCTAGATTATAGAAGCTAATTGTGTTTAAATGGCTTCCTTTTTTTTTCCTGAAAAATGAAAAAATCATAAATTTCTCGATTGGGATCTTAAAATTACGAAAATAGGTCGGTCAGTATTGCTTAAATTTGCATTTTAGTTTAGATATGTTAGAAAAGAAGACCATAGATCACGAAAAGGCCGTTTTAATCGGTATTATAAACCGCGAACAGAGCGAAGAGAAAGTCACCGAGTATCTTGACGAGCTTGAGTTCTTAACGTACACCGCTGGCGGAGAGGTCATACAGCGCTTTGTACAACGAATGGATGTTCCCAACCCAAAGACCTTAATTGGTTCTGGTAAGATGGAAGAGGTAGAGGCATTCGTAAAAAAGCACGATATAGGTTCCGTTATCTTTGATGATGAGCTCACACCGGCGCAACAGCGAAATATAGAAAAGCTTTTACGCTGTAAAATTGTAGACCGTACCAGCCTCATCCTAGATATTTTCGCGCAGCGTGCACAGACCAGCTATGCACGTACCCAAGTTGAATTGGCGCAGTATGAATATTTACTGCCACGCCTAACCGGACTGTGGACTCACCTTGAGCGACAACGTGGTGGTATTGGTATGCGTGGACCTGGTGAGACTGAAATTGAAACGGATAGACGTATCGTACGTGACCGTATTTCGCTTTTAAAGAAGAAACTGTTAAAAATTGACCGTCAAATGGAAACCCAAAGAGGTAACCGTGGGGCTTTGGTACGCGTTGCTCTAGTAGGCTACACCAATGTGGGAAAGTCTACTTTAATGAACGTTATTAGTAAAAGTGAAGTGTTTGCCGAGAATAAGCTTTTTGCAACGCTAGACACGACAGTTCGGAAAGTGGTCATAGGCAACTTGCCTTTCTTATTGAGTGACACAGTAGGTTTTATTCGCAAACTGCCAACACAGCTAGTGGAGAGTTTTAAAAGTACTTTGGATGAAGTTAGAGAAGCAGACCTGTTACTTCATGTTGTTGATATATCACATCCGCAGTTTGAAGAGCATATTGAATCTGTAAATAAAATATTAGATGAAATAGACAGTGCAGACAAGAATGCTATAATGGTTTTCAATAAAATTGACCAGTATAAACATGCTGAAATAGACGAAGACGATTTAATTACCGAAAGAAACGAAAGGCACTTTACCATTGAAGAGTGGAAAAAAACCTGGATGCAGCGGGTTGGTGATAAGGCTTTGTTTATTTCTGCCTTAAATAAAGAAAATCTAGATGAGTTCAGGAAAAGAGTTTACGATGAAGTTAGAGATATTCATGTAACCCGTTTTCCGTACAATAACTTTTTATATCCTGAACATTTAGACCAGTATTAGTACATAATTTAATGTTTGCTTGCCGTTCGTCGGAAATACCAAACAACTCGTGTTTTTCACAACACAACTGCCTAAGTTCACAACAATAATTTAGACGGGTAACCAAACAGGTGTAAGTTTACAGTGTAATTAAGTGATAGTATTGACCCCAAATCAAATCTTAAGCTTAACCGAAACAAGTAATGAATCCCAAACCCATTGCTTGAAAAAAAATAATACCAAATTGACCAAACCTACTTGATAAAAAAACCCTCTATTGAGAGGGTTTTTTTATATCTGTGTTTTTCCTCAATCCTTCAAAAAGCATTAGAAACATACCATTCATCGAACATACCAAACAACTCGTATTTTTCACAACAAAGTAGAGTAAGTTCACAACAATAATTTAGCTAGGCAGGCAAACCATCGTAAGTTTACAGTGTAATTAAGTGATAGTAATGACCCCAAATCGAATCTTGAACTTAACCGAAACAAGTACGAATCCCAAATCCGGACTTGACCTACGAAAAGCTTAAAATTGTGATCCCAAATCGCGATTTAAATTTTATGAGTATACCTACTAAACAAATTACTAACTGATATGCATTTTATCTAAGATATGTTCATTTTAACGACTTTCACCACAAAATGAGATAGGTTCACAACAAAAATTTAGTGCTTACCAAGTTGCCCTCTACATTCGTCATGTATTTGAAATTTTAGTGTACGTCCCAGATAAATTACTTAACCAGAGTTTGATTTATTGACTGTACAACCAAACTTAACGTATCCTACTTAACTAAAAAAAACGCCCCGATACATATCGGGGCGTTTTCATTATATAATTTTTTCGATTTCTCTTAAAAAGCGTAGTTAAGACCAAAAAGGTAGTAACTCTGTGTAACATTATCCAAATTGTCAAAAGACGCATTGGTATCAGTAAGTAATGCATTAGCTAAACCTTCCTGTTTATTGCCACGAAGGCCAAATTCAAAACCTAGACCAATACCTTTCCAAAGTGTATAGCCAAACGAGTTAATCCAAGTCCAGTTAGATAAGTCGCTGCTTTTATAACTCTGAAAAGTAGAGAAGTTAGTCTTAAAGTTAACTGCACCTAATTGTTTTGCATAATCAACAACAATTTTAGCACCAGCGGAAGATTCGTACGCAGCATCATTATCTGCAAAAACAAAGTTGTAGTTCAATGGATGAATAACCACTACCATATCTGGAATAGGAGTCCAAGTAGCACCAACACCAAAATCTAAATAGCCAGGATCATTAAAGTTATTAATAATCGAAGTACGATATTCTGCCAAAGCCGAAATTGCAAATTTCTTGTTCAACTTGTACCCGTACAGAGAAGTAATGTTGAAAACATCTGTTGTGTTATCAAAACCCTCATCATCAGTTGGGTCATTTTTATCATCTAACTTCACCCATTGAAAATTGGCGTTAGCAGAGTTTCTCCAGAAGAACTTTTCTCTATCTAAATTAGCAATAGCGTTAACGGTAACCCCAATGTTTCCAGCTGAGTTATCTGGTGTACCCTGTGAATACCAGTTATTAAATTTTGAAAGGTTGGCGCCAATAGTACCAAATGCTCTTATTTTCCATCCTGGAAAAGCATCAATTTGACCCTGAAGGGCATCTACCCTTCCTTGAATGGCACTAATGGAATCTTTTTTTGCAGCTTGTTCAGTTTTTAGTTCATCTATTGTCTGTCCAAAACTTACCGAAAAAGTAAGTATAGACAAAGATGTAAGCAATAATTTTCTCATGGTTTCTGTGTTTATTAATTTAGAAACGCAAAAGTACTAATTGTCACTTATTTTAATAAAAAAACATCACTTTCTTTTATATAAAGGCACAGAAGAACATGCCTCTCCATACATAAGAGATTTTACAACAGGCTGTAACTTTCCTATTATCAACACATAAGCATTGGAAGGGACCGGTTTATTACTACAGCCTTTAATAATCACTAATTTATCCTTTAACTCTGAAACATCTAGATTATTTATGACCTCTGCATAAAGAATAGTCTCTAATTCCTCTAACGAACCCTGAATATACCGTTTGGTATAAGGTTGAAGCTTTGTAGCCAATAACATATACGCCCAACCAGGCACAATGGCATCCGTAGAACAATGTATGGCAACATATGCATTTTGATATTGAGACCAGTCATGTGATTCCGCGCTAGCCCTAAACTCCTTTTCTTTTAAAATAAAACCCTCAAGCAGCCAATCAGAAATATCAAAAAGCACACGTTTCCCTGGAAGATAATAATCTTCTAGGTTAAATGTAATGAGCTTGCTCTCGGCAACTCTATTGATTATTTCTTCTGACATAATTATTTTTTATAGCAAGCCTAATTCTAATTTCGCCTCTTCACTCATAAGGTCTTGCGTCCATGGTGGGTCAAAAGTAATTTCTACTTCCGCATCTTTAACTACATCCAAAGACTTAACTTTTTCCTCTACTTCTGCAGGAAGTGATTCCGCAACAGGACAATTTGGAGATGTAAGGGTCATCAAAATTTTGACCTCATTGTCTTCGTTCACAAAAACATCATATATTAACCCTAACTCATATATATCAACCGGAATCTCTGGATCATATATGGTTTTGAGTACTACTACTATTTTCTCGCCTAATTCTTGGCTATCTACTGCTGTTTCTTCGCTCATGTTCTTGAGATTAATTCTTTGAAAATTTAGGCGACCAAAAAAATTGGTCTAAATCCTAATTTAATTGTGTTTGGTAGGCTATTGCGTATAATTTCAATTGCTTGATCATACTTACCAAACCGTTAGCCCTAGTTGGTGAAAGATGCTCTTTCAACCCTATTTCATCAATAAATTCCGTATCCGCATCAATAATGTCCTGAGGTCTCTGGTTACTAAAAGCACGAATCAAAATTGCAATTATTCCTTTTGTTATAATTGCATCGCTATCGGCAGTAAACACCAATTTATCCTCTTCAAGCTCTGCGTGAACCCATACTTTACTCTGGCAGCCTTTGATAATATTATCATTGGTCTTATAACTATCATTAATAAGGGGTAAACTCTTCCCCAAGTCAATCATATACTCATAACGCTGCATCCAATCATCGAACATTGAAAATTCGTCTACTATTTCGTCCTGTATTTCCTTTATCTGCATTATGGCTATTTTGGGTAAAAATACAATAAGTATCTATGGATTTCAACACTTTAAGAGAATGATAACGCTAGTGGTTATTCCAGCATACCTTTGGCTCTGATTACAGCAGCAACCAACACATCTACCTCACTCATAGTATTATAGAAACTAAAACTAGCACGAACGGTACCCGGAATTTTGTAGAAATCCATAATAGGCTGTGCACAATGATGACCTGTTCGTACGGCAACACCCAACTTATCTAAAATAGAACCTATATCATAAGGGTGTAATCCTTCAATATTAAAGGAGATAACGGAAGTCTTGTTTTTAGCCGTTCCGTAAATTTTTAGTCCTTCTATTTTTAAAAGTTCTTGAGTAGCATACTCCAACAGTTTATGCTCATATTCTGCTATAGCTTCAAACCCTATAGCGTTCATATAATCTAGAGCAGCTCCGAACGCAATACCACCACAAATATTTGGTGTTCCTGCTTCAAATTTATGGGGCAGATCTGCATAGGTAGTTTTTTCAAAAGTTACCTCTGCAATCATCTCGCCTCCTCCTTGATAAGGAGGTAATTTGTTGAGCCATTCTTCTTTTCCATACAGCATTCCCTCTCCAGTTGGCCCACACATTTTATGAGCTGAAACCGTGTAAAAATCAACATCTAATTGTTGCATATCTGCTTTAACATGAGGAGCAGCTTGTGCACCATCTATTAAAACAGCTGCACCAACCGCGTGCGCTTTTTCTATAATTTCTTCAATTGGATTAATGGTACCTAATGCATTGGAAATGTGATTACAGAAAACCAGCTTTGTCTTACTAGAAAGTAATTCTTCATAAACATCCATCTTCAACTCACCTTCAAAGTTCATTGGAATTACCTTTAAAACGGCACCTGTTCTGTCTGCCAACATTTGCCACGGCACTATGTTGGAATGGTGCTCCATAGCTGAAACTAAAATCTCATCTCCTTTTTCAAGCAACGTGGTAAATCCGTTAGCAACGATATTTATACTGTGGGTCGTTCCTGATGTAAAGATGATTTCATATGAATTTTTAGCATTAAAATGCTCCTGAATCTTTTGACGTGCTACTTCGTACTTATCCGTTGCTTCTTGTGAAAGGGCATGTACCCCCCTATGGATATTGGCATTGTAATTCTGGTAGTAATCTACAATTACATCAATAACCTGCTGTGGTGTTTGAGATGTAGCAGCATTGTCTAAGTATACCAAAGGCTTCCCGTTCACTTCTCTGTTGAGAATAGGAAAATCTTGTCGAATTTTAGTAACGTCTATCATAACAATTATATTGAATACAAAGATACCGACTATGCCTTAAAGTACAGTGTAAATATGCGGGTTTATAAATTTCGGATATTGGTATAAAAGAAAAAATCCAAGATAACTATCTTGGATTTCAATACAGATTGATATTTTAGTTAAAACCTAAAACCAGCTCCAAACTTTAAATAACCGAGGTTATATTCGGCCGTATACTCTTGTCCTTCGGAATTTCGCTCATCCCTATATCTAACAAAATCATATTGTGCTTGCACAAATAATCTATTGGTTATATCATAGGACACTCCCAAATTTAAATTCAGCCCCCCGTAGGATACTGTATTTTCAAAAGACCCGAAAGCATAACTTTCTCCCTCGAATTTTGATTCAATGTAAGTGTAGCCCAATCCAACACTGGGGTGTAGCTTTTGTATTCCTGGTATAGTGAACTCTGCAAAAACTTTAGGTTGAATTAGCCAATTGGTCTCATCAAAATCTGTAAACACGGGTTCAAATTCATCACTTATATTCTTTTTAAATACACCAGCATTAATACCCGCTCCTATTTTTACAATATTAAAGTCTAAAAACCGATACCTTACTCCAACGTCTATAATACCTGGAGCATCATTTCCTATCTCATCACCGACGGATATAGGATAACTGGCCTCTACACTCCATTTCTGGTCTTGAGCAAATACGCTTACACTAAAAAAAAATATCGAAACTGTTAAAAAGTAAAATTTTCTCATCTGAACGATTAATTAAAGGTTTATAATTCTTTCGTAAATCTATAAGAAAATTCATGCAAAAAAATAACGACACTCCTAAAGTGCCGTTAAATGATTTCTGTATTTTATGATAATCTTTTCCTAAAAAGTACCCGCTATGCTACAGGTCAAATCCTAGGTTAACCCCTAATTTCTTAGCTATCAACTTATTAATACGAACTTTAAGTTCTGGTATACGTACACTTTCCAATACGTTATTGGCAAAAGCATACATTAACAAAGCCCTAGCTTCCTTTTTAGGAATACCACGGGATTGCAAGTAGAATAAAGCATCTTCATCTAACTGACCAATGGTACAACCGTGAGAACATTTTACATCATCTGCAAAAATCTCCAATTGTGGTTTGGTGTTAATAGTAGCCTTATCGCTTACCAAAATATTATTATTCTGCTGGAAAGCATTAGTCTTTTGTGCAAGTTTTTCTACGATGATTTTACCATTAAAAACACCGGTAGAACTATCACCATAAATACCTTTATAATCTTGGTGACTTTCACAATTAGGTTCTATGTGATGGACCAATGTATGATGATCTACATGCTGCTTGTCTCCTAAAATTGTTACCCCTTTCATTGTTGAGTCTATATACTCTCCATTTTGAAAGAAGTTCAAGTTATTACGAGTCAACTTTCCACCAAAAGAAAAAGTATGTATTTTAACTAGACTCTTATCTTTCTGATCTATATAGGTATTGTCTATTAATGAAGCTGTAGCTGCATCATTTTGGATTTTATAGTAATCTACAATTGCACTTTTTGCTGCAAAAATTTCAGTCACGGCATTAGTCAAAATCTCATTTGAGGTCAAACTCTGGTGACGCTCTATAATCTGAACTTCTGCATTTTCCTCTACAATAACCAAATTCCGTGGTTGCAATAAAAGTGAAGCCTCATTACCTGTAGCGAAATGAATAATTTCGATTGGCTTTTTAGGCATTTTGTTTTTAGGAATGTAAATATACGCTCCCTCTCTACTAAATGCCGTATTCAATGTGGTAAGTGACTCATCTTTTGACGCCACTTTATTGAAATATACATCTATAACAGGCTTGTACATTGGTTTTGTAAGTGCTGCGCTCATCAAACAGATATCTACACCATCATGGGTTGTTTCTGAAAGATATGAGCTATAAATACCGTCTACAAAAACGATTTTATAGGAGTCTATTTCATGTAAAAAATACTTCTTTACATCTTTATACTCAAGGGTATTTTCTTCACGAGGAAAAATACTGAAATCTATTTTCTGAAGGCTATTTAAGGATGTATACTTCCAAGCTTCTTCTTTTTTACTAGGGAAACCTTTCAGTTCAAAGTTCTTTATGGCCTCTGTTCTAACATCGTGCACGGAGTGCTCAACATCAACGTTGTTCTCAAACGCCATAAATGAAGAAATTAATTTATCTTTTAAATCCATATTCTAATAAGTATTAAGTAATGAGTATTAAGTAATGAGTACTTTGTATTCATTACTTTTACTTTTTACTTCTTAAACTGCAGTTTCCTGCTTTAACCAATCGTATCCTTTTTCTTCTAACTCCAAGGCCAATTCTTTTCCTCCGGACTTCACAATTTTACCATTGTGTAGTACGTGAACAAAATCAGGAACGATATAATCCAATAAGCGTTGGTAATGTGTAATTACAATTACAGCATTATCTTTACTCTTTAGTTTGTTAACGCCGTTAGCTACAATACGCAGGGCATCAATATCCAGACCAGAATCGGTCTCATCCAAAATGGCTAATTTTGGCTCTAACATTGCCATTTGGAAAATTTCGTTTCGCTTCTTTTCACCACCTGAAAAACCTTGGTTTAAAGAACGAGACAAGAACTTACGGTCAATCTCTAACAATTCTGACTTTTCACGAATCAGCTTCAACATATCCTTAGCTGGCATATCCTCAAGACCTCTTGCTTTCCTAGATTCATTGATCGCGGTTTTCATAAAGTTTGTAACAGAAACTCCTGGGATTTCTACAGGATACTGAAAAGAAAGGAAAACCCCTTTGTGAGCACGTTCTTCAGGAGAAGTTTCTTCCAAATCTTCACCTTCTAATTCAACGCTACCCTCGGTAACTTCAAATTCTTCTTTACCTGCAATTACAGATGCCAAGGTACTCTTACCAGAACCGTTAGGCCCCATAATAGCATGAACCTCACCAGCTTTTACCTCTAGGTTAATTCCTCTTAATATTTCTTTGTCCTCTACACTAGCGTGTAAATTTTTGATTTTAAGCATTTTGCGAATCTTATTTATTAATCAAACTATAAACTGCATTTGGTAAGATTAACCTACCGAGCCTTCTAAACTAATTTCCAATAATTTTTGTGCCTCTACGGCAAATTCCATGGGCAATTTGTTCAGAACTTCTTTACTGAATCCGTTTACGATCAAGGCAATGGCTTTTTCAGTATCAATACCCCTTTGGTTACAATAAAAAATTTGGTCTTCACCAATTTTACTGGTAGTTGCCTCATGCTCTATTTGAGCACTTTTATTCTTTGCTTCTATATACGGAAATGTATGGGCACCACATTCATTACCCATTAAGAGTGAATCACACTGAGAAAAGTTACGGGCATTCTCTGCACGACTGTTTACCTGCACCAGACCTCTATAACTATTTTGGGATTTTCCTGCGGAAATACCTTTGGATATAATGGTACTACGCGTGTTTTTACCCAAGTGCACCATTTTGGTGCCGGTATCCGCTTGCTGGTAGTTGTTGGTTACAGCAATAGAATAAAACTCACCAATAGAGTTATCTCCTTTTAATATACAGGAAGGATATTTCCAAGTTACAGCAGAACCAGTTTCTACCTGCGTCCAAGAGATTTTGGCGTTTTTCTCGCACAAACCTCTTTTAGTAACGAAGTTATACACTCCACCTTTACCCTCTTTATTACCAGGGAACCAATTTTGTACCGTTGAGTATTTTATCTCGGCATCGTCTAACGCAATTAATTCTACAACGGCAGCATGTAACTGGTTTTCATCTCTGGATGGGGCTGTACAGCCTTCCAAATAACTTACATAGCTATCTTCATCTGCAATTACCAGCGTTCTTTCAAACTGCCCTGTACCTGCTTGATTGATCCTGAAGTAAGTTGACAACTCCATTGGGCAACGCACCCCTTTTGGAATGTAGCAGAAACTACCATCTGAAAAGACCGCAGAATTTAAAGCCGCATAAAAGTTGTCTTTCTGTGGAACCACAGATCCTAAATACCTCTTAACCAATTCAGGATGTTCTTTTATTGCTTCGGAAATTGAACAAAAAATGATTCCTTTTTCAGCCAAAGTCTTTTGGAAAGTTGTTGCTACAGAAACCGAATCCATAACAATATCAACCGCAACATTTTGCAATTTCTTTTGCTCGTCTACGGAAATACCCAATTTCTTGTACATCTCCAACAGCTCTGGATCTACGTCGTCCAGCGTTTTATTTGGGTCCGCTTTTACCGGTGCGGAATAATAACTGATTGCTTGAAAATCCGGTTTGGTGTAATGTACATTGGCCCATTCCGGTTCCTCCATCTCTTTCCAAATTTTGAAGGCTTCCAAGCGCCAAAGGGTCATCCATTCAGGCTCTTCCTTCTTTTTGGAAATGGCGATGACGATTTCCTCATTTAACCCATTCGGGAAAGTATCAGACTTAATATCCGTATAGAAACCGTACTCGTACTCCTTAGTTTCGAGTTCCTTTTTTAGTTCTTCTTCTGTATATGCCATTTTTTCCTTTTATACCAATTACACTAAGGCAATTGAATAATTAGTTTCTTAATCGTTCCCGTTTACAACGAGAAACTCTCTCCGCACCCACAGGTGCGTTGCGCATTTGGGTTGTTAAAAACAAAACCCTTTCCGTTCAGTCCGCCAGAATATTCTAAAGTGGTCCCTACCAAATAGAGAAAACTTTTTTTATCTACAATAATGCGCACATCGTTATCTTCAAAAACCTTATCGGTTTCATCCATTTTTTTGTCAAAATCGAGTTCATACGATAGGCCGCTACACCCACCACTCTTGACACCTACGCGAACAAAGTCCTTAGAGGCATCAAATCCTCCCTCGGTCATTAAGTCAATCACTTTCTTTTTCGCAGTCTCAGATACTTGAATCATAAGCATTTGGATTTAATCTAAATAGTTCACAAATATACGGCATTAGTAGGGTTTTACCATAAGAACTAACATTATTATAACGTATATTCAAATAAGGTTTTTCTATCTTAATTTGAAACAGCTCGTTTAACTCAGTGCAAACCATTAGCAGTCAGTTTTTCATTAACAATAGTGCGACCACTGCACTCACATTTTGCAAACCAAATATCTCATCACAACTATTGCTACCCTTTCACCAAAATGAAAAGAGAATACTATCATTGTAACACAAATAAAAATTTAAAAAAACAATGTTAAAGTATTTTAATATTTTTAGAAAAATTTACATCAATTTCCAATGAAAATATCAGGGTTTTCTTTCGTTAAAAATGCCGTTCGTTTTGAATATCCGGTAATAGAATCTATAAAATCCATTTTACCGCTATGTGACGAATTTATAATAGCTATTGGCAAATGTGATGATGGCACATTAGAATTGATTCAGAGTATCAACGATGAAAAAATAAAAATCATTGAAACGGAATGGGATGATAGCTTAAGAGAGGGAGGCAAAGTTTTAGCGGCTGAAACAAATAAGGCATTAAAACACATTTCAACAGATTCAGATTGGGCATTTTATATTCAAGCTGATGAAGTTATTCATGAGAACTGCTTGACCCCAATTAAGAGAGCAATGTTGGAATCTAAAGATGATAAAAATGTAGACGGCCTACTCTTTAAATATCTTCATTTTTATGGTTCGTTCGATTACATTGGAGCTTCTTCCAATTGGTATTCACATGAAATAAGAGTCATTAAAAATAACGCTAATATCTATTCCTATAAAGATGCACAAGGATTTAGAAAAAATGACAACGAAAAGCTTAACGTAAAATCTATAGATGCTTTTGTATACCATTATGGCTGGGTTAGAGAACCTGAGGCCATGCAAAGAAAACAATCAAATTTTGGTTCGCTCTACCGAGGTAAAAAAGAATTAGAAAAAGCGAAAACAGGCCCCAAAAAATATATCTACGAAAATAGTATACATAAAATAGCTCCTTTCAAAGGCAGTCATCCTAAAATTATCATACCACGGATAGAAATGAAAAACTGGACATTTGACTACGAAATTTCCATGAGCCGCATAAGCCTTAAGGATCGTTCTAAAAAAATATTAAAAAAATACTTTGGCATAGATACCTATTACAAAAACTACAAAATAGTTAAAAGGTAACTGTATTCCCTTAATGAAAGGTTTAACAATATTAACTGCTATTTTTCCACTCCTTAAACGATTTGATATAAATTTATACTTCTTACTTTTGCAAAATGCTAGAAGATAAAAATCAAGAACGTACATCTTTGGAAAAATTAGGTGAGTTTGGACTCATTGACCATTTGACCAAAAATTTTGAAATAAAACAGAAGTCGACCTTTAAAAGTATCGGTGACGATGCTGCCGTATTTGACCATAAGGAAAAAACGGTTTTAACAACAGACCTTCTTATAGAAGGCGTACATTTTGACCTCAGCTACATGCCCTTGAAACATTTGGGCTATAAAGCGGTAATGGTCAACCTATCCGATGTGTACGCCATGAACGCCACGGCTACTCAAATCACGGTGTCATTAGCCGTTTCTAACCGTTTTCCACTTGAAGCGCTAGAAGAACTCTATGCAGGTATTGCGCTTGCGGCAAAGGTTTTTAATGTTGACCTTATTGGGGGAGATACTACTTCATCTACTTCAGGAATGTTAATAAGCATTACTGCCATTGGTGAGGCAAAAGAGGAAGAAATCACTTATCGTGACGGAGCCAAACCAAACGACCTACTTGTTGTTAGCGGAGATTTAGGTGCCGCATATATGGGCTTGCAAGTTCTAGATCGTGAAAAAGAGGTTTTTAAAGTAAACCCAAATAACCAACCCGATCTTTCGCCGTACTCCTATATTGTAGAACGACAATTAAAGCCCGAGGCGCGCAAAGATATTGTTCAACTTTTGAAGGACCTAGAAGTGCAGCCTACCGCCATGATCGATATTAGCGATGGTCTTTCTTCTGAAATTCTTCACCTCTGTAAAAATAGTAAAGTGGGATGTAATCTCTTTGAGGAGAAAATTCCGTTGGATCCTACCGTAATTTCGGCTTGTGAAGAATTTAATGTAGATAGTACTATGGTAGCGCTTAGTGGCGGGGAAGACTATGAGTTGCTCTTCACCATTTCTCAAAACGATTTTGATAAAATTAAAGGCAACCCTAGCCTAACCGTAATAGGTCATATGACCGATGAAAGTGAAGGTGCTCATTTGGTTACAAGAGGAAACACCAAAATAGAACTGACCGCTCAGGGCTGGAATTCTTTCAATTCGGACAACTAGTTTTTTTAGTATGGAAAAGCATAAAAGAGGAAGGAAAGTAGCTTTACGATTGACAGTTTTTACTATAATTTCACTTCTCTTTTATGCCTGTGCATCGGTACCAAAACTATCTGATAAAACAGAATTACTCATCAAAACGGTAATGCATGAGCCTGTACCTGAAATGATAACAGGTAAAACCGGTTATGTCATTTCTGATGGCTGGAAAGTTTGGTACGAAAGTATTCCTTCTAAAGCACCTAAAAAAGGCACCGTTCTTTTAGTGATGGGTGCCGCAAACGATGCACTGAGCTGGCCTCCTAGTTTTATTTCAAAATTTACAGATGCGGGATACGAAGTTATACGTTATGACCATAGAGGCACCGGGCTGACCGAACGTTTAAAAAACACGGATAAAGAGTACACTTTGAACCAAATGGCCCATGACCCCATTGCTATTCTAAACGGATTAAATATTGATAAAGCCCACATCATTGGGGTTTCCATGGGAGGTATGATTTCGCAGATTGCTACTATCCAAAATGAAAAACGATTTGGAAGTCTTACCTCAATCATGTCTACAGGTAATCTTTTAGACTCCTCGTTACCCACTCCATCACCAGAAATCCTGTCAAAAATGATAAGTGCCGTTATTAAATACGGTATTATTGGAGGCAAGAAAAGTCAAATTAAACTTCAATTCGTTCATAAGCGCATTTTAATGGGCGAAGCTACAGGAGATATTTCAAGCAAACCTATTGCCGAAGCAGCATTGTATAACTTAAAAAAGCGCAACGGGTATCATTTTATCGCTGGCAAGCAGCATCAACAGGCCATAGAAACAGCTAAATCAAGATATGATGCACTGTCAAAATTGAAATTACCTGTACTTATAATTCATGGAGAGCAAGATCCTGTTATTCCTATTGAACATGGAAAAAAATTGATATCTCTTATCCCTAATGTAGATAGTTTGTGGGTAGACAACATGGGTCATGATTTGCCCGATGCAAAAATGGGCCTTATTAGTACCAAAATTTTGGAAACGATTGAAGAAACCAGACCTTAATGACTTAAAAAACAGATAGTTATTCTCATTTTACCCAATTTTAAAACAAAAAATTCCCGAAAATAAAGGACATACCTAACTAATACTGTTGTGGGGCGAACGACAGTGGAGAACGAGGCTGTTTCCTAAATTTCCGGAAATAAGTTTAAAATTCCGAGGGTTTTACGGCTCAGAATTTCGGTGCCAAAGCATAGTTAGGCGGCATGCTCTGCTGCCCTATGTCTTTTCTGAAATATATTTTCTAAGGTTTTATTGATATCCTGCAGTTCTGGGGTAAGCGTTGAAAGATTTCCACTTACATCTGTTGTCACTTGTTTTCCACAATGGATACATTTGTACTCTTTAATGTGGAGGGTCACTTTTTTTGACACCGTGTAGTGATGCCCGAATAAACTGCAAAAAAACTTCTTCATGGTTGTAGGTTTAAAAACGCATCATCGGTCCTTGGGAAACCGCTTCTGCAAAAATTTGGGTCTGATCGTTTAAGTGTTTTTTAGGCACTCTTTTACTTGAACGCCATCATATCTTTTTTTATTGGATGCCATTCTCTCAATGTGCCGTTTTTTCGATGAAATACATTTTATTCGATGAACAACACTTTAAAATCGGCCTTTGCTACATTTGTTATCAGGTGAATTTGCGGTATCTTTCCGCGATTTTATCAGTTTCTAAAAAACGTGAAGGTTTGTTCTTGTAATTCATCGATCCGGATGAATAACCTCCCATTTTTTCGATAAAGGGTAGAGCCCTAATAGAATCAACAGAAATGATTTACTCTTATAATTCAAATCAATGTTTGTCATAAATAAGGAAACCAAAGAGGTTCTAGTCACTGCATTCGCATTGTTCTCATTGTTCTTTGGTGCCGGCAACCTTATATTACCTCCACTGCTAGGTAATAAGTCCGGTGAATTGTGGTGGCTCGTTGCTTTGGGTTTTTGTGCTTCCGCTGTACTTATTCCTATAATGGGTATTATGGCACACGCCAAACTGCAGGGTACTATTTTTGACTTCGGAAAAAAAGTTTCACCTACTTTCAGCCTTATTTATTCCTTACTCATCTATATTATATCCATTAGCCTTCCATCACCCAGAACAGCTGCCGTAACTCATGAAATGGCTATCCAACCGTTTTTTGATTCCCCACCACTATTAACTAGCATTGTATATTTTTCGCTGGTATTTGTATTTGTTATTAATCGCTCAAAAATTTTGGATATTCTTGGCAAGCTTCTGACCCCTGCCATTATTCTTATTTTATTCCTTATAATAGGTACTGCTCTTTTTTCTTATGATTTTGTTTTCAGCGAGACGGTATTTCCAAATCCGTTTTCAGATGGTATACTTGAAGGCTATCAAACTTTTGATGCCATTGGAGCCGTAGTGGTTGGCGGTGTAATTATCATTTCAATCAACTTAAAAAAACAAGATGCTACTTACGACGAGAAAAAAAAATTGATACGCCGCTCAGGTTGGTTGGCCGGTCTTAGCCTGTTTCTTATTTATACCGGACTCATCATTACAGGTGCTTTGATGCACGGCGAATTCAGTGCAGACGTTTCACGAACGGCTTTATTGAGTGGAATAAGCTTAAAGACTTTGGGAGGTACAGCCAATCTATTTCTAAGTATTTTAGTAAGTCTTGCCTGTTTTACTACTGCCGTGGGAATAGTTACTGGTACTGCAGATTTCATAAAATATAGATTTCATGATTCACAGCCCGTATATCTAACAACCGCTATATTGGGTTGTATATTAGGAATAGTCATGGGACAATTTAATGTAGGCTATATTATTGCCGTGGCCTTACCTGCACTTATGTTTATCTATCCTATCACTATTGTACTTATTCTTTTAAATATAGTGCCTGATAAATTCGCTTCTGAAAAAGTGTTCAGAGCAGTGGTGATAACAACCATAATTTTTAGCGTTCCTGATTTTCTGGGAAGCATTGGACTTACAGAAACTATTTCCAAAGTCCAGTTTTTTATCCCATTAAGCCCTTATAGTCTAGGGTGGGTATTGCCAGCTGGGGTCGTTTTTGTTGCAGCAAATCTCTTGCAAAAAAAGCAATCATCAGAAAAGACACATTCTTAATCTATATTTTGAGAACAATATCTCAAAAGTATTTTTAGGTATCTTAATCTGGCTTTTGAAATTGGAGACTCACCATTTATCCCAATACCTCGTAGTTCCTTATGAATATTTTCTGTCTTTCTTACAAGAGTTTCCAATTCGATAAAATTTTCATGTACAAAATCTCTAATTAGCTCGTTTAATAGGTCGTTTAGCTTTTCATAATAACTTTTAATCAAAATAGTCAAATCTATATGGTCTTCCATACCATCGACAAAATTGTGTGCCAATTTTAGGCCATTCCATTTTGGATGTTCTTCTATCTCTTTTGACAGATACTCTTTAAATTTATCAATATTAATAGTCTCAAATCTATATGTTCCATCAGTAGTCCTGCCAATTTTAGATATCAAAGGTAAATATTGAACATGTGCGGTAAAGTTCCTAAGTTGTTTGATAAAACAGTGGAAAGAGTCATTATAATAATCCTCCGTTGAGTTTTTAATGTTGAAGTATTCAATAAAAGATAATGCGCTAGAAAGAACATTATGGACCTTAGTCACCAAAACTTTTTGTCGATACCATCTCTTTAAAGAATCAGTTAAAAGTATGTCATTATTCGAATAATATTCTTCAAGGGACTTTTCCCAATCTATATAATTTCTTCGGAAAGGAAAAAAGGAAGTTTTAATTGTTAACAGTTCTGTGAATTTATAATAAGCTACGGATTCTCTTATATCTCTAGACTCGTTTATTAGGCGTGTTCTATCTTTCAAAAATTCAGAATCCCATTTTTTCATTGTAGATTATTTCACATAATTAAATTATAATCAATAATGTTGAGCCACCAACTTCTCATTCGCATATTGGACTATATCGCAGAATAGGTATTACCAGCAGGGGTCGTTTTTGTTGCAGCAAATCTCTTGCAAAAAAAGCAATCATAAACGACCCCGACGGGTATTACTTTAATATAAAAAATGAAGGCTTGATCATCAAGTTACTTATTCATCAACTCTTCAATCTCCTCAACTTCAATAGGAATATTGGCCATTAAATTAAAGGGCTCTCCTTTTTCTTGGATGACCACATCATCTTCTATACGGATTCCCATTTTTTCTTCAGGGATATAAATACCCGGTTCAACTGTGAAAACCATATTCGCTTCCATTGGTTTTTTCAGTTCCCCGTAGTCGTGGGTGTTCAATCCTATATGGTGACTAGTTCCGTGCATGAAATACTTTTTGTACGCTGGCCAGTCTTTGTTTTCATTCTGAACGTCAACCTTATCCAATAGACCTAAACCTAAAAGCTCTGAAGTCATAAGTTTACCACATTCTACATGATAATCTGCCCAAATTGTACCAGGCACCAACATTTTTGTTGCTTCATTTTTTACTCTAAGAACGGCTTCATAAACCTCTTTCTGTCGTGGTGTAAATTTTCCGTTTACAGGAATGGTTCGCGTTAAATCAGATGAGTAGTTGGCATATTCAGCGGCAGTATCCATCAAAATTAAATCCCCACTTTTACACTGTTGGTTGTTTTCAACATAATGTAATACGTTGGCATTGTTTCCGGAAGCAATGATAGGCGAATACGCAAAACCCTTAGAACGGTTGCGAATGAATTCATGCAATAATTCCGCCTCAATTTCGTATTCCCAAACTCCCGGTTTGGTAAAATCAAGAACACGTCTAAAACCTTTATCCGTAATATTACAGGCCGTCTGCATCAAATCGATTTCTTCTGGCTCTTTTACTCCGCGAATCTTTTGAAGTATGGGGTTACTCTTTGCAACTCGGTGCGCAGGAAATTTTTGTTTGCAATCTATTATAAAACGATCTTCCCTCGTTTGGGTCTCTACCGCCTGTCTATAATGCTCATTTGTGTTGAAGTAAACGGTTTCGGCCTCCGTCATCAAATCAAAAAATACTTTATCAAAATCCTGTAACCAATAAATGGTTTCTATACCAGATACTTCGGTTGCTTTCTCTTTGGTCAATTTCTCACCTTCCCAAACGGCTATATGTGCATTTGTTTCTCTTACGAATAAGATTTCACGGTGTTTTTCAGCTACGGCATCAGGAAACAAAATCAGCATAGTTTCTTCCTGGTCCGCGCCGCTTAAATAAAAAAGGTCTCTATGCTGTTCAAAAGGCAAAGTGCTATCCGCACCAATAGGGTAAATATCGTTGGAATTGAAGACGGCTATGCTATTTGGCAGCATTTCCGCCATAAATTTCTTTCTATTTTTTATAAATAGACTACTCTTTATTTGCTCGTACTTCATATCAATTTTGAATTTTATCAAAATTAATGATTTACAACTACCCGCAAATGGTAAGACCCCAAAGGTTTGTTAAAACCTTTGGGGTCCATAATTAAAGTTGGTTATGTTACTTGTTCAATTGTCCGAACCTGTTTAAACTGAGAACGAACCTTTTATTATATAGAGTAGCACAGGATAAATCTTGTGCTTTGAACTTTAACACTTGAATAAATTAACAAAATTTTAAGCTAGGACACAATAGAAACTACGATTTTTAACTGTTTTCTCGTTAACTGTTAGTATATCAGGGTTTACTTGTAAGTATAATCTGTACTTTACGGTTGTAAGACTGTATTTTAATCCAGTTTTGTCTACTTTCATCTTAAAGAAAATCTATTTTATGAAATTTTCCATCGCTGCCCTATTTCTCTTTTTGGGCTTACAAATGTTTGCACAAATTACGCCTACATCCGCAGAAAAGATTTCAAAAGCGCTTCTTCAAAAGGAACAGATGGCGTCCACATCCTTGGTAAAAAATATACCATTACAGAATATTGGACCCACCGTTATGAGCGGAAGAGTTGTGGACCTAGATGTCAACCCAGGTAATCCCATAGAATTCTATGCTGCTTATGCCAGTGGTGGACTATGGTACACCAATAACAATGGCACATCTTTTACCCCGGTAATGGACAATTCTGAAACGCAAAACATTGGTGATATTGCCGTGCATTGGAAAACGCATACAATTTGGGTAGGGACAGGCGAAAACAATGCCTCAAGGTCTTCTTATGCGGGTATCGGAATTTTAAAATCTACGGACCACGGTAAAACGTGGCAGCATATGGGTTTGAACGATTCGCATCACATAGGTCGCATTCTTATTAACAATAAAAATCCAAATGAAGTTGTAATTGGGGTTACCGGACATCTATATTCAGCAAATACTGAACGAGGTATTTACAAAACCTCAGACGGTGGCAAAACATGGAAAAAAACATTGTTTGTGAGCGATACAGCGGGAATAATCGATATAGCTCAAACTCCAAATAACTTCAATATTCTATACGCTTCTGCTTGGGAAAAGGATAGAAAAGCATGGGATTTTCTTGGGAATGGAAATGATTCAAATATTTATAAAAGTACGGATGGAGGAACTTCATGGGAGAAAATTTCTACGGATGCCAGTGGCTTTCCTACTGATTACGGCGTGGGACGTATAGGGCTAGCGGTTTACGATGAAAATACGGTTTACGCCCTTCTTGACAATCAGAACCACCGTGAGAAAACCGAAGATTCAGATAAAAAAAACGAGGAATTATCTAAAGAAGATTTTAAATCAATGTCCGAGTCGGAGTTTCTAAAACTAGATGACAAGAAGCTTAATGCCTTTCTTAAAACCAATAATTTTCAAGAAAAATACCGTGCGGAAAATGTGAAGCAAATGATTCGCAGCGGTGTCGCAAAACCCGCAGATATTACTACGTGTTTGGAAAATGCGAACACTTCTCTTTTTGATACGCCAGTAATTGGCGCCGAAGTGTATCGTAGCGATGATGGCGGCAAAACCTGGAAAAAACAAAATGAGGATTATATTGACGGATTACTCTACAGCTACGGTTACTATTTTGGAGAAATACGAGTAGACCCTAATGATATAAATAAAATATATTTGGGAGGTGTGCCCATTATAAAATCCGTTGATGGGGGTAAAACCTACACCTCTATTAATGGAAAGAACGTACATGCCGATCACCATGCGCTATGGATGAACCCTCAAAAGCCTGGCCACTTAATTAACGGTAATGATGGCGGAGTGAACATTTCTTATGACGATGGTGCAAATTGGATTAAAAACAACTCACCCTCCGTTGGGCAGTTTTATGCAATAAACGTGGACAACCAAGAGCCCTATCATGTGTACGGAGGCCTTCAGGACAATGGTGTTTGGGAAGGCCCACATAATGCGAAAGAAGATTCAAAATGGCATCAAACCGGAGAATATCCTTGGAAATCCCTTATGGGAGGAGACGGCATGCAGATAGCGATTGATAGTCGCAACCATACTACTGTATATACAGGATATCAATTTGGCAATTATTATCGTATTAACAAAAATACTGGAAAGCGATATTACATTCAGCCTAAGCATGAATTGGGTGAGCCACCTTATCGATTCAATTGGCAAACCCCTATTTTACTATCTCCTCACAACCAAGATATTCTTTATTTAGGGGGAAACAAACTACACCGATCCATGAACCAAGGTGATGATTGGGAAACTATTTCACCAGATCTGACCCATGGTGGCAAAAAAGGTAACGTAGCATACGGTACGCTCACAACCCTTTCGGAATCTCCTTTTTCCTTTGGATTGCTTTATGCAGGTAGTGATGACGGACTCATACACATCTCAAAAGATAGTGGAGCCAATTGGGACAACATTTCAAAAAATATAGATTTATCTCAGTTTTTGAACCTTAAGAACTTACAGAACGGCCCTAATCTTTGGATGAGCCGTATTGTGGCTTCCAAACACAAAAGAGAAAGGGTATACGTTAGCTTAAACGGATACCGCTGGGATGATTTTACGCCTTATATTTTTAAAAGCGAAGATCATGGAAAGACATGGACGACCATTTCTTCCGGAATTCCTGATTCGCCCGTAAATGTAATTATCGAAGATCCCGAGAACGAAAACCTCCTCTTCGTCGGCACCGATAACGGACTCTACACTTCTTTTGATCAAGGCAATTCTTGGGAAGTTTTCCAAAATGGAATGCCCAATGTTGCCGTTCATGATTTAGTAATTCAACCGGAAGCCAAACACCTGTTAATTGGCACTCATGGACGAAGTATTTATAAAGCCGATATTTCGACCTTACAAAAAATGACATCGGAACTACTTGCTAAAGATGTACATGTTTTTAAACTAGATGACATAAAACACTCCGATAACTGGGGAAATGCTACCAGCACTTGGTCCAAACCGAATACACCTGGGCTTGACATCACTTTTTATAGTTTTAAAGAGCAGAATTTTACGGCGGAAATTCGTACCTCCGAAGGTATTATAGTAAGTGAAACATCGGTTAATGCTGATAAAGGACTAAATATTCTTTCTTATGATCTAACTTTTACAAAAGAGGGGAAAGCATCATATTTAAAAAAGAATAAACAAAAACTTAAAGTTGCAAAAGACGAGAAGACCTATTTGCCCAAAGGTGAATATACAGTACAGCTGAAGGGCAATAAAAACCATTCAGAAGCTACCTTCATCATTGATTAGGCATTGACAACTTGGTTATAAAACAAAATAGAGCCCCGAATCGGGGCTCTATTTTTAAGTAGGTTTTTTTGATTTTCCGGTGGGGACCGGTATTTTTTATAAGCTCTGTAGGTTAAGTAGCGGACTTGGGATTCGTTACTTGTTTCGGTTAAGTTCTAGAGTTGATTTGGGGTCATTGCTATCACTTAATTACACTGTAAACTTACGGCGGTTTTCCCGCTCTCCTAAATTATTGTTGTGAACTAAGGCGAGTCTGTTGTGAAAAATATGAAAGGTGCATTTCTTCGGTGATAGTCCAATAAATAAGATTTTTATAACTGATACGAACAAAAAGAGAGCCCCAAAACGGGGCTCTCTTTTAAGTAGGTTTTTTTGATTTTCCGGTGGGGACCGGTATGTTTTTGTAAGCTTTGTAGGTTAAGTAGCGGACTTGGGATTCGTTACTTGTTTCGGTTAAGTTCTAGAGTTGATTTGGGGTCATTGCTATCACTTAATTACACTGTAAACTTACGGCGGTTTTCCTGCTCTCCTAAATTATTGTTGTGAACTAAGGCGAGTCTGTTGTGAAAAATACAAACGGTTCATTTCATCGGTGAACTTCACTATTTCGCAACAAAAAGCCCTTGCAAAAACAAGGGCTTTCAAATTAAATATTAGGCATTATAGTATTAAGCATGCTGTTCTTCATGCTTGCCTTCTTTTATTTCTTCGACTAACTTGGAATTAAAGGCTGGTAAATCATTCGGGTTTCTACTGGTAACGAATCCTTGGTCTACTACAACCTCTTCGTCTACCCAGTTCGCTCCAGCATTTACCAAATCGTCTTTAATAGAATTAAAACTAGTCATTTTACGCCCTTTTACAACGTCAGCGCTAATTAGTGTCCATGCCGCATGACATATGGCCGCTACTGGCTTTTCTTGCTTAAAGAAATCTCTAACAAAGGTCAATACCTTTTCTTCTCTTCTTAGCTTATCAGGATTGATTACCCCACCTGGTAACATCAATGCATTATAATCATCGGCAGTTACCTCGTTAATGGTCTTATCTACTTTATAGGAATTGGACCAGTTGCCATCTGCCCATCCTTTAATTTCTCCTGATCCCAAACTTACTATATCTACCTGAAAGCCTTCCTTTTCCATAGCTTCCTTAGGAGATTTTAATTCACTTTCTTCAAATCCATTTGTAGCTAAAATTGCTATCCTCTTCATATATGTTGTATTTTAAATGATTATTAATTTATTTCACTTGCAATATAACCTCAACATACAGAACGCCTTGACGGTAAACCTGATGATTTTTGCTCTATCCATAAGCTTCTAAATGTTCAATTACTTCTGCCAAACATCTATCTAATTCTTTCTTCACTTCGGTCTCCCAAAAACGAAATACCTTATACCCTAAACGCTCCAATTCGGCATTGACTTCTTCATCGCGCTGCATGTTCCTTTCTATTTTAGCAATCCAGAATTCGCGGTTAGTCTTCACCTTGGGTTTTCTTTCTTCCCAATTGTGGCCGTGCCAATATTCCCCATCTATAAATATGACGGTCTTGTACTTTTTTAATGCGATATCAGGCTTACCGATCAGTTTTTTATAATCAATGCGATACCTATAACCTGCGGCATAGAGTGCTTTTCTGAAAGCCAGTTCAGGCTTGGTGTTCTTTCCCCTTATTTTGCTCATGATTTTAGAGCGCTTTGGGGTCGTGTAGAAACCCGATTCTTCATTGAACCGAGGGACTTTAATTCGTTCTTTGGAATATGCTTTGGACATACTTTAAAATAACAAAAAATCCCAAACTCCATAAATAGGAGTTTGGGATTTTCTATATCTAAAAGAGTGCGGTAAACACTCGTACTGTCTTATCCTTTGGTGGTCGCACTTAAATATTCACGATTCATTCGGGCAATGTTCTCCAAAGAAATTCCTTTAGGACATTCTATCTCACATGCACCGGTATTGGTACAGTTTCCGAACCCTTCCAAGTCCATCTGACGCACCATGTTCTGTACTCTATCTACTGCTTCTACCTGCCCCTGTGGCAACAAAGCAAACTGAGATACTTTAGCAGAAGTAAACAACATAGCACTTGCGTTCTTACAAGCTGCTACACAAGCACCACAACCAATACAGGTAGCGGCATCCATAGCTTCGTCTGCTGCATGTTTATTGATAGGCGTAGCATTAGCATCAACTGTATTCCCAGATGTGTTTACAGAGATGTAACCACCAGCTTGCTGAATTCTATCAAAAGAACTTCTATCTACTATTAGATCGTTTATTACCGGAAATGCAGTTGCACGGAAAGGCTCAATAACAATAGTATCACCATCATTAAACTTACGCATGTGCAATTGACACGTGGTCACCAAACGGTCAGGCCCATGAGGCTCACCGTTTATCTGCAATGAACATGCACCACAGATTCCTTCACGACAGTCATGATCAAATTGTACGGGCTCATCTCCTTTGTTAATCAATTCTTCATTAAGAACATCTAACATTTCAAGGAAAGACATATCGCCTTCTATACCTTTTATAGGGTAGGTAACCAATTCACCTTTGGCGTTGGCATCTTTTTGACGCCATATTTTTAAATTAAGCTTCATAGTTATCTATTTATAACTTCTTGTCTTTAATTCGATATTCTCGTACTTCAGTTCCTCCTTATGCAAAACTGCATCTTTAGGCTCTCCTTTGTATTCCCAAGCGGAAACAAATTTAAAGTTCTCGTCATCACGCAATGCTTCTCCTTCCGCAGTTTGGTACTCTTCTCTAAAGTGGCCACCACAAGATTCATTTCTTGTTAATGCATCTTTAGCGAACAGTTCACCCAACTCAAGAAAATCTGCCACACGGCCTGCTTTCTCCAATTCTTGGTTCATTCCGTCTGCTTTTCCAGGGATTTTTACGTTCGCCCAAAAATCCGCACGGAGGGCAGAAATCTCATCAATAGCCTCTTGCAAGTGCTCTGCGTTTCTAGCCATACCACACTTGTCCCACATGATTTTACCCAATTTCTTGTGATAAAAATCAACTGAATGCTGACCGCTACCCGCCATCAACTTGTCCAATCTATCTTGAACAGTTTTTTCAGCTGCATCAAATTCTGGGGAATCCGTTGGGATAGCTCCTGTTCTAATATCTTTGGAAAGATAATCTCCTATAGTATAAGGAAGCACAAAATAACCGTCGGCCAGACCTTGCATTAATGCCGAAGCTCCTAAACGGTTAGCACCGTGGTCACTAAAATTAGCTTCACCTGCGCAGTAACATCCTTCTATAGTTGTTTGTAAGTTATAATCTACCCAAAGACCACCCATTGTGTAGTGTACCGCTGGGTATATCATCATTGGCGTCTCATACGGGTTCTCATCTACGATTTTCTCGTACATCTGAAAAAGGTTTCCGTATTTAGCCTCAACAACTTTTTTACCTAAACGTGTAATTTCTTTATCATCGGCATTTTTGATACCGTGAGTCAGCGCCTCTTCTTCTCCATAACGTTGAATTGCAGAAGCAAAATCCAAATAAACGGCCTCACCTGTTTTATTAACACCAAAACCGGCATCACAACGTTCTTTAGCGGCACGTGATGCAACATCACGAGGCACTAAGTTTCCAAATGCAGGGTATCTTCTTTCTAAGTAATAATCACGATCTTCTTCCTTAAGCTGAATAGGCTTCAACTTACCTTCTCTAATGGCAATAGCATCGTCTTTTCGTTTTGGAACCCAAATACGCCCATCATTACGAAGCGACTCCGACATTAATGTCAGTTTAGATTGATGATCACCAGAGACTGGAATACATGTTGGGTGAATTTGCGTAAAGCAAGGGTTTGCAAAGAAAGCTCCTCTACGGTGTGCTCTCCAAGCTGCCATTACATTACTTCCCATTGCGTTGGTAGATAAGAAAAATACGTTTCCGTAACCTCCAGTAGCCAAAACAACTGCGTGAGCAGAGTGACGTTCAATTTTACCCGTAACCAAGTCACGCGCAATGATTCCTCTTGCTTTTCCATCAACAAGAACCATATCCATCATTTCATGACGGTTAAACGATTGTATCTTACCACGATTGATCTGTCTGTTCATGGCAGAATAAGCACCCAATAAAAGTTGCTGTCCTGTTTGTCCTTTGGCATAAAAAGTACGCGAAACCAATACCCCACCAAAAGAACGGTTATCTAACATTCCGCCATACTCTCTTGCAAAAGGAACCCCTTGAGCAACACATTGGTCAATAATATTAGCCGATTCTTCAGCTAAACGGTACACGTTAGCTTCTCTAGAGCGGTAATCACCACCTTTTATAGTATCATAGAAAAGACGATAAGGACTATCGCCATCACCTTGATAATTTTTTGCTGCGTTAATTCCACCTTGAGCTGCAATAGAGTGCGCTCTACGCGGTGAATCTTGGTAGCAAAATGTTTTTACGTTATAGCCCAATTCCGCCAAAGTAGCTGCGGCAGAACCACCTGCAAGCCCAGTACCCACAACGATAATATCTATATTACGTTTATTGGCTGGGTTTACGAGATTAATATCGTTTTTATGTTGGGTCCATTTAGCGGCCAATGGCCCTTTTGGAACTTTAGAATCCAATATGCCCATAATTAATGTGTTATTGGGTTAAAATGATGATAAAGTGCGATAAATATAAATCCTAAAGGGATTGCTATCGCATATATTTTAGTAGCTGTCTGAATGCCTGCAGAGTATTTGTTATTCACCCCTACCGTCTGAAAAGACGAAGCAAAACCATGCCACAAGTGCAATGCCAACAATACAAATGAGATAACATAAATAATTGTACGCCAGAAAGGCTGGAATTTATGAACTGTTTCCTCTAAGTAACGCGTTGGGTCTTCTGGGTTAACCGCTATGTATTTATAAGATATCTCTTGTACCCAAAAATCATACATGTGCAAACCAAGGAAAGCAAGAACTACCAAACCGGTAATAATCATATTCCTAGACATCCAAGATGAATTGGCCCCGCCGTTATAGTTCTTGTACTTTATTGTCCGTGCTTTATTGTTCTTTAATTCTAGTGCAATACCCATTGCAAAATGAACAATTACCCCAGCTATAAGAACAGGTTGCAAGAGATATTGCACCAATCCATTATAACCCATAAAATGCGACCACTCGTTAAAAGTATCCGGTGCAATTACAGAGGTAATGTTAATGACAAAGTGTTGTGCTAGAAAAAAGACCAAAAAAAGACCCGATAGGGCCATGACCACTTTTCGGGCTATCGAAGATTTTATCAATCCGCTCATTTTATATTACGTTGGAGTTAGTTTATAGACTATAGACAAAATTAGGTCATAAGCTTGGCTTTAACAAACTTTGTAAGCGTTTAGCAAAGTATTTAGAAACGTTTTAAGTAAACTACCTCTCGGCAAGCTCACAAGGCATCAAAAGGAATACACTTTGGTTTCGAGGCTAGCCTCGGAGCATTTAATACCGATTATCGAGTAAAAATTTCACCCCTAGAAGCAAATAGTTGTTGGCTTTGGAAATTTTCTATGTGTACATTTGCGCTTCAATTTACACTTCTTGTTTACGGTATATACATTTTTTGACCGATATTAAGGGTGAAAACGTACTCAGAGCTACACTACTACTATGGATATTGGTCTTCTTTCCGTAAGCATGAATGTCTATTCTACCCAGAGAATAGCAAACGAAGCCAAAAATTTAGGGCATTATATTGAATGGGTAGACCATACCAAGTGTTCCGTAAAAATAGGTAATGGCCAACCTCAAGTATTCTTTAGGGAAGAAAATATAATTGATGCTTTTGATGCCATTATTCCGCGTATAGGCACTAAAGTCACGCGCCATGGAGCGGCCGTTGTAAAACAATTTGAGATGAACGAGGTTTTTAGCTCCGCACATTCACAAGGTATTTCAAAAGCCAGAAACAAGATAAAGGCACTTCAGTTTATGGCAAATAAAGGAATTCCTATTCCGGACACCTTGTTTTCCATAGACCCTGACAATATTGAGCAACAGATTGAATTATTGGGAGGTACTCCTCTCATTATAAAACTACAGGAAGGCACGCACGGGCTAGGTGTTGTTTTGGCAGAAACTAAAAAATCTGCTAAATCTATTATTGATACTTTTTATAAAATGGATACCAGTATTCTCTTGCAGGAGTTTATTGAAGAAAGTAATGGCGAAGACATTCGTGCTTTTGTGGTTGGTGATAAAGTTGTGGCAAGCATGAAGCGCAGCAGTGGAAATGATGAATTTAGATCTAATGTTCATCGTGGAGGAAGCACCGAAGCTGTGCAACTCACCAAAAAAGAAGAAACCATGGCACTAAATGCGGCCAAATATATAGGACTTGGTGTAGCCGGCGTAGATCTCATCCGTTCAAAAAAAGGGCCATTGTTAATTGAAGTGAACGCCTCACCCGGTCTTCAGGGGATAGAAGCAGCTACAGGTGTTAATATTGCTAAAGAAATTGTGCGGTTCGTAGAACGAAACTGTAGAAAAAAGAGAAAGTAAACTTAGAAAAAAGGAACATCGGGAGCATATATGAAAACCAATAAAACAATTACCATTGAGGGCGAAAGCGTAAAGCCTGGAGAGACAAAACTGTTGAATATTAGTATTGACAGGCTTCCTACTGGAACCTTAATAGACATACCAGTTTACGTTTTCAATGCCAAAAAACCAGGCCCAACACTTTTGGTACAAGCGGGTCTGCATGGGGATGAAATCAATGGTATTGAAATTGTACGCCGTATGTTATCTGAAAAACGATTCAATATCACTAGAGGCGCAGTAATTGCCGTTCCCATTCTGAATATCTTCGGATTTATACATTATTCAAGAGATGTTCCTGATGGCAAAGATGTAAACCGTAGCTTTCCTGGGTCAAGAACAGGCTCAATGGCCGGTAGAATTGCTTATCACTATACCTCAGCTATTCTTTCTCAAATAGATTATGGAATAGATTTGCACACGGGCGGAGGTCAACGGCATAACTTTCCTCAAATTAGATACACCCACAATGATGAGCAGAGTGAAAAACTGGCCAAGGTATTCAATGCACCAATTTCATTTGCCTCCAAACTTATAAAAGGCTCGTTTAGAAATGCGGCTTTTTTATTGAAAAAACCTACGGTGGTTTTCGAAGCAGGTGAAAGTATGCGTTTTGATGAGTATTCCATTATTGAAGGTATGCAAGGAATTCTCAACGTCATGAAGCACCTTGATATGGTTACGACCCTAGACCCCAAATATATTGAACGGAACAATACCGTTCATCTTGGCGAAAGAAAATGGTTGCGCGCACCAACTGCGGGTATGTTTGTTCCCAGTATATCCAACGGAAGTGAAATTCGAAAAGGACAAGTTTTAGGCATTGTATCCGACCCTTACGCCAAAAGAAAGAAAACCGTAAAAGCGCCTTTTGATGGTCTAGTTTTTTGCATTAATCACCAAGCGGTAGTCAATCAAGGGGAAGCTTTATTTCATATTGGGAAACCTACCAATGAAGGTGTCATACAAGCGGATAGATAACAGCCATTCGTCCGATATCCATGAAGTTTAGTCGAGTTGGCAAAGAGTAGGTGATTCCGCCTAGTCAAAATAGCCTTAAAAAAAACCGACCAACAGGTTTGTTTGGAATTCCTTTTACCAATAGACATCAAGAAATACGGTCGTTCATCGACCAATAACAAGCGAAAAACGAGGCTTTGCCCAAGAGCAAGTCACTTTAGCAATGTATAAATTAGACTATGCAGTTGGTTTTGTGAAATAACTCTTTTCAAACCAAAAAATCCTATTTTTCCATATCCTCTAGCTGAATTTCCAGTGCCTTGGTAGATAACTGAACTTCCACCAAGGAGAGCATCAACGAAACCATAAGCGCCAAAAGACTGATGCCAAAAACGAGGTTGGCCCAAAAGCCGAATTCCAGATAAATTAAACTCATGGTAATCACTGCCAATAAAAAACTGAATATTGCAGTCGCCTGCATATTCTTGATTATGGACAAACGCTTTCGCAACTTTTTTACCTGTAGGGCAATTGCAGGCGAGGACGTTTCTTCATACTTCTGATGCAATTGCCTGATCAATGCAGCAATGGCTAAATATCGTGCATTATACGCCAACATAGTTAGTGAGATTGCCGGAAAGAGCAAAGCAGGAATGCTTAAAGTAAGCTCCATATTATTTATTGATCTTTCTTGAACTTGTTTTGTCGGCAGTCGGGAAATCCTCTGGAATCGCTTGTGTTACCTTTCCTGTAGCGGCCCATTCAGCGCCTCTAAGCATACTGGTTAAAAAGCCAACACATTCCACCGAGTAATCCACATGCCCCATAATATTATGGAATATGCGCCCTTTACCATACTCTAAAGACATTAAAGCAGGTTCATGTCTATCAGTGCCTTTATTTTCCGGATCGGAATATGCCGTTGCTAAAACCTTCATATTCTCTGCGGGCCCTCGAAGGCTATTGTACAATTCATCTTTGGTATGTAACCACATAGGGGGCATTCCCTTTGTAATTGGGTGCTCTTCTCTTATCTGAATTTGATATTCGCTCTGTGGGCCATGTGCACCGGCACTCCCAGGACTATCATCACGAATAAGTTCGCCGTCATTATTGTAATACACATACGGACCATCTTTTTCGGTTCGGTCTCCCCAACCTCCTAAACCAATCATTTCGTTATAAGCTTCCCATTTAGGGAAGGAATTATCGGCCGCGTGAAAAACAACAAGTCCACCTCCTTTTTTGATGTATTTCTCAAATTTCTTTTGTGTTTCCTCAGGCCATGGAGCAGCATTCCATCCAAAATTACAGATGACCACATCGTACTTTGAAAACTTGGGACTATAATTTGGGTCATGTTCCGGCTTTTCTTTTGCCTCCGTTTCCTGAACACCGGCTATTGGAAACTCCGAAATGTATTTATCTCCCTTCCATGTATATTCCGAACGAGCCACCTCAACCGTAAATAGACCGGTATTCTCCATTTCGGTTTTTAATATATATGTGATTTTAGGCCATTGATCATGATTGTTCTGGCCGTCCACAATAAGCGCTTTCATTTTTTTGGACTGAGATGATTGAGAAATAGCCGTATTAGAAACAAAAACTACGGAAAGTATAAAAACTAAGGTTCGAAAATTACACATATTACATATTTTGGATGCATAAATATAAGAGATTGTAACTAAGTTTATTAAAAAAAGAAAAAGTATATGCCTTTTAAAGTTGTAAATTGAAATCTTAACCGAATAACTTCAAATGGCTTCTTCTCACTTGAAATTTTCATCTAAACTTCCTAATGCGAAGACTACAATTTTTACTACTGTGGGTAATCTGGCCCGCAAGCATAACGCCATAGATTTATCTCAGGGTTTTCCAAATTTTGAAGTGGATCAGAAACTAAGAAATTTGGTTACCAACGCCATGCAAAAAGGTCATAACCAATATGCCCCAATGCAAGGGTATTATCGTCTCAGGGAAATTATTTCTCAAAAAATTGAAATCCTTCATAATAGAATCTATAAACCCGAAACTGAAATTACCGTCACCGTTGGGGCTACGCAGGCTATTTTTACAGCTATTACGGCGTTTGTAAACAAAGGTGACGAGGTGGTCGTATTCAAACCTGCTTATGATTGCTACGAGCCAGCAATTGAACTCAATGGCGGAATTCCCATTTACGTACAATTGGACGCTGATGGTTACAAACCCGATTGGCAAGCGTTCAAGAACAAAATTTCAGAGAAAACCCGAATGGTAATCATTAATACACCCCATAACCCAAGCGGGCGGATTTTCTCTAAAGAGGATATGCTGCAGCTTCAGGAAATTCTAAAGCCTACCAACTGCATTGTGGTTAGCGACGAGGTTTATGAGCATATTATTTTTGATGGAAATGCACATCAAAGTGCTTCTAGGTTTGATGATTTAGCACAGCGTAGTTTTGTTTGTGCCTCTTTTGGAAAAACTTTTCACGTAACCGGATGGAAAATAGGTTATTGCGCCGCTCCAGAAGTTTTGATGCGTGAATTTAGAAAAACACATCAGTTTGCTGTGTTTTGTGTTGACCACCCTGTGCAACGCGCCATGGCGGACTATTTATGGAAAGAGGAAAACTATCTAAGCCTACCTTCTTTCTATCAAGAAAAAAGAGATTTATTTTTAGAAGGATTAAAAGGCTCCAAGTTTAAATTCAAACCCTCTGAGGGAACGTATTTTCAGCTGTTGGACTATAGTAAAATTACAGAGGAGAGTGATGAAGATTTAGCAAAGCGATTGATTACAGAGTACAAATTGGCAAGCATACCCATATCTTCTTTTAATGCGAATAATCGTCAAGACGGGGTTTTACGATTTTGTTTTGCAAAGAAAAATGAAACTTTGAAACAAGCTATTGACATTCTTCAGTCGTTTTAAATCTGATGCAAACCTTAAAAAAAAGGCATAAAAAAAAGCGGCCTTTGGGTGAGCCACTTTTTTTTAATTTTTTTCGAAATGCTTTACAGCATAAATAATTTTCTGGTCAGCATGACAATTCCGCTGAAAAAATCATTTTTGTACACTTGAATCTCTTCAGATGTTTGGTTAATTTGGGCTTCCATAGGTCGTAAGTTTAGGTAAAATCGGATTTGGGATGCGACTTTCGATTAATAACACCATAAAAATACAGCCAAAGATGTTATCAAAAAAAAAGTTGTTGTGAAGCGGTATAAATCTGTTGTGAAGAACCTTATTGACAATTTTCTTACAAAAATTACCGTAAAATGATTAGGAGGTTTTACTTACAAAATCATTTCAGGGACATCTCCATCCACAATTAAAACACCTTCCGTAGCCTTTTTAATATCATCTACAGAAACACCGGGTGCACGCTCAAGAAGTTTAAACCCTTTTGGGGTTACCTCTATTACAGCTAAGTTGGTAACTATTTTGGTTACGCAGCCTACACCAGTAAGTGGTAAGCTGCATTTTTTCAGAAGTTTAGATTCTCCAGCACGATTGGTATGCATCATGGCTACAATTATATTCTCTGCAGAGGCTACCAAATCCATAGCACCACCCATACCTTTGACCATTTTACCCGGAATTTTCCAGTTGGCAATATCGCCAGTTTCAGAAACTTCCATGGCACCTAGAATAGTAAGATCTACATGTTTACCCCTAATCATAGCAAAACTGGTTGCAGAATCAAAAAAAGACGCTCCGTTAAGTGTAGTAATGGTCTGCTTTCCCGCGTTGATTATATCGGCATCCTCCTCCCCTTCAAAAGGAAAAGGCCCCATGCCTAGGACGCCGTTTTCACTCTGAAACTCTACATTTATATCATCTCTCACAAAGTTGGCCACCAAAGTAGGAATACCAATACCCAAATTTACATAGTATCCGTCTTTGACCTCTTTTGCAATTCGTTTTGCGATTCCGTTTTTATCTAACATAACTAATGTATCAATTAAAAAATGAGAAAATGTACCAATGTTACTTTTGTTGATTTTTTTTGCTGGTACTCACAATTTTGTACATAATTAAACCGAGTTCATTTATATCCATTTTCAAATCCTGTTTGAAAGGATACGATGTAGCTCGTTCACATAATATCAACCAATATTTAGTTTCCTCTAGCTCTTTTAATGCTATTTTAATTTTGTGTATAAAGTCTACCCTACTTTCAGCATTTTGAGCTTCATGAATATTTGCTCCAATACTAGTACCAGATTTTAAAAGTTGATTGGCAATTACAAACTTTCCTTTTTCCTTTAGCACTTCACAAAAATCTATAATTTTCAAAGCAAAATCTATTGATTTCACAACAACTGGATTCTCCTTTTTGACCATTATACTATTTTAAAAATAATCTCTTTAAGGTGCTTAATTGCTACATTAACACATTGAATCATTAATTAATTGTGCGGACGCACAGTAAGTTGTTCAATCCGTTTTTCATAGTTTTTACCTTGGAAAATACGTTGAATGAATATACCTGGGACATGCACTTGATTTGGGTCTAATTCGCCTGCAGGAACAAGCTCTTCAACTTCGGCAACGGTAATTTTGGCCGCTCCACACATACAGGGGTTAAAGTTTCTGGCGGTACCCTTAAAAATTAGGTTTCCGGCTTCATCTCCCTTCCATGCTTTTACAAATGCAAAATCCGCATTAAACGCTTCCTCCAGCACATACATTTTTCCGTTAAACTCCCGGGTTTCCTTACCTTCTGCAACTTCGGTACCATAACCCGCCGGCGTATAGAAAGCAGGAAAACCTGCTTGTGCCGCACGGCATTTTTCGGCTAATGTACCTTGCGGAGTCAATTCCACTTCCAATTCGCCACTTAACATTTGCCGTTCAAACTCTTCGTTCTCTCCTACGTAAGAAGATATCATTTTTTTAATCTGATGCTTGTGCAATAGCAATCCTAGCCCAAAATCATCCACCCCGGCATTATTGGAAATACAAGTAATATCCTTGATGTTGGATTCTACAAGTGCGGTAATCGCGTTTTCCGGAATTCCACACAGCCCAAAACCACCTAGCATAAAGGTCATTCCGTCTTGAATACCCTGCAAGGCTTCTTTTACATCAGTTACTTTTTTAGAGATCATACTAAAGGAATAAAAGATTTCTATTGCAGTCAAGTTACAATTTTAAAACGAAATTGCCCGTGACTTTCGGTGAAAGTCACGGGCAATTTCCCAAGCAATTATCTGCTTCTATTCTTTAAAAATCCAAGTCGTCTAAATCATCATCCAAGCCTTCATTTTCATCATTATCCTCTTCAACTTTACTACAGTCTATATTTATGGACATGTTTTCAGGTTTATCAAATTCCCCATCGGAAATACCTAAATCCTTATTCTCATAGTTCTTTTTCATGTACAGCCCCCAAATAGGTAGCGCCATAGAAGCCCCTTGACCATACGTTATGGATTTAAAGTGTACCGACCTTTCTTCACCACCTACCCAAACACCGGTTACCAGGTTAGGCACCATACCCATAAACCAACCATCACTCTGATTTTGTGTCGTGCCGGTCTTACCCGCTATTGGGTTCGTAAATCCGTAAGGATATCCAGTAATCACCTCTTTATAAGCCGTAGTATTTTTTTGGTATGAATGTCTTAATCGCGTACCAGAACCACCTTCGGTAACACCTTGCATTAGGTCTACCATGGCATAGGCTACATCTTTACTCAACACGTCTTTGGTTTCAGGGACATATTCGTAAAGAACGGTACCGTTTTTATCTTCAATGCGGGTTACCATAACCGGCTTTACATATACCCCTTGATTGGCAAATGCACCATAGGCACCAACCATCTCGTACACATTTATTTCAGGCGTACCCAATGCTATGGAAGGTACCTCTAGAATTTCCCGGTTCAGACCTAGGTTGTTTACAATGGAAACCACGGACCTTGGACCTACACGGTCTATTAATTGTGCGGTTACAGTATTAACCGAATTTGCCAGTGCGGCTTTTAACGTATAATTTTTACCAGAGTATTTTCCATCGGCATTTTTTGGACACCAAGGCTCCATATTACCATGTTTTCCGGCTTCTATACAATATTGCGTATCCGGTAGTTCATCACAAGGCGATAATCGTAATTGATCTATAGCCGCAGCATAAACGAAAGGCTTGAAAGTAGACCCTGCTTGACGCGATCCTTGAATAACATTATCATACTGAAAGTGTCTATAATCTATACCACCAACCCAAGCTTTTACATGACCTGTCTGCGGTTCCATAGACATCATAGCGGCTCTCAAGAATGTTTTATAGTATCTAATAGAATCTAAAGGCGTCATAATTGTATCACGCTCACGACCGTCACTATTCCAATCAAAAACGGTCATCTCTGTCTTTTTCTTGAAAGATTCTCGGATTATCTCTTCAGATTTGCCCTCAGATTTCATTTGTCGCCAACGATGAGAATTTTTCATTGCACGCTCCAAAATTCGATTTATATCAGACTTCTCTAAATCTAAAAATGGTGCCGTTGGGTTTCTATCAGGGGTATTTTGGTGAAAAAACTCATCTTGAAGGTTAGACATGTGACTACGAACTGCATCTTCTGCATTAGCCTGCATTCTAGAATCTATAGTCGTGTATATTTTAAGGCCATCTAGATACAAATTCCATTTGTCCCTGCCTCCTTCTAATGCAGGTTTAGGATTCTTGGAAATCCAATCGTTCATAAAACCTTGCAAGTACATTCTAAAATAGGTAGCCAAACCTTCTTTATGTGATTCTGGATTAAAATTAATATCCATCCTCATGGCCTGCAATGAGTCTTTTTCATGCTCGGTAATGAACTCATATTTTGCCATCTGCCCCAATACCGTATTTCTACGATTGGTCACCAATTCTTCTCTTCTAATTGGGTTGAAATAGGACGAGTTTTTAAGCATTCCCACCAAAACTGCCGATTCTTCTACCTTTAATTGCTGTGGCTCTTTACCAAAATATATTTTTGCCGCAGAACGTATCCCATCTGCGTTATTAAGAAAATCATATTGATTGAGGTACATAGCAATAATCTCTTCTTTGGTATATTGCCTTTCGAGACGCGTAGCTAGCACCCACTCCATTATTTTTTGACGTATGGCCTCTACCTTATTCTTAGACCTTACGCCCACAAAAAGTTGCCGTGCTAACTGCTGTGTAATGGTACTGGCACCCCCTTTTTTACCTAGATAGGCCAACGCTCTCATAAACCCGAAAGCATCAATACCGGAGTGATCGTAAAAACGAGCATCTTCAGTAGCAATAAGGGCATTCACCAAATTCTGAGGAAGACTATCGTAAGGTACGGGAGTACGGTTATCATCTAAATAAAACTTACCCAATGTTTTGGCATCCGAAGAAATAATCTCTGTAGCCAAATTGGTCTGTGGGTTCTCTAGGTATTCATATTCAGGCATATCTATACCTAAAAGACCCTCGGAAGCCAATAAAAATATTAATGCGACTAATAGAATACCTGAAGTGAACAGGATCCAGAACCACTTGATATATTTAAAATATCCTTTGGTTTTTTTCTTTTCAACCACCTTCTTGGCCATAATACGTTACTCGTTACTTTTTTCTATTTCAAACCCGACGTCTGTAACGCCTTTTAAATTTTCAACCCCGTTAACACTACCATTTTTTCGCATGGCATGCCAGATACGTAAATTATATACGCCAGAGGAAGGAAAAACGATGTTTTCCTTGTACCATAATTTATTTTCTTTAATGCTACCATATCCTTTTCCCAACCAAGTACCATCTGGTAAAGCCATCTCGTACTCCAACGTATCTTTCACCGTTTCTCCCGAAGGAAATTCCAATTCTGCAATTAAAAACAGGTTATTGTAAGGGAACGTGGCGTCATTACGAACCGTAATGAACATATTATGTCTTTGTGTAGTATCTATTTCAGAAAACGAAAAAACAATGTTGTCCTCTTTGCCCCATGAACCGCCTTTAGTAGCCTGAAATTCAGATTTCACTAAATTATCATTACAAGCAAAACATAAGGCTACAACAGCAAAAACCAGTAAAAACCTAGCCATTTTTTTGCTGCCTTTTAGGGTTATTATTTCTCCTTCTTTTGTTCTTTGAAGCATTTGTTGCATTGGCAGGTTTATTGCCTCTATTCTTATTGTTGTTATTATGGTTTCCGCCACTATTTGCTTTGGCTTTATTTTTCTTACGATTTCTATTTCTTGAAGATCGCTTAGGTCTGTCAAAACGGGTAAGGCTATCTTGCCCAACCACATTCTCGAACACCTTTTCTTCCTTAACGAAATTATCTACCGTATATTCCTCTAGGCTGGCAACTTTTTCTTTCTTTTTATTTTTGGCAAGAATTTCCTGAACCTGCTCCTTGGTCAACGTATGCCAATTTGCCGGATCATCTTTATAGGAAAACCAAAGCATTCCTTTGAAAATATCGGTTTTTTGGCAGAATGCGAGACCCTTTTCTGTAAACAATCTCGTGTCTTGAGGTGGAAAATCTTTTAGTGCGTCTAGATACATGTCTAGCTCATAATTTAAGCAACATTTTAGCTTACCACACTGCCCTGCTAATTTTTGGGGATTCAATGATAATTGCTGGTAACGAGCCGCAGAAGTACTTACTGATCTAAAATCGGTCAACCAAGTTGAGCAACATAATTCTCGTCCGCACGAACCTATACCACCCAAGCGCTGAGCCTCTTGACGATACCCAATTTGGCGCATCTCTATGCGAATACCAAAGGCTTTAGCCATATCTTTTATGAGCTGCCTGAAATCTACACGATCTTCTGCCGTATAATAAAACGTGGCCTTGGAACCATCACCTTGAAATTCAACATCTGAAATCTTCATTTGAAGCTTCAGAATAATCGCTATCTCTCGTGCACGTTTCTTGATTTCTTCCTCTCGGTCACGGCATTTTTGCCATTTATCAATATCGTTCTGCGACGCTTTTCTGTGGATTTTTGGAAGGTTTTCGTCTTTATAATCCACCTTCTTGCGCTTCATTTGCACTTTTACCAATTCACCAACAAGGGTAACCATACCAATGTCATGACCTGATTGTGCTTGTGTTGCCACAATATCACCTATCGAAATGGATAGATTTTCACTATTTCTGAAGAATTCTTTTCTACTGTTCTTAAATCGAACTTCTACGCAATCAAACGGCTTTTCACCATTAGGAAGCGACATGTTGGAAAGCCAATCAAAGACGGTTAATTTATTACAACCATCGGTACCACAAGTTCCATTATTCTTGCAACCAGAAGGTTGTCCGTCCTTACCGGTCGAACAACTGCTACAGCCCATATTTTATATGTTGGTTTGGTCTAAACGGGGGTTTTTGACCAAATAAGGTTCGTACTAATTTTATATGTAAAGGTACTAAATTTTTAATGTGATAGAAAGTTATCTCAACTTAGGCGGGTTCTTCGTTCCTTTGTACTAGTTACCTCTATGTTTAAAAATATTGGATGCTCCATTCTATGGAAAAACAAAAAAACCTAAGCAATACCGTTCTCTATCTCATGAGCCTATCTGCTGGTCTAATTGTAGCCAACCTGTACTACAACCAACCTCTGCTGCACATGATTTCAGTAAGTTTTGGGGTAACAGAATCTGCTGTTAGTAATGTTGCATTGGCTTCTCAGTTAGGCTATGCATTTGGGTTGCTTTTTGTAGTTCCTTTGGGCGACATGATATCCAATCAAAAAATATTGAAATTTGATTTTGCACTTATGCTCATATCGCTATTGGCTGCAGGGTTCTCAACTTCATTATGGCTACTTGTTGTTGCCAGTTTCTTTATTGGGTGTACCTCTGCTTTACCACAACTGTTCGTTCCTATGGCTGCTCAATTATCAAATGCTAAAAATAGAGGCCGGGCCATTGGCATTGTCATGAGCGGATTGCTGATTGGTATTTTGGCAAGTCGTGCTATTAGTGGTTTTGTTGGCGAGCAATTTGGTTGGCGCACTATGTATTTTGTAGCTACGGTAATGATGCTTATCCTTTTTATTGTTTTAAAATTAAAATTGCCACAGATCAAACCTGTTTATGAAGGCAGTTATAAAGACTTGATGAAATCATTAATTCATTTCTTTAAAACCGAACCTCCATTGCGACTTGCAGCAGTAAGAGGCGGACTTTCATTTGCAGGGCTGAGTGCTTTTTGGACAACTTTAGTTTTTCTAATGGAGGATAATTTTGGCTATGGAAGTGGTATTACCGGTATGTTTGGCCTTATTGGAGTGGTAGGCGCATTAGCAGCCACAGTAGTAGGAAAACTAAGCGACCGTATGAGCAAAAACCGAATTGTTATTATATCTACCTTAGTTTTAATTCTCTCTTGGGCTGTATTTTTGTTTTCCCATCACTCAATCATAGGCATTATAATTGGTGTTATCCTGGTAGACCTTGGCCAACAATCACTTCATATTGCCAATCAGAACATTATATTCTCCCGAAATGAGAACGCCCGTAACCGTGTAAATACGGTTTATATGGTTATCTTTTTCTTAGGAGGTGCCCTTGGAACCGTGTTAGGCGCTTACGCGTGGCAGCACTACCAATGGATGGGTGTATCTACTCTTGGTCTAATCCTTTCAATTGTATCACTAATTGCCCATCTGGGTTTTGGGGATAAGAAAATTTAAATCTTACTTTTTAAACTTTAAGACTTCTGACCTTCCCTTTTTAAAAATTTTATTGCTGGCCCCTTTTCCCCTTCTCAGTTCTTTCTGTTCCTCAAAAGGCAAGGCATTTATTTCTTGACAACTGTCCGAACAGCAATTGTCCATCTTTTGGGCGCACTCATCACATTGAATAAACAAAAGGTGACAAGCTTCGTTAGCACAATTTACATGGTTGTCACATGGTTTACCACACTGGTGACAGTTGGCAATTACATCATCAGTAATTCGCTCGCTGCGTCGGTGATCAAAAACAAAGTTTTTGCCTAAAAATTTATTTTCAAGGTTTTTATTCTCCACTTGGCGGGTATAATCAATAATACCACCTTCCAATTGATATACTTGCTTAAAGCCTTTATGCTTATAATACGCACTTGCTTTTTCACATCTAATACCACCCGTACAGTACATGACCAGTTTCTTATCCTCTTTATGATTCTCAAGGTCCTTTTCAATAATATCTAATGAATCCCTAAACGTATCAACATCTGGGGTAATAGCTTTTTTAAAATGACCAATTTCGCTCTCATAGTGATTACGCATATCTACCAGAACCGTATCTGGGTCTTCTATAAGTTCATTGAATTTTTCCGCATCAACATGAATACCTTTATTTGTTACATCAAAAGTATCATCTACCAGACCATCTGCCACAATTTTATTTCTCACCTTTACCTTTAATTTTAAGAAAGAGAGATTGTCTTGCTCAATGGCGATATTCAACCGAACATTTTCCAAAAAAGAAATACTGTCCAAATGGGTTTTAAATTCTTCAAAATTTTCGGCAGGTACGGATAATTGGGCATTTATCCCTTCGTGAGCCACATAAATTCGCCCAAGAACGTCCAATTCGTTCCAATTGATGAAAAGATGATTTCTAAATATTTCCGGATTACCGATCTGTGCATATTTGTAGAAAGAGATAGTCAAACGTTCTTGACCGGCTTCTTCAATAAGTGCCGCTCTTTCTTTTGCACTTAAGTTATTGTACAGTTGCATGCTATACCAATGTTTTAAGTTTGTAAAGAATAATTTAAGTGGGCAAAGATAAGAAATATTGAGGATTGTTTTAATAACGGTAGAACGGAAGTAAAAAGACAAACATCAACCGTAAACTACCTTGGGTAGATTCAAGAAACAATAAAATAGAATATACTTAGATTTCAAGTAAAGCATCGGAATATTCAACTTGAATATCGAGTAAAAAATAAAAAAGAGCCCTGACAAAATCAAGGCTCTTTATTGACCGTTCCAATTTTTCTTCTTCATAGCATCTTTAAAGAACACATTAAAAAGGAAACGATCACCATTGTCCCCTAACACTAAAAAGGGGCACTTATTTGAGTTAGTTTCCGGTTCATGACCGGAACAGTATTTTAAATAAGATACTACGCCGCCTTCAAGGTTGCGTTATTGAAACAACTTTTTTAATAAACACTTCTGTTTTAGACGTGTAACAAACGGATACCTTACGAACCGAATAATAATTATTGAAATTTTAACGTATTGCGAATGCGAAAAAAACCCGTACCCTATTTTTAGAAAATGAATGGCAGAACTGGCATTATGATAAAAGAAATGCTAATTTAGCATCCCTTAAAAAAAAGAAAATATGAGCTCGGAAAAAGATGCAAAACTAAAAGCCCTTAAGTTAACCTTAGATAAATTAGATAAGACTTACGGAAAAGGTGCCGTAATGAAAATGGGCGATAGAGTGGTGGAAGATGTTGAAATCATCCCTTCCGGTTCATTAGGCCTAGATATAGCCTTAGGCGTAGGTGGTTACCCACGTGGTAGAGTCATTGAAATTTACGGTCCGGAATCATCGGGTAAAACCACTTTGACCTTACACGCTATTGCCGAAGCTCAAAAAAACGGAGGAATTGCAGCTTTTATTGATGCAGAGCACGCTTTTGACCGTTTTTATGCTCAAAAACTAGGTGTTGATATTGACAACCTGATTATTTCTCAACCGGATAATGGTGAGCAAGCATTGGAAATTGCCGATAACTTGATCCGTTCTGGTGCTATTGACATTGTTATTATTGACTCCGTTGCTGCGTTGACCCCTAAAAGTGAGATTGAAGGTGAAATGGGAGACTCTAAAATGGGGCTTCACGCAAGGTTAATGTCACAAGCACTTCGGAAGCTTACCGGTTCTATCAGTAAAACCAATTGTACCGTAATCTTCATTAACCAGTTACGTGAGAAAATTGGCGTAATGTTCGGAAACCCTGAAACAACTACTGGTGGTAACGCATTAAAATTCTACGCTTCGGTACGACTTGACATTCGTAGATCTACACAAATTAAGGATACAGATGGTAATGTTCAAGGGAACAAAACCCGTGTAAAAGTTGTGAAGAACAAAGTTGCACCGCCATTTAGAACTACTGAGTTTGATATTATGTATGGCGAAGGAATCTCTAAAGTCGGAGAGATAATCGACCTTGGCGTGGAGTATGAAATCGTTAAGAAAAGTGGTTCTTGGTTCAGTTATGGAGATACAAAATTAGGACAAGGCCGTGATGCCGTAAAGTCCTTATTATTAGACAACCCAGAACTTTTTGAAGAATTGGACGGAAAAATCAGAGCTGCTATTAAAGCTCTAAAAGAATAATTAGGAATATCTTCCTTTAAGAGTACCTTGCGCCGTTATTATACGACTATTGATAATCGTATAATAACGGCGCAACGCTTTAACCTAAGCTTAAGAATACTTCACGCAACCCTTGTAACAATTTTCCATCTATTATAAAAAATTTGAATACTATGGGTAAATTGTACCTTAAGCTTTTAACAATTGCATTTGCGCTAACTACAGTATCTTGTAGTTTAAATGATGACGACATAAACTTTAAGTATACGCCTTTAGAAATTACAGGAGCCACTTTGCCGGATACCTTTGAACTCGGAGAAGTATATGATGTAAATGTTAACATTCTAAGAACTAACGATTGTAATTTATTTGATCGGTTTGATGTGACCCGTTCTTTTACGGACACTAGTCAAATTAGGACCGTTTCTGCCATTGGTATTGCTTTAGAGAAAGATTCTTGCGCCGACGTTAATGATGAAATTGAAGATTTATTTCAGTTTGAAGTTCTTTATACCGAACCTTATATTTTTAGATTTTATACGGGCGATGATGTTGAGGGAGAAGCTGAATTTATAGAAATTGAAGTGCCAGTGAAAGAATAATTATCTTTAACCTAAATCGTAAGTACTTCACAAGAACTTTTTTAAGCAAGTATATAACGATTAACCAAATGTTTTAAAAAACACGCCGTCACTTTGGGTCTAGAAGAACTCATTATTAATTGCAAAAAAGGAAACCGCAAGGCACAAGAACAATTGTATCGCGATTATTCTCGCACCTTGTTCGGTATCTGCTTAAAGTATTCGCGTAACCGCACGGAAGCCGAAGACAATTTGCATGACAGTTTTTTGGTCATTTATGAAAAAGTGGGGCAGTTTAAACACAAGGGCTCTTTTGAAGGGTGGCTAAAGCGTATTACCGTCAATACCGTACTTCAAAAATACCGTAAAGATGAGCCTTTAAGCTTAGTAAGCGATGCAATTGAAGATACAGAAACGGTATTGGATAGCAGCTATGAAAATTTAAGTTTAGACGTATTACTAAAACACATTCAAGAATTACCGGATAAATACCGCCTTACATTCAACCTATATGTTTTAGACGGGTATACCCACAAAGAAATCAGCGAGCTTTTAGGTACCACCCAGGGCACATCAAAAAGTAATCTGGCCAGAGCACGCAAGTTGTTAAAAGAAAAAATAGAGATTACAAAGAATAAAGCCATCATTGGCCTACTCATCTTCCTTTTGATAGGATTTTGCGTTTGACCTTTGAAAAAGAGTACATCAAAAAAACAAAATACCAAGTACCTAAGCATTGAATAATGAGTAAAAAAAATATAGAAAACCTGTTTCAGGAAAAGTTTCGCGACTTTGAGGAGGTGCCGGACCCAAGGGTCTGGACATCCATTGAAGCCTCTCTGAACAAGAAGAAAAAGAAAAGGGCCTTTCCTATCTGGTGGACCCTGGGCGGAGCTGCAGCGGCATTGGTTATTGGATTAGTTGCTTTCTATCCCTTTGAGACTAAAAACGAAGCTCCTAGTAGTTTCACAGATGTTGACCAAAAGGAAAATACAATTGAAAACACCCCTAAAAATACCAATGAGTTTATTTTAGACAACACAGACGAAGTTGTTGAAAATGAGTCTAGTATATCCACATATTCTGAAATAACCCCAGAGTCCTCAAATAAGGAAACAAAGCACAAAACTACGACTACTTTGAATGCTGACGAGATTCAAACTAATTCTCACAAAAGTACGTACGAAAAGTCAGGTTTAAAATCAAATATAACCACAGAAGTTGCTCAAACAGAAAAAAAACCAAATGGTACCGAAAATACTAGAACCATTATGAGTACCTCTAACAAACCTGACTATGCTTCCAACCTGGAAAAAGACAATCAACCTATAACAGCATCAAACCATTCTCCCTCAAACGAAGAGCATATAGAAACATCAAAAACTAACGTTAGTGATTCAATCGGCATAGCTTCAAACATAAACAATGCAGATAGCCCAGAAACGAAACTTCGAAAAGACGATGATCCAGCTTCAGTTTCCCAAACAGAAATAGTAGAAAACATCACGTCCGTTCAAAAAGAGAAAGAGGAAAACGAAATGAAATCCATTTTTGATGAAATTGAAGCTGAGGAAGAAATTGTAAGCACTGAAAAAACCGGTCGTTGGTCTGCAGGACCCAATGTTGCTCCCGTTTATTACAATGCAATTGGTGACGGTTCGCCAGTAAATTCCATTTTTAATGAAAATTCTAAATCCGGGAATACTAACCTTAGCTACGGTCTAACCGTTGCCTATGCTTTAAATGATAAATTAAGCATACGTTCCGGGCTAAATAAAGTAGACTATGGGTATGACACCAATGATGTTGGTTTTACCTCTACCTTACAAGAAGCCTCCTCAGAAAAAATACAGAATATTAACTATGCCAGTACTGCAAAAAACATAGTGGTCACCGGCCAAAATAGCAACTTTAATAGTCTGGCAAATGCCGATGCTATGTTTGCTTTTGAAGTCACAGACGCTAATCCTAACCAAAGAAACGGCACCATGGCACAGCAATTTGGATATCTAGAGGTGCCTTTAGAGCTTGACTACGCATTGATAGATCGCAAATTTGGCTTGAATATACTGGGCGGTGTAAGCTCATTGTTTCTGATAGACAACTCCGTAACCCTTACATCAGGGGAGTTAACAACCGAAATAGGTGAAGCGAACAATGTGAACTCCGTTAACTTTAGTACCAACATTGGGTTTGGTGTTAATTACAAATTCACTCCTAAAATACGTTTTAACGTAGAACCAGTTTTTAAATATCAATTGAATACCTTCTCAGATGTATCCGGAGATTTCAATCCGTTTACCATTGGGGTTTACAGTGGACTTAATTTTAAATTCTAAATTTATTCTCAGCCCTTCTTTATTTTTAGGTAGTTTGCACACTGTAAAAACTGATTGATGAAACAGAAGCTTCAAATTTTTAAGGCGGTGGCATTTCACTCTAGTTTCACAAAAGCGGCAGAGCAACTTTTTATATCACAACCAGCCGTATCCAAAGCCATCCGTACTATTGAAGATGAATACAAAACCACTTTCTTTCTTAGAAAACGGAATTCAATTGAACTTACAGAAGACGGAAAAGCTTTTCTAGTCTATGCCAATAGAATACTAGATATACATTCCGAAATAGAAAATCAGTTTCTGCATCAGAAAGAACATATTCCTGATTCCATTCACTTTGGAGCAAGTACCACCTTAATCAACCATATAGTTCCAAAGATTATTGCGAAGTTTAGAACGCAGCATCCACATACCCATTTTGATATAAAAAGTGGCAATTCAGAAGAAATAGAAGAATCCATTCTAAACCAACAATTAAATTTTGGCATCACGGAAGGCAGCAACACCAACCGCAAACTGCACTATAAAAAATTTATAAAAGACGAAATTGTACTGGTTACCAGCGTCAAAAATTCGGCTTTCAAACAAAATACGATACCCACAGAGACCCTTCAGAAACTACCTATGATCGAGCGGGAAATGGGTTCCGGTACCAGAGAAATTATCTACCACTTTCTAAAAGAGCATCAGATTAAAAAACTGAACAACATTGTTACCCTAAATAGCACCGAAGCTATTAAACATTATCTCTACCACTCGGATACTTTTGCCCTACTATCCATTCATGCTATAAATGAAGACCTCATTGCCAATAAATTGAAAATTATAGACATTAAGAATATTTCCATTGAACGTTGGTTTTACTTTGTTTCTAGAACAGGCTATCAATCTAACGTAATGGAGTACTTTGAAAAATTCGCCAGAAACAACTATAACTTTTAGTTATTTCCTATAGCATATTAAATTGCTTAAAAGTAATTTAACGCCCCTATTTTTGTATCAGTAAATGAAGTTGATATGAAAGATAGAATGACAAAAGCAATATTTATAGGATTAGCATTATTAGTAGTTAGCGGATGGGTAAATAGCCCTACGGCACTACTTCTTGGTTTTGGTTTTACCTTATTTTTTAATAATCCGTTTAAGGCATATTGCCATAAGGCCATTCATTCCTTTCTTAAGGTATCTGTAGTAGGTTTAGGGTTTGGTATGTTCATAAAAGAAACCTTGGAGACCAGTAAAGAAGGTTTTACCTTAACTTTCTTATCCATTCTTTTAACCGTAAGCCTAGGCTTTCTCCTCACAAAACTTCTAAAATTAGACACCAAACTAGGACATTTGATTACCTCTGGAACTTCAGTTTGTGGTGGTAGTGCCATTGCGGCCATTTCTCCCGTAATCAACGCAAAAAGTAAAAGCATAAGTATTGCCTTAGGCGTCGTGTTCCTGTTAAACTCTGTAGCCTTATTTGTTTTTCCGGCTGTTGGACATTACCTAAACCTCACTCAACACCAATTCGGACTCTGGTGTGCTGTGGCAATACATGATACAAGTTCTGTGGTTGGTGCCGCTTTAGGCTATGGTGATGAAGCATTAAGAATAGCTACTACCGTGAAATTATCACGTATGCTCTGGATTATTCCACTATCCCTTCTCTCTATGTTTGTTTTTAAAACCAAAGGCGAAAAAGTGAAGTGGCCGTATTTCATCCTTCTTTTTATTGGAGCGATACTCGTAAACAGTTACCACCTTATCCCTGCACCGGCAACTAGTCTTCTAGTATCAGGCTCTAAACATCTTTTGGTATTGACCTTGTTTCTAGTGGGTTCGACTATTTCTATAAACGACTTGAAGAAAACAGGTATCCGTCCCATGGTTTTGGCCGTTCTTCTTTGGATATTTATTTCAGTACTATCCCTAGTCTATATATTATACTAGTCTTGGTTATGCAGCGGTCATTTTGTTTGAAGCTCATTCAAAATGACCGCTCTCACCTCTTCGCGTAGTCCCGCCTTATTCTCTTCGGAAAGTTTTTTAGTTTCAAAAAATCGATGCACTTTAGCACGAACCAGCCCAGGACCTCCACTAAAAAATGAAAATGAGAATCGCTTTTTGTTATCATAGAACGTCATGGGAACGACCGGTATTTTATGGGCAATAGCCATTCTGAAGGCTCCGTCTTTAAAATTATCCAGAAGAATGCTTTCATCATCCGGAACTCCACCTTCGGGAAAAATGCAGATACTTAATCCTTGGCTCAATCGTTTTTGTGCACGCCTGTAAACCGCTGTTCTACTTTTAGCGTCGCTTCGATCTACCATAATACACACCCGTTTAAAGAAAAATCCAAAAAGAGGAATCTTTGCCAATTCTTTCTTTCCAACAAACACAAAAGGATTTTTGCTGACATAAAGCATAAGCATTATATCTAACATGCTGGTATGGTTTGCAACGAGCATATAACTCTTTCCCATTGTTATTTTCTGCTCCCAAGATATTTTTGGCGGACACCACATTCCATACAAAATAGGCATGGCCCAAAGGTTTCTGGCCATCCAAAAAAACTGCGGATACCATTTCTCGGACAACGTACTCAATAATAAAAAAGGAAAAAACAAAAGGATGGGCAAGGCAACCAGAATATAGAACCAAATGCGGTACAAGGTATAGCCTATTTTTTTAAGTGGTTTGGGCATAAAATCAAAAGTAACAATTTTATGAGGTATAACCCATTTCTTTTATCTTTGGGCTTCTTTGAAAATAAGCAAATGGCAAGAATTTTAACAGGAATACAAAGTACGGGCACCCCACATTTAGGAAATATCTTAGGTGCTATCATACCCGCGATAGAAATGGCGCAAGACCCAAAGAACGAATCGTTCTTGTTTATAGCGGATATGCATTCGCTCACCCAGATTAAAAATGCGGAAGAATTACGCAGAAATACCTATGCTATAGCTTCCACTTGGCTTGCTTTTGGACTGGATATTGATCAAACTGTTTTTTATAGACAGAGCGACGTACCGCAGACTACAGAGCTTTCCTGGTACCTAAGTTGTTTTTTTCCGTTTCAGAGGCTCACCTTGGCGCATTCGTTCAAGGACAAAGCAGACCGCTTGGAAGATGTTAACGCTGGATTGTTTACCTACCCTATGTTAATGGCCGCGGATATTCTTTTATACGATGCCAATATTGTACCCGTTGGAAAAGACCAGATGCAGCATCTTGAGATTACTCGTGATGTAGCTTCTCGTTTTCATGCACAACTGGGAGAGACCTTTGTTCTACCCGAAGGTAAGGTTCAAGAAAGCACCATGTACATTCCCGGTACCGATGGAGAGAAAATGAGCAAGAGTAGGGGCAACCTGATCAATCTTTTTCAGACCGATAAAAAACTAAGGAAACAGATCATGGGTATACAGACGGACAGTACGCCTATGGAGGAACCAAAGGACCCGACTAACGACAACGTTTTTGCCTTATATAAAATTTTGGCCGCTCAAGAACAGATTGAAGAAATGAGTGCCAACTACCTTGCAGGAAACTATGGTTATGGCCATGCCAAACAAGCGCTTTACGAAGTTATTATAGATAAGTTTGGTGATGCCCGTGAGAAGTATGAATACTATATGAACAACCTTCAAGAAGTGGACGAAGCCTTGGCCATTGGTGCTGAAAAAGCACGTAAAGTTGCCGATGGTGTTCTTGAAAGGGTACGCGAAAAATTGGGTTATTAAATTTTAACAGAACCGACTCATGAGTCGGTTCTGCTTTTAGAAGGTGATTTTACACTTTACTTTTTAGCCGATTTTTAGAAGTTTTTTATCGATAAAGGTCTATAATACCTGTATTTAGCTAGGGGCTTAAAATTTTACCGACTGCCTGGTCGGTAGTTTTCTATTAGAAATTTATGTTTTTGTTAAATAGCTTCAAACAGTTTTCCAGGTAACGGGCGTATGATTCCTTTCATTTCCATATTTAACAGTGTTGATGAAACTTTAAAAATAGGCAACTGGCATTCCAGAGCAATACTATCTAACAATTGCTTCCCATCTTTTTGCAAATAATTATAAATGGATTGCTCCGTTGGCTCCAGTTCAATAAAGAGTTGTTTTTGAATTGTTGGTGTGGCTTTTTTGACAACGTCCCAACCTAACAAATACACCAAATCCGCTGCCGAAGTTAACATATGAGCCTTCTGCTGTTTTATCAAATTATTACATCCTGAACTATACTTATCTTGTGCTCTTCCCGGTACGGCAAAAACGTCTCGGTTATAACTATTGGCAATATCCGCAGTTACCAAACTACCTCCTTTTTCTGCCGATTCTATAACGACCGTAGCTTCGCTCATCCCGGCAATAACCCGATTTCGTTTTAGAAAATTTTCTCTATCCGGATTGCTTGAGCTTCTAAATTCGGTGTAGAAACCACCATTCTTTTCTACATCCAGAAGGTACTTACTATGTACTTTGGGGTAGATTTGATTGAGCCCGTGCGCCAAGCAGCCAATAGTCTGTAAACCATGTTTCACAGCTGCTTTTTGAGCTGTAATATCAACTCCATACGCAAAACCACTAACTATAATCGGATTCAATGGGGCAATGTCTTCTATGAACTTCTCGCAAAATGCAGTTCCATAACTGGTTATGTTACGCGTACCTACTATACTTATCAGTTTGCGTCCCTCCAAATTAATGTCTCCCCTCTTATAGAGTAAAACCGGACTATCTATACAATGCTTTAAATATGACGGATAATCCGCATCCATGAAATAGGAGAATCCTATATCATTTCGTTTGATATATTCAAACTCATCAACGGCAGCTTCTTGATGTTCCCCATCATAGAGCCCTTGTAAAGCATGTGTGCCTATACCGTCAATTTTCAAAAGATTCTGTCTTTTTTCTTCAAAAACGGCTTGCGCACTTCCACAGTGTGCAATTAATTTTTTCAGGGTTACATCACCAATTTTTGGGGCACCTTGCAGGCGCAAAACCGCAAGCAATTCATCTGTAGTCATTTATAAAGGCATCAAAGTTATCCACAAAATACACAATTTATAATGTTAATAAAAAGTTATGTGGGCTCTGGTATGACCCTTTATTTTTTTCCATATTTGCGTAGAATGGGACTAGAACGCTATATATCTGAATTAATGTATCGCTACAATTGTGTAGTCGTGCCAGGTTTTGGAGCTTTTTTAACAGAGCAGAAATCCGCCGTTATACATGAGAGTACAAATACTTTTTACCCACCTGTAAAAACGGTTTCTTTTAACCAACAGCTGTTGTCAAACGACGGACTTTTGGTTTCTTATGCCGCTGAAACAGAAGGAGTTTCTTTTGAGGAAATGCTAATACAAGTGGGCGAAATCGTTGGCGAATGGAAAGCAGACCTTAAAAAAGGTAATCAGTTAAATTTAGCCGATATTGGTACACTTTGGTACAGTTCAGAAGATAAGATTCAATTTCAGCCTTCGGGTAACGTAAATTACTTGACGTCTTCTTTCGGAATGTCTTCGTTTGTTTCGGCTCCAGTAACCCGCGAAGTTTTAAAAGAAGAAGTCGTACAATTAGAAGAAAAGATTCCTTTTGCCTTCACTCCAGAAAAACGTGAAACCCTAACCCTGCGTCCTTATTTGAAATATGCTGCAGTTGCATTAATTGCATTAACATTGGGAGTTACGGGATTTCAATTTTATAAATCCAACGTTACCAATCAGCAATTAGCTCGTCAGGAAGCTGAACAACAGGTTTCAAAACGTATTCAAGAAGCCACTTTTTTTGATGCACAACCGTTAGAATTACCAACTATTACGCTTAAAACCTCTAAAAAAGAAACAGAAGAAAAAGCTGTGGAACGCATGCACCATATTATTGCAGGAGCATTTAGATACCGCACAAATGCTGATAGAAAAATAGAGGAACTAAAGCAAAAAGGTTTCAACCCATCTTACATAGGCACAAACCCCTTTGGCCTGTATTTGGTTGCTTACGATAGTTTCACTGATTCTAACAGAGCTTTAGATGCACTGCGTGAAATTAAGCTGACCCAAAAAGATGCTTGGTTAAAGTCCGGTCACTAACCCCAGTCCTCACATTTAATCATTTACAAAGAAAAGACGCATTTTACCTTTTTTTAATATCAGCATTTGCTTAGCGCAAAAGCTTATGATATGATGCCCGTTAAAAAAGGTATCTTTGCCCAAAAATTGAAGTATGCAGGCTAAAAATCCCCGTGATTCTAGAACCGTAATGACCGATATGGTACTCCCAAGCGAGACCAACCCCCTCAATAATTTATTTGGAGGAGAGCTTTTAGCTCGTATGGACCGTGCTGCCAGTATTGCTGCACGCCGCCATAGCCGCCGTATTACCGTTACCGCATCTGTAAACCATGTGGCGTTCAATCAATCTGTTCCTGTAGGAAGCGTTCTTACCGTAGAAGCAGCGGTTTCGCGTGCTTTTAGAACCTCTATGGAGGTTTATATTGATGTTTGGATGGAAGACCGTTTCACAGGCGAACGCTCCAAGGCCAACGAGGCTATTTACACTTTTGTGGCAGTAGACGATACCGGAAGACCCACTATAATCCCTCCTTTACAACCAGAAAACGAGCTAGAGCAAGAACGCTTTGAAGGCGCCTTGCGTAGAAAACAGCTCAGTCTAGTATTGGCCGGTAAGATGAAACCTAACGAGGCCACGGAATTAAAGGCCTTATTTACAGAATAACCACTCCTTAGAAATCAAAATTATCTGGGTCAGGTCCGCTGCGCTCTCCTTTATCTAGACCGTCTAGATATGCCACATCGGCTTCCGAAAGTTCAAAGTCAAAGATATCTGCATTAGATTTTATTCTATTCTCATGTACCGATTTTGGAATGGCTACAATACCTTTTTGCAAATTGTACCGTAAGATGAGTTGTGCGGTAGATTTTTGATACTTCTCGGTGAGTTGTTTAAATTCCTCAGATTTGGAATCAAAAACTTCGCCCTGCATAAAAGGCGACCAAGATTCATACTGGATACCTTTAACGTTACAGAAATCAATAAGTGTTTGCTGTACTAAAAACGGATGAAATTCCATTTGGTTGACCATGGGAACAATCTCAGAAGTTTCTAATAAATCCTCCAAATGATGCTGTAAAAAATTACTCACTCCTATAGCCTTAATTTTCTTGTCTTGATAAAGCTTCTCCATGGCTCGCCACGTATCCTTGTATTTTCCGGCAACCGGCCAATGAATTAAATATAAGTCGAGGTAATCCACCCCCAAACGCCCTAAAGTCTCTTCAAAAGCTTTTAAAGTACTTTCATAGCCTTGGTCTGCATTCCAAAGTTTTGATACCAAGAAAACCTCCTCTCTTGCCACATTGCTTTCAACAATACCCTTGCCTACTCCTTCTTCATTTTTGTAAGCCGAAGCCGTATCTATGTGCCTATAACCGGCATTCAACGCATTCCTTACCGCATCAATCACCTCTTGGTCATTATCTGCTTGATACGTACCTAAACCTAGGTATGGCATTGCTACATTGTTACTTAATTTAAAAGTGCCTTGTAAATCTGTTATCTTCTTCATAAAGTTCTTATAATTGGTACACCCACTCTTCCGGATTTAACTTTGAAGTGTTTTGGTGTAAGTAAAATTTTAATTTTGTCTGTCCGTTAGACCGATTGGTATAAATTTCGCCGAGCTCGGTCTTTGCCTCGACTCTATCTCCCTTTTTAACGTATAAGTTGGATAGATTATAGTACGTACTAATAAAGTTACCGTGCTTTAACTGTACGGCTTTATTACCTCCTGGTATAGAAAGAATAGCGATAACCTCTCCTCGAAAAATAGCACGTGCTTTTGAACCTTCGTCCGTTGTAATTACAACACCGTTGCTTTGGTGTTTAATACCAGGGTAAATAGCATCTGCATACACCCCGAAACCTTGACTTTTGAATCCCTTTTCAACCGGCCATATTAATCTGCCCTTGTTTGCCGTAAAGCTATTTGCAACGATTGCTGCCTCTGGGGTTAACAAAAACTTGCTAGGATCATCGCTTTTTTTATCGGCATCTCTATTTGCTGATGCAATGGCTTCACGAATCAATCGCTCAATCTGACGGTCAATTTCCTTAGCCTGATTCTGTTTATCACGAATTTGAGCTGCAAATTTTGTTTCACTTTTACGAATAGTTCCCAATAACGCCTGGTGATCTTCTTTTTCTTGCGTCATGGCCTTCTTAGCTTTCAAGTTCTCCGCGACTAAACGGTCTTTTTCTTTCCGTTGGGCAGTAAGGCCAATGTTCAGCTTACTTAACTCTTCAGTTTTAACCACAATGGTTTCCCCTTGTTTCCGTCTGAATTCGGTGTATTGCTTTATATATTGAATACGTTTGAATGCCTGATAAAAATCATCTGAAGACAAAAGAAACATTAGCTTACTCTGCTGAATTTTGCTTTGATATCCCTTTTGAATCATCATTGCATAATCATCCTTAAGGCTATCTAACTCATCCCTTAAATCTGAAATAGCCTTGATATTGGCATTGATTTTTCTATTGAGGAGGTTTGATTGCCGGTTGGTCACATTAATCAGCTCTTGACGAACCTTGATTTTATTATCCAAAGCTTCCATTTGGTCAATGACGTTCCCTTTTTTCTTCTTTTGATCAAACAACAAATAGTTGATTTGTTCTATCTCTTTCTGCAGTTTTTCCCGCTTGGCTTCAAGCTCTTCCTGCTCTTCGGTCTGAGCAAAAGCAGGGCTCCATCCGGACAAGCAGAATAAAAGAAAAACAACGATGTAGCGCTTTTTACTCGGCATCGTCTTTTAATGTAATTTCTTTAAAACCTTTCGGTATTTTATATGGAAAATTCATCGGTTGGTCAAATTCAATATTCTTATATTCAATATCGACCGTATTTCTGTCATCACCCTCAATAGCAGCAACAGCAATACGTTGTGGAAGAATGTACTTACCAATCTTTTGATAGTCCGTGTAGTTCACCTGCAACAATCGTTTCTTTAAAGGTTGGGATAACTGTTGCGAAGCCATCTTGAAGTTTTTGGGCTCTACTTGAAACATCACCTTAAACAAATCCATTGCTTTTTTCGGTTTCAACTGATAATCACCGTTCACAACGGAAGCGTCATACTTGGCTTCTTTCAGGTCAAAAAGTGCCTGCCCCATTAACAAGTTCTGAACCTGCTCAAAATCTAGCTCAGTGCCCAAAAACTTACTCAGGTAGGCAAAATTACCATCAAAATATTCATTCTGGAGTTTGTTATAAAAAGTAACCCTACCCGGAGTAATATATGCTTTTACCATGCCAAGGGGAGCGCTCATCCAAATAGCTTTATCCTTTTCCATCCTGAGACTTACTGAAACTCCTTGTGAGGATTCGCCATCTGAATAATCAATACGCATTTTACCGCTCAACGTATTGAAATTGGTAGTATTGGCATAGTGATTTTTGACAATTGCTTTCGCCGAAAGACTGCCATCTACCTTTCCATCGGCCAGCACTTTGTTTGATTTACAGGAAAGAAAAAAGGATATTGATACCAGCGCCATAAAGCGCATGGCAATTCGTAAGGGTAACGCCATAATCTTTGTAAAGTTTAAAACCCAGGTTTTATCTTACGAAGATACATATTTGCCTTGACTGAATTGTTAATGGAATTATAAGCATCTGCCAGCTCCTTATAAAATTTGTTGGCTAGTGCTATGTCACCCACCAAATAGTCCAAACCTGTTTCTAACGACTCAATAGCATCACGCGGTTTTGATTTTTTATTGAAGGCGTAGCCCTGAGCATAGTAAAAATAAGGTTGGGACGGATAACTTTCCAATGCCTCTTCCGCCACTTGGTCCAAAGCTAAGTAGTTATTGGTCCGCAGCATACCTTGAATACGTGCCCTGTACTGTTCAAAGGAACCTGATTCTGCTCTATTATTATTTGTCGTAGAGAACGAACTTCTAGTAATTGCAGCTTCTTGTACCTCAATTAAATCATCAATTTTAACGGATAGTATTTGTGTAAAATTAGATTTTGGGGTTTCCGTTAAAATAGCCTTAGCAGCTTTTGCCCTTCCTTTTCTATAGTACACCAACGCCAAGTTTTCTTTGAACTTAGCATTATCAAAAGGCAATTGCGCCCTTAATGGTTCTATAGATTTTTGCTGCTTTTGCAATACTTCTATATATGTATTGGTATACCAAAGGTTATTTGGTTCTGCCAAAAGCGCTGTTAAAGCATATTCTTCAGCAACGGGATATTGCTTTTCCTTTACATACAATTGGGCAAGCTCATGGTCTACTACATAATTGTCCGCATCCAACTGTTTGCAGGCCAACATGAGGTTAATGGCCCTGTCATAATTTTCAATTCCTTTCTGCTTTAAAGCTTCAAAGAATTTCTCTTGAAAATCATCCGAATAATCGTCTAAAAAGATTTCTGAACTTTGATTTTCATCAATCACAGGTGTTTCTTGGGCATAAGTAGACAAGGAGACAAATAAACATCCCCAGAAAAAAACCAATATGATTGGACTCATTCTCATTCTACAAACCCTCCAAAAGCTATTTTACACCTGTGCTTCCAAAACCACCTGCACCTCTTACCGTCTCAGAAAGCTCTTCTACTTCTACCCATTCTGCGCGTTCATGCTTGGCTATAACCAATTGAGCAACACGCTCCCCATTTTCTATGGCAAAACTTTCATTAGATAGATTAACTAAAATCACACCAATTTCTCCACGATAATCAGCATCTACAGTACCGGGCGCGTTAAGAACCGTGATTCCTTTTTTAGCTGCCAGACCACTTCTTGGTCTTACTTGCGCTTCAAACCCCACAGGAAGCTCAATAAACAAGCCCGTTTTGATAATAGCTCTTTCCAAGGGCTGTAAAGTTACGGTTTCAGTAATATTGGCTCTTAAGTCCATTCCTGCAGAAGCTCCAGTTTCGTAATGCGGAAGGCTATGTTGCGACTTGTTGATTATTCTTATTTGCATACTATTTGTTTAAACGTAAAAAATATAGATTTGATTCTGTTGAATGTTAACTTTTCCGTTTTAGAAAGATTTCCTTCAGTTTATCATTTTCTAATTTGTACACCAAACCTAAGAACAACAAAAGTAAAATACTTCCTATAATTAAATTCCTATTGAAAACATAAAACGAAAGCGCAGAGAAAAGAATTGAAAAACCTAGATAGAATAAAATTTTTCTGAAGTTATACGGAACCGGATATCTTGATTTACCCAAATAATACGAAAGTACCATCATGCTGCCATACGCCATAACCGTAGCGATAGCACTGGCCATATAGCCAATATACGGAATGAAAACGTAATTTATAACGATTGTTATAATTGCTCCAAAGACCGATATAAAAGCACCATAGCGCGTCTTGTCCGTAACTTTATACCATACCGACAAATTGTGGTAAATGCCTAAAAAGAAACTTGCCAGCAAAATAATCGGCACCACGGACATGGCCTCCCAATAGGCAGGATTTTTAACGAACAATACTTTTAGAACATCGGCAAAAACTACAACTCCCAATAAAATAACACTTCCCAGAACCACAAAATAATTGGTTATCTGGGCATATGCCTTTTGCGGATTCTCCGTGCCGGCATGGCTAAAAAAGAAAGGCTCAATACCCATACGGAACGCAGTGGAGAACAAAGTCATAAACAATGCCAGCTTTACACAGGCATTGTACATTCCTACTTCCTTGTTGGCAATGTCCTCAGGAAGCAAAGCCTCTAGCATTACCCTATCAAAAACTTCGTTAATGGTAAATGCTACCCCAGCAACTAATACGGGAATCGCATATTTCATCATTTGCTCCCAAAGCTTCTTATCAAAAGTATAGCGACTGATCAAATACGGCTTCAACATTAATAAGAGCGTTACACCACTTGCTACAAGGTTGGCTATGATAATATATGAAATTTGAAAATTAGGCCTGTACAATGCAGACAATAACCCATCAGGATTATCTGCCGCCACACCGGGCAATATCAAAAGGAAGAAAATATTCAGTCCAAAATTGATTACAACGTTCAAAATCTTGACCATCGCATACTTAAGCGGTCTTTCATTGGCACGCAACCATGCAAATGGTATAATGACAAGGGCATCTAACGAAAGAATGAAAATGACGTATTTAATATACTTAGGGTCAATGTTCAGAAGGCTTGCCATTCCATCCTGAAATAATAATGAGAACACCATAAAAACCATAGTAGACCCCAAAATGGACATCAAGGAAGTAGATATTACAGTTTCCTTGTTTTCTGACTTACTATAAAATCTAAAAAATGCAGTTTCCATACCATAGGCCAAAACCACGTTGAACATAGCAAAATACGCAAAAATAACTGCCAACTCGCCATAAATTTCCGGAGGCATAGCATCTGTATGCACCCTCACCAAGAAGAAAGAAATCATTCTAGGCAATACAGTGGCAAGACCGTAGATAGCCGTTTGTTTGAACAATTTTTTAAGCGGATTCAATAGCGAAGTATTTAAATCCAAAAGTACCCATTTAAAGGGATGTAGCAAAGGGAAGTTAAACCCCGAAGACTTTCTTTTTTCTAGCGGCTATTTTTTTCGTCTAAATTGGAGTAGGAAATAGGAAGATTCTGTTGAATACCATTGATTTGGTAGTATTTTACTTTATCCTTTTGCATATAACTTATAACCGCTTGGGTTTCGGTCAGCTCAAAAGGAAACTCTTCAGAACTTTGGACTTTTCCAAACTCGGATATCCCAATGATGCCCTTATCGGTAACTTCAATAGAAATAGGTGCCATTTTTCCATTATAGTAGATATTCTTTAGATCGGCATTATCGTTGTCTAAACTAAGAACGGAAACCACTAACTCGTAACCATCCTCCTCCATTGGTTCACCAACGGACCACTTTTGAGCATAAGTTTCACCTAAACTAAAAGGCGCCATAGTTTCCAGTTTCTTTGTAGGCCCACAACCCGAAAGAATTACCAAGCTTAATCCTAAAATATAGATATATTTTTTCATGATAGTCCTCTAATTATATTTGGCAATACATACGCGTAAAGCATGCGCAAAGACTATCCTAAAAAAAGAAACCCCACATTTCTGTGGGGTTTCTTATCCTATAAGTATCTACATTGACTAGGTCAAAGCTGATATATTGTATTAATTGTTCAATGCTTCCGCACCACCAACAATCTCCAAGATTTCGTTGGTAATTGCAGCTTGTCTTGCTTGGTTATAAGACAACTTCAATTGATCTCTTAAATCTGTTGCATTATCCGTTGCTTTATGCATAGCGGTCATACGTGCACCGTGCTCACTGGCAAAAGAATCACGGATACCTTTGTACAACTGCGTTTTCAAAGACTTAGGAATCAGTTGCTCAATGATTTCTATTTTTGAAGGTTCAAAAACGTAATCATTACTCAAATTGTCTGCCCCTTCAACCGGAACAATTGGTAAAAACTGCTCGGTCATTATAATCTGTGTTGCCGCATTCTTGAACTTGTTATACACAATATCAATACGATCATAGTTCCCTAAGGTGAATTGCTCCATTAAATCTTCGGCTATAGCAGATACGCTATCAAAATTTAAATCGTCATAAATATCACTATGATTGGCAATAACATTTGACCTTTTTACCAAGAAGTCATTGGCTTTCTTACCTATCGCAACAAAATCTACCTGCTTACCAGCATACTTCTCATTAATTAAAACAGTACACTGTTTCAAGATATTAGAGTTAAAAGCACCTGCCAAACCTCTGTTTGAAGTTATGGCAACCACCAAGACTTTATTTACCTCTCTTTTCTCAGCATATACACTACCAGAATCCGAATCCAAGCTTGCACTTAGCCCCTGTAACAACTCAGTAAGCTTATCGGCATAAGGTCGCATTGCAGTAATGGCATCTTGTGCTTTCTTCAACTTTGCAGCAGACACCATTTTCATGGCACTGGTAATCTGCATGGTTGATGATACCGATGCTATTCTGTTTCGTATTTCCTTTAAGTTCGCCATTCTTTAAATAGTATTTAGCATTTAGCAGTTTGTAGTTCGTACCCTCGGCTTTACACCTGTACCAATTACTTTGTAATTAATACTCGAGTACTTAATACTCCTTACTAGTTTCTATATTTACCTGAAAGGTCTTTTGCTACAGCAGTCAAAACATCTGTTACCTCATCGGTAAGTTTACCTGACTTTAATGTATCCAATACGTCTCTGTGCTTCGCATTCAAGAACTCTAAGTAATCTCTTTCGAATTCCTTTATCTTCTCTACTGGTACGTCACGTAACAAGTTCTTAGAACCTGCGTAAATAATCGCAACCTGATCTTCTACAGTATAAGGATCGTTTTGCGCTTGCTTTAGAATCTCTACGTTACGACGTCCTTTTTCAATAACATTCAATGTAGCAGCATCCAAATCAGAACCGAACTTAGCAAAAGCTTCCAATTCACGGAACTGCGCTTGATCCAATTTTAAAGTACCAGATACTTTTTTCATGGATTTAATCTGAGCGTTACCACCTACACGAGATACTGAAATACCCACGTTAATTGCTGGTCTTACCCCTTGGTTGAAAAGATCTTGCTCCAAGAAAATCTGTCCGTCTGTAATAGAAATAACATTCGTAGGAATATATGCAGAAACATCACCTGCTTGCGTCTCAATAATAGGAAGTGCAGTTAAAGAACCACCACCTTTTACCATAGGCTTCAATACGTCTGGTAAATCGTTCATGTTCTTTGCAATATTATCATCGTTGATAACCTTTGCTGCACGCTCTAACAATCTTGAGTGCAAGAAGAAAACATCCCCTGGGTATGCCTCACGTCCCGGTGGTCTTCTCAAAAGAAGAGATACCTCACGATACGCAACCGCTTGTTTTGACAAATCATCATAAATAATCAAAGCTGGACGACCTGTATCTCTGAAATACTCACCGATTGATGCACCCGTAAATGGAGCATACACCTGCATTGCTGCAGGATCGGAAGCATTAGCAGCAACGATAGTCGTATATGCCATTGCACCTTTATCTTCCAAAGTCTGTGCAATTGCAGCAACAGTAGAAGCTTTCTGGCCAATAGCAACATATATACAATATACTGGCTCACCAGCATCGTAAAATTCTTTTTGGTTCAAAATGGTATCGATACAAACGGTAGTCTTACCTGTTTGACGGTCACCAATTACAAGCTCCCTTTGACCACGGCCAACAGGAATCATTGCATCAATAGCCTTAATACCAGATTGCATTGGCTCGGTTACCGGCTCTCTAAAGATAACACCTGGCGCTTTACGCTCTAATGGCATCTCATATGTATCACCGGAAATAGGTCCTTTACCATCTATTGGGTTACCCAAGGTATCTACCACACGACCAACGATGCCTTCACCAACTTTAATGGAAGCAATTCGTTCTGAACGTTTCACTGTAGCACCTTCTACAATAGTTTTGGAATGTCCTAAAAGAACCACACCAACGTTATCATCTTCAAGGTTAAGAACGATACCCTCAAGGCCTCCTTCGAATTCTACCAATTCTCCGTATTGGACGTTTGATAAACCGTAGACTCTGGCGATACCATCACCAACCTGCAGTACTGTTCCCACCTCGTCTAATGTAGCGGTGGCTTCAAATCCTGATAATTGTTCCTTTAAAATTGCTGATACCTCAGCGGCTTTTACTCCTGCCATTGTTTTAGATATAAAGACGAAAAGATGAAAGACACAAGACTTTTATCGAATCGTTATTGATATTATAAACTACTTGTAAACTCTCTTTTAATTGTATTCAATTTGTTTGAAATGCTGGCATCATATTGCAAATCGCCAACACGTAAAACAAACCCACCAATAATGCTTTCATCTATTTTATTCTGAATAGTTACCGCATTACCTGTTATCTGAGCTATTTGCTTCAGCACTTTTTTCTCAAGGTCTGCGCTCAATGGCACTGCAGTAGTAACGTAAGCTACACCTTCACCTTTTAAATCTTCATTTAGAATGATATATTTTAAAGCAACTTCGTTTAAAATAGATATTCTTTTGTTTGAAACAAGTGTGTTGATCATACCTAAAGTAACCTGATCGCTACCTTTAAATACAGCAGTCAAAGCTTTCTTTTTGGTTTCCCCGTTAACTACTGGGCTAGCCAACATGGCCCTCAACTCTTTACTATCGGCAATAGTTGCCACAACAGAACGCATGTCTTTTTCAACTGCACTCGTAGCTTTGTTTTGTACCGCTAGGTCCAAAACTGCTTTTGCGTAACGTATTGCTGCTCTAGAATCGCTCATTTTTTATCTTGTTTTATTGTCTTGCTATCCGAAATTCATCGGTGTAACAAAAAGCAATATAGCTACTTAATTCAATTTAACATCACCCAACATACTTTCAACCAACTTTAATTGTTGGTCTTTGTTGGATAGTTGCTCTTTTAAAACCTTCTCAGCAATCTCTACAGAAAGTTCAGCTACTTGGTTTTTAATATCAGCAACCGCAGCTTTCTTTTCGCTTTCGATAGCAGCTTGAGCTTGCTTCAACATTTTATCGCCTTCAATTTTAGCTTGCTCTTTAGAATCTGTGATCATCTTATCTTTGATCTCACGAGCTTCTTTTAACATCGCTTCACGTTCGGCACGAGCTTCTTTTAACAACTTATCGTTATCAGCTTGCAAGTTTTGCATTTCTGCACGTGCTTTTTCAGCTGCTTCTAACGCACCGTGAATACCTTCCTCACGTTCGTTCAATGAAGTTAAGATTGGTTTCCATGCAACTTTCACCAATAAAAAAATCAACCCCAACAATAATATAGTCTGAACTATGAAAAGGCCTGGCGAAAAATCGTTTAATAAAACTTCCATATAAATACTACTTTAAAATTCTAAACTTGATTAAAAACATTTCCTGCAACCAACCGTTGCAGGAAAATGTCTTTTGGTTTTGCTGTTCTTATTTTCCTAAGAACAAGGCACCGAATGCCAAACCTTCTAAAAGTGCAGCAATGATAATCATCGCAGTTTGGATTTTTCCTGTTGCTTCTGGCTGACGAGCAATACCTTCCATTGCTTTACCACCAATTTGACCAAGACCGATACCTGCTCCGATTACGATTAAACCAGCTCCAATTAAGTTGTACATAGTAATTGATTTATATAATTAAATTAAAAAACTCTCTTTTAAATGAAATCCCCTCTAACGTCTTCCGCGTCCGGAACTTCATGTCCTTTTGCATCGTGCTCATGATCGTGGTCGTGCTCCGCAACGGCCATACCAATAAACAATGCTGATAGCATAGTGAAAATATAAGCCTGTAAAAACGCCACCAACACTTCAATAAGCGTAATGAAAAATGATAGTACTAATGATAAACCTGTAGCACCAACCACACCTAGACTTTCTTTAAGTGTAAACATGATAGCAATTAAGCTCATTACTACAATGTGACCTGCAGATATGTTCGCGAATAAACGTACCAGCAGTGAAAAAGGCTTAATTACAAAAGCACCTGCTAACTCTATAATAGCAAGAACCGGTCTAATCAAAACAGGCACACCCGGCATCCACAACATGTGCATCCAGTAATCTTTATTACCACTAAACGTGTAAATAATCAATGTGAAAATTGCCAAGGCAGCAGTAACTGCTAATTGCCCAGTTACGTTGAAACCTAACGGAGTTAGACCTAAAAGGTTCAAAATCCATATGAAGAAAAACACAGTTAATAAATACCCTGTAAATTGACGGTATTTTTTCTCGCCGATATTTGGCTTTGCGATTTCATCTCTAACGTAGATTACTAAAGGCTCCAATACTCTACCAAAACCGGTAGGCACTTTTTTCTTAGCGTATTGTTTTGCCAATGAAGAGAAAGCCCAAAGCATAAAAAGACCAATCATCAATATTCCAAAAACACTTTTGGTAATTGAAAAGTCTAAAACTTTAGCCGCATTTTCCGCATGGTGATGATCATCAAACTGAACTTCGGAAGCTCCCTCGTTCAATTCGTATATTTTCCCGTGAAGCTTTACGAATTTCGATCCACCTTTTTCAACAATTACCTTTCCGGCATCATCATGATGAAATTCAGAAGACATGAAAGTTACCAAACCATTACTAGACCAAAGAATAACTGGCAATGGAAAACCTACGTGTTTACGCTCACCGTGATCACCTGTGTATGAAAACAAATGAAAATCATGAGCATCTTTAATGTGATGCAAAATGTATGCGTCCACCTCTTCTTTTGTGTCTACAGCTCCTTCATCACTCCCCTCAGAAAGAGAAAAACCTTGAAAAGAAATGCAGAATGTACAAAGCAATACTAGTGTTCTAATCATTTTTGAAACTTCCTTCATTATTTTTTATCAAAAAATTATGCTCCTGAAATTTTGCGCAAAAGTAGGTAATCTTGCTGTAATACAAAGCATTTTTATTCCATAAAATTTTGAAACTATCTACGTTGTATAATTTTTGAAACAAAAAAGACTTCCAGGACTAAAAAAACAAACACAGGAATTAAAAGAGAAGCTCTATAAAATCTCGGTAAATACTGATCTCCCACAAGTTGCGGGTAGCACATAGCAGTATACACCACTATTTTAAAAACCAAAAGCCCCATGTAAATAAAACCTAATTGGGTAAAAACTTTTTCGCTTTTTGAGAGCAGTTGAAAGGCAATTATTACCGATAAAGAGAAAATAAAATGAAAAATATAGGCGTTTTGAAGTAAATCATTAAACGCTATATTATCATCTGCCAATAAAAATTGATGAAGAAAAAAAGAAGTCGCGCCCACCAAAATGAACACGACTAGATATTGTACTATTTGTTTGATCAATGCTATTTATTTAGTGTCATCACTTTTTTGATGACGATATACATTGACAAAAATACGGCAAGTAAGGTAAATGTATCCTCAAGAAACGTTTTTTCAAACTTTACATCTAGCCAGGCCCCCAAAAGATTGCCCAAATAGATGGTAACACCCATTTGTATAGCAATGCCCGAAAAACTGGCCGCAGTACGTATTAAATTTGAATTATCACGAGGCTTTTGCTGGCTCATTGCTTGTGCTAGAACTATTGCTTAGAGAGGACTTAAAACTGCTAGAACCACTGTTCAAAGACCCTCCTTTACCTTTCATGGTACATGAAGCATTAAATGTAGCTCCTGGCTCAACGGCCAATTTAGTTACAGAAACCGTACCTTCAATTACTGCTGAAGATTTAAGAGAAAGCAAATCGGATACTAAAAGCTCTCCGTTGAAGCTTCCTTCAATATCTGCATTTACACATTCTACTTTACCATGAATATAACCGTCTTTACCAATGACCACTTTACCGGTAGTTTTTACGTTACCGTCTAATTTTCCGTCAATTCTGAAGTCTGCTTCAGATTCGATATCACCTTTAATTTTTGTGTGCTTGGAAATTCTGTTAGGTTGTGCGCCAATTTCGTTCATAGTTCTAGGTTTTTTGTTGTCAGAAAACATTTTTTAAGGTTTTGGGGTTAAAATTTGATTTTTATAAGATTGTAGGTTTTTATGTACCTGTATAATTTTATAGTTGGTAGATAAAATTACAAAATTCTCATTCTCAATAAGGTAATCCTTGTTAAATTTTATAAGCTCTGCAAAGCCCAATGCATAATCTTTGGATTTAAAACCATGTACGACCACAAATTGGTCTTCTAAGGTATAGATATCTTTTGAAACAATATTCTTATATCTCAAATCTATAATAGCATCTTCTAATGCCTTCTTTACCCTTTGTGCAATTTGGTCATTACTTCTTCTAAACGGAAAAACAACTTTCCAATTTCCAGTGCCTGAAGAACCAAGTTCTGTGGAAAAATCTTTAACGGCCAATTTAGGAAGCTGCTCAGCAACCATCTGCTCTGCCTTCTTACCTTCCGGATTGTTAGGGTAGGTTAGGGCTACATAGTTTAAAGCTTCTTCAAAAGGTTCAAACCCGTTTAATCTACCAATGGCGTTCGCCTTCAACATTTCAAACTTGGGAACGATTGGATCACCAGTGTATTTTTCTATATTTTCTTCGGCTCCCGTTATGGTTGCCAAAAAATCTTGCTGCTTATACTTACGGTATAAAGCTGCGTAACGCGAATCTGGACTATCTGCATCATCTTCAAGAACAGCTCTTGGGTTTAGTATAATTTCCGCGTAGCGAGAATCGCCATGGTTACTTAGAATATTCTTTCTCATAGAAGCCAAAAGCGGACTACCTTCTTCTTCATAAATCTTGTATAGATTATATTTTGAAGGAAGTATCAAGCGTTCCTCAGGTTCAGAATCTAATACATTTTCCAACTTTGCTGCTGCCAAAAGGTTCTCCTTGAATTTTTCCTTGTAAATCAATCCTAATTGGTAATTAGCAAAGTTTCTTTCACCTTTTAAACTGTCAATTACAGCAACATCTGTAGGTACTCTATCTAAATAATAATCAACAGAGAATTTTTCTTCTTCTCCAACATCACCAGAAATACTATCGGTTGAGACAATAGCTTCGTTATCATCTTGTGACAAAGTTCTTTTTTTGTTGCTCCATCTCCAATCATCTTCCAACACTCTTTTACCCCATCTCTGGACAAAATCATTTTTGCCGAAACCCAAACTTTTTAGGTTATAAAAATAGAATTTACCCTGGTTCTCTTTACCGCCTTTACTTTTTGCGAACTCCGCAAAACCAGTAGCCAATCTTCTTTCTTCTTTCTTCGCAGCCGCATCTTTTGCCGCTTGCAATTCTGCTATATAATCTTCAAAATAAGCCGTGCGCTCTGCTAATGGTAAATTATATAATGTAATGATACTATCTGTTTGATGCGCAATGTCTTCATATTTGATAACATCTTCAAGGTTATCTAATTTCTTCTTGGTAGACCTATACTTCTTTGTATTCTCTTCTAGGTTAGGTATAACACTATCATAGTAAGCTCCTGCCAGTTTATACTCATTACGGTCAAAATTATAAACGGCTAAATTCTCATAATTTAAGGCATTCAACTTAGGTTCGTTTTCCGTAGCGCGAAGTGACTTATTAAAATAGGTGATTGCCATACTATCATTCTCCTGCTCCAAATGGTACTCTGCCACTTGGCGAAAAATTATATCTAAAAATGGACGGTTTTCACGATTTTCCTCTAAATCTGTTAAATACTCCAACATCTCTTCACTATTCTCAGAAGTAATTTTGGTATTTCGGATTTTTTGAATCTCCGCATTAATCATGTAAACACGAGGTGATTTTCTATTGAGGTCAATGACTTTGGTAAAGGCATAATTGGCACTATCCTTATGATTCATTTGATTGTACAACTGTCCAATAATATAATAGTAACGGCCTCTTTCTTCGTTCTTCTTGGTGTAATGCGATGCTACTTTTAAATGCTGAACGGCGGTATCCAATACCTTTTCGTTGATGTAGGCTTGAGCCATCATGGCACGTGCATCTGCATATTCTTGATCAGATAGCTGTTCAAACTTTAAAAGCCGCTTTAAGTTTTTAATAGCCAACTCATCATTCTCAAGTCTAATGTTTACCTTCTCGCGCCAAATATGCGCTTCGTTCAGCTTATCACTATAATCATATTTTCTGATTATATAATTGAAAGCCTCAAGCGCTGGCATGTAACGTTGGTCAAAATACCGGGCCTTACCTAAAAGTAAAAACGCCTCATCTGTCTGTGGGTTCCGTTCCACATCTCTGATATCCATACTATGTTTTTGTATGGCTTTGGTGGCTTTCTCTTCGGCAATAATAAAATTAGGGTTATTATCCTCAGAATCTAGCTTTATATCTTCGGTTACTTCTAGACGCTCAATAGGTAAAACCTCCCAATAATCATCATGGTAATTAAGATTGAGCTCTGCCCTTCCTTCTTCAAAAGCGATGTTGCCATTGTACAATGTATTGTACTTGGTGTTAAGCGCATGCCAATTACGATTGACGAATGCGTCTTTTTTGGTAGAACATCCGTTTAAAACAACGCCTCCCAGAATTGAAAATATGATAAGTTTATAGTGCAGCTTCAAAATTGTATATCTACGTACTTTACTCTAACTAAAAAAGAACGGGATTATTATGCAGTTGGTCGATAAAAAGTTTATCATTCGGGGTTTACGGAAGGAAAAAGAAAGCTTGGTAATAGCAAAAACGGCATTTTCATTATTAAGCCGACCTAATCATCATTTTAACTTAAAAACTCAAAACGAATTTTCTTTTTAACGGATTCAACTTTTCACAAAGTACGTGAAGTTTGCAGAAAGTAGAAAAACGGGAGTTCATTTTTCACCGACTAAGCGGTCTGTGTTTCTTTATTTCATCGATAAGAACTCTGTTTTAAACCCCATTATCAGAAGTAAACAACACATTATCCGAAGTGTAATCTATTTTATTGAAGCCTCACAAAAGCTGAACCGACCATGCAGTCTGTTTTACAAAAAGGAATTATGCCACTGGAACGTCATCTTTAAGCTCCTCTTCTCCACTAAAAAACAATTCCAATTCTTTTAAAGTGGCTTCTGAAGTTTCAATGTCTTTTACAATTTCACCTTTGTTCAACACCACAATTCTTTCGCACACCTCGGTTACATGAATTAGATCGTGGCTAGAGACTAAAACCGTAACCCCTTGTTTGGAAGCCAAATCTTTGATAATATTTTTAAGTCGAATCTGAGTTGTGGGATCTAAATTAGCAAAAGGCTCATCTAAAATTACCACTTCTGGATTGCCAATAAAAGATGCCACAATACCCGCTTTCTTTTGATTTCCTTTTGAAAGGTCTCTCAGGTATTTTTTTTGATTTAGAATTTCACCGTGAAAGAAGTCTTCAAAATTTGCAAGTAAAGCATCAACATCTGCCTTATTTTGATTTCGCAACTCCCCAATAAAATAGAAATACTCCTCTGGAGTCAAATACCCGATCAAAAAAGTTTCATCAATAAAAGACGAAGTGTGCTGTTTCCAAGTTTCGCTCTGGTCTACTTGTATCTCATTATTAATAATGTGCCCTGTGGTAGGCTGAATCAAATCTAACAAAAGACTAAAAAAAGTAGTTTTACCTGCACCGTTGTTGCCCACAAGGCCAAAACTTTGCCCTTTTGGAATTATAAGGTGTTCTAGGTTCAATACGGTTTTACCAACGTATTTTTTAGTAAGATTCTGTACTGTTATCATAATTAAGAAAATGTTCTTGTTTCAATTTAACGTCTCTAACTGTTCTGCTCTTTAAAGCCAGCAATCATTCCGTATTTTTTCTTTCTATACACCTTAGTAATCCTATCAAGTAAAATATCCTTAAAAGCAAACCCCAGCAAGCCGAATGCACTTAAAACGATTACAGCCACTTGAAACGACACGAGATAATTCAATAGCACAAAAAGTAGTATTGGAAGGCCAAACAAGGGAATACCCACTAAAAATTGGGCGGCACCCATACCCTGCATATTACCCACAGCACTTTTATTAAGGTCAATACGCTTTTTGTTCATGGAGCCAAAAAATAAAACTATTGGCACGTTTACACCTGCATTGTATAGCGCACAACTAAAATTTATGGCCAGGGCCTCCCACCCAAAATAAACATATGGAATAGATAGAAGAAACATAACACCTACACTAATATATATTAAGCGCGCCTTTGATTCTAAATAGCTTCGTAACGGAATATTCTGAGACATCATCATACTGTAATAGGAGCTATCCCACGCAGGGATGAACTGTCCAAAATTCATTAAAAAGATTCCCGTCATAAAAACCCCAACAAAAACAAGCATTGGTGATGTATCTCCAAAGTCATCCATCGTATAAAAAAGAAGACCGTACAGAATCATGGCCAAGGACATAAAAACCTGAGTTTTGGTTCGTTTGTTGCGCCAAATCAGCTTTAAATCCAATTGTAAATACGGAGCAATGTCACCAAAACGTTTGGTCCATGATAAATCTGATGAAGTTGCTTCTGTTTCCTTTTTCTTAAGCGTTGTATCTAGAAAAATTCGGTTTCTTAAGTACGAGTAGTTCATGTAATAGGCAGCAGCTGCAACACCTAAAGGAATTAGGGCGTAAAGTGGGTTTTCATATAAGGCATAAAAAATGGTTCCTGCATATTCTTTTATAGGAAGGATACCAAAATAATCCAAACCATAACAAGCCAACAAAAGAGTGCCGATCAAGACTAAAGCTTTATCACTCTTGTTCACTATAAAATTGACATAATTAATACTGAGAACAATACCAATAATGCCCAATAACCAAAATAAAACGTTTTGTGGAGCATACCCTTTTATAAGTAGAACTACACTAAACGGAACAAAGAAAAACAAAGCCAAAAAATTATAAAAAGAAACTGCCGAACGTCCTAAAATATAATGGGCAATACTGCTTTTTTTGATAGGTAGTGTCAAAAACGGCTTAATATCCAATACGGGAAGCTTTTGCATAAAATAACGCAGAAACAACTCCCCCAACACCCAATACAAAAGATACTGGTTCAAAATAACCACTGGGTCCACACTGGGTATTGTCTTTTTTAAAATAAAGAATAAGGTAGAGCCTAGAAAGGCTAACATTCCCATAAGATAGAGTGCAAAGAAACCCATTAGTATTTTAACGCCCAAGCTCTTACCCAGTGCCGAAGAACGAAAGAAAGATTTCCATTGCAGCTTAATAAAGCTTTTAAACATAAGAAATAGATTACTGGTCTGGTAAGTTAGTATTTCTTGTAGTATGATTTGTTACAAAAAATTGAACATTTTATATTCTGGATACGTTTTTGCCTAAAACGCTACTTCCTATTTTAGCCCATCCTATTTAAACATTATACATCTTTACCTATTACGTGTGATGCCAATGAATTTAAAATACAACATTTAAGTTCCTTTTTTTATCATTTCCGTTTCAAATGGCTCTATCAATGCTTATTTTTGCCGTCACATTTGACTAAAAAAGATACAATGGTGCATTTTCATTCCTTGACCGTAAAGCATATAAAACCGCTTACACCTAGTTCGGTTGCTATAACTTTTACCATACCTAAAGACCTTATACAAACTTTTGATTTTGTTCCCGGGCAATATATTACCATTAAAATGGAGCTCAAAGGCAAAGAGATCAGAAGGGCTTACTCTATCTGTTCTTCACCTAAAAGCGATTGTTTTACAATTGGCGTCAAGAAAGTTGATAAAGGCGGATTCTCGGATTATGCGCACACTAAACTTAAAGCCGGTGATGTTTTAGAAGTAATGCCTCCTGAAGGTAGGTTTACTTTTCAGCCTACTGGGAAGGTCAAAAATATTGCCGCATTTGCTGCTGGTAGTGGTATTACACCTATCATGAGTATTGCAAAAGCAGTCTTGGCAGATAATCCTAAAAGTAAATTTGTTCTTGTCTACGGAAACAAGTCTCACCAAGAAACCATGTTCTATACGGACTTGGCAAAACTAGAACTAGATTACGCTGGCAGATTCAAAGCCTATTTTGTAACTAGTCAAACCCAAGAAGATGATTCTCTTTTTGGCCGTATTGATGTGTCCACCGTTAATTATGCTCTTAAGAACAAGCATAAAGATGTAGATTTTGATGGTTATTTCCTTTGTGGGCCTGAGGCCATGATTCATTTGGTTTCCGATACATTACAGGAAAACAATGTACCAAAAGACAAGATACATTTTGAACTTTTTACGACTACCGAAATTTTGGATGAGATGCCTCAGCAAGCCGAAGGTAAAACTGAAGTTACCATTATGGTAGATGATGAAGAGTTTACCTTAACAATGGATAAAAAAGAAATTGTTCTAGATGCGGTTTTAAAACAGAATATTGATGCTCCTTATTCTTGCCAAGGTGGGGTTTGTAGTAGCTGTATTGCCAGGATAACGGAAGGAAAAGCCGAAATGGTAAAAAACCAGATTCTTACCGATGGTGAAATTGCCGAAGGTTTGATTCTTACTTGCCAAGCGCATCCCACAACACCCACCTTAAAAGTAGATTATGATGATGTTTAAATGACATTGTTTTAAAAATAAGAAAAGCCGCAATTGTAATTTACAGTTGCGGCTTTTTTAATAACTCTTCTAATCGTCTAGATGTATTTTCATATCCTATGAGATATGCTTTTTCAATTCCCTTGCGGTCTAATACACCAATATGTTCTAGCTCTTTGAACTCCATTAACAAATCGCAAGCTTCAAGCTTTTTTCGATTGATAGCATAAATCATGAGTCCTGTGACTCTACCTGCAAGTTGTAATGAGTTTTTAAGATGTTTTTTATTCAGCTCACTAACGACCGAAACATTACTACCAATAATATAGTCGGCTTTACCCATTAACGGTTCTAACGGAAAGTTATTCATAATACCACCATCGGCATAAAGCCCTCCATTCATCTCTACCGGACTAAAAACAGGAGGTAGGGCTGCAGATGCCAATAAAGGCCGAATGAGTTCTCCTTCAGAAAAATATTCAAGATCACCCTTTTCTAGATTGGTAGCGGTTACGTGCAATTTTTTATGGAGCGCTTCAAACGTATCATCAGGGAAAAAAGCTTTAAAAACATCAAAATACCTATCGGTATCTATAAAGCCCGGTTTTACAATCGTCAAGAAATTATACTTGAATAAAGGTGTTTCTTTAAAAAAAGCCATCATATCTAGCACCGAATTTCCGTTGGCATATAATGCCCCAACTAAAGCACCCACGCTACTACCACCAACAACACTCGCGGTAATACCAAACTCATTCAAGGCTTGTATAAGACCAATATGCGCCATGCCACGCACTCCTCCGCCCGAAAGTACAAGTCCAATTGATTTTGTTTTTAAGTCATTCATTCTAGATATTCTGAAAACTACCTTACGAAGGTATTTATTTCAGAAGACTATTCATCAGTTTTTTGTGATAGTCTGGTACCACATCGTAACAGTACTTCACGGGAGAACCTTCTTTTTTATCGCACAACAAATATGCTTTGAAAACTTCTTTGTTATTCTCTTTTACAGTATCGTCCGGGTGTATCTCAAGACGGGCGTTCAGTTCTTCAGATATAATATCTTCTGGTGAAATAATATAATGGCTCGCCAGAACATCAAACGGATTAAAACCATCCGCCCCCTGGTCTACCCACTGCTTTAACCATGCTCTGGAAGCTTTTCCTAACCACTGATTGCCAGTATCACCTTTTTCCAAAGCATCCAAATCTTCTGCCTTAACCCATACCTTGTTTGAAATTTCAAACGGACAAAGCGTAACGGGAATCCCATTTTCGAACATCAACCGAAAAGCATCATTATCCAAATCAAAATTAAGATCTTGAGCGTGATTGCCCTGATTTCCAATCTTAAAATAGTCTTTAGGGGTTCTACGACCGGCAACCAAAACCACTTCTAGAATCTGTCTTTTTAGTTCTGGGTATTTTAGAAGCAAAAGACCAACGTTGGTAGCGGGGCCGATAGCCATAATAACCAAAGGCTGTTTACGAAGTGATTCTGCCAACGCATCAACAGCTTCGTTACTTTCTACTGCTTTGAGGTTTATAGCTTCGCCAGCTCCTTTATAAACAGGTATTTCGCCAAGAGCAAACTCAGTACTCATTTTTTGGCTCAGCGGATATGAATTTTCAATAACCGTGTTTCCAAAAACAGCACTTATACCGCAAATTTCTATAGTATCAGCTTTCATCAATTGCAAAACGGCATACCCATCATCAACATCACAATAACCCGCACGCTTTTCTCTCTTCATTCCCACAGAAAGATCGGTGTCTATCCATACTTTTTTCTTCGTCATTCTATATAAATTATATTTTTTCTCCTATATCAATCCGCCCCAAAAATCGATTTCATTTTGAACTCCTGTTTCCGGATCTTGAATAAAATCTTTCTTGTCTTCATACACCTTTAAAATTCCATCGTGCATAAAACCGATTTGGTCCCCCATTAATACAGCTTCTTTTAAATCATGGGTTACAAAGAGTGAGGTGATTTTATATTCTGCAGTTAACTTCTTAAACAGTTCTTGCATACGTTGCCGGGTTCCGGTATCCAAACTACCAAAAGGCTCATCTAACAACAAAAGTGAAGGGTTAGTGCTAATCGCTCGGCCAAATGAAACTCGTTGCCGCTGCCCCCCAGAAAGCTCTGTAGGCATTTTATCCGCTTGGCCTTCTAGTTCTAAGCTTTGAAGCATGTGGTTAACCTCCTCCTTTATTAAACCTTCCGGTATTTTTTTTAATCGCAGTCCGAAAGCTATATTCTCAAAAGCATTTAAATGTGGAAAAAGCAAGTCTTCTTGATACAGATACACAATGTTTCTCTTTTCGGGTTTCACCGCAGTAATATCTTCTCCGTTCAATAAAATTTTTCCAGAATCAGGTGTTATGAGTCCACCTATGGTTTTAAGCATCGTAGTTTTTCCGCAGCCCGATTTTCCTAAAATACTTAATGTTTGCTTGCTTTCCAGAGAGAAATTAAGGTCTTTAACAACCTTTTCTTCTCCAAAACTTTTTATAACATGTTGTACCTCAAGAAACATTAGACTAATTTTTTAAATACATAACGCTTGTTAAAATACAATAAAACTACGGGTGGAAAAATCAACAAACAACAACTTAAGGCACCATAATAATAGTTAGCTTCTTTAATAAATAGAAACACCTTGATTGTTAGTGTCTGAACTTTTCCTATGCCAATTATAGAAGTTAGCCCATACTCAAACCAAGAGATCAGAAACGTCTGAAAAAAGCAGATCAGAATTAGCCCTTTGGCCAAGGGCAAAACAACTTTGGTATACGTCTGCCATTTATTTCCACCTAAAGTAGTCACTAAGTCTTCATAGCTCTTTACCTTTTCGTTCCAGAAACTACTGAAAAAGAGCAGGGCATAAGGAAAAGCAATAATAAACTGTGCAACTACCACGCCAGTCATGTTACCAAACAACCCCATTTTTAGAAAGAAGAAACTAAGACATGCAGCAAAAACAACAGGCGCCAATATATATGGAAAATAAGCCAATAGCGTCAATGTCTTTTTCTTCGGATGATAAAAAACAGCCTTACTAATCAAAAACCCAGAAGTTGTAGAAAAAACCGCAACCGATAGTGAAATTAATAAAGAGGAAAAAAAGCTTGATAGCAATCCCGCTTCAGAACCAAAAACTGTAACCCAATTCTTGAAACCTAAATAAGACGGCCAAACATCAGGAAAACGCCATTCGGATGCCAATGATAGGAACACAAGGTACACAAACGGAAACAGGATTAACAGCACCGCCAAACTCAATATAAAGGGTTGCCAATTAATTCGCATAGACTCTTTTTCTTTTGGGTAGAAACAGTACAATAGCAGCTGCAGAAACAATTAAAGTATATAAAACAGCTACCACATATCCTTCTGAAATTTTATCTAAATCGTATTGTTTAATTTCCTGAATAATAAGTACGGAAAGCATTTGAGGCGATTCTTGACCCAAAATCAACGGCACTTCATAAGCTCCTAAAAGGAAAATAAAGTAGAGCACGATAAGCACCCAAGTCTTTTGAATCAAAATAGGTAAAAACACTTTTCTGGTAATCTGATTAGCATCTGCCCCTAGTGATTGTGCCAACACGGAAAGTTCTTCAACCCGTTCATTTTTGTAAACGTTCAAGAAAAGCAAAACGAAAAAGGGCATAATCATGGTGATAAATGACAAGATAATACCGAAAGCCAGCCCGTCGTTTACCAAATCAGGAAATTCCGAAGCTTTAGTTATTAATCCTAATTTATAACTGATGCGAGCAAAAAAGCCTCCTTTTGAAAAAAGCTGAAACGTAAAAAACCCAGTTACGATTCCGGGTATTGCCAGTGGTAAATAGATGATAAACGATAAAAACTGTTTTTCTAGTTGCTTTCTGAATTTTAATGTAATCCAAAGTGCCCCACCTACTGAACTAGTTACAGCAACGAAAGCAATGATAAAACTATACCCAAAAGATTTAAAAAACGTTCCTGAAGCTAGAACAGACTCCCAAAACTGTAGCGTAAAGCCATTGTTAGCTACCCCAATTACACCAAAACTATAAAGCAGGGCATAAATAAATGCTGCTGCAAAAGGCACCACACCTATCAGCAAGAACAATACAATCCCTATGTTCGGCTTTTTAATTTTCAATTACCCTTTTTCTAAAATCTTCATACAACCTGATCATATATTCTGGAGCCGGTTCCTCAATAGCATTTACCTCTAACTGTTTTAAAGTAGGCCCGTATTGCCGTTTTCTGGCATCCAAGAATTTTTCTTTCCATTCCGGCTCCAATTTATCCATAGACAAAACCGTGTTGGAGTCCATACCGTTAGCATCTGCTTTTTTTAACTGAGCCTCTGGTGAAAGAAGAAAATTAATGACCTGCATCGCTCCTGCTTTTTGAGGTGCATTGTGTAAGATACCTAGGTAATTAGAATTTCTAATGGTTCCGTTTTCCCAAGCATACCCTTTGGTTGATTTTGGATAAAGACCAGTCAGTACTTTATCCTCAATACCGCCTTCACTAAAACCGTAGGCAATGAGCAATTCTCCATTGGCATATAACTGATTCATTTTGGATTGCTCTTTAGGAAACGTACTTCCTTCTTTCCAAAAATACTGTTTGTTATTATTAATAAAGCTCCATAGCTTCTCGGATAGCTGATTGTACTTCTCCTCATCAAATGAACCATTTAGTGCATTGGGGCCACCACCTAACTCTGCCATAAAACTTTTTAAGAGTGTCATTCCCGTAAAGTCATTGGATATGGTAAATGTTCCTGGGTGCTCCCTAAGGAACTTTTCCAACTCAGGAATGCTTTTAGGTGGACTTGGCAACTTTTCTGAATCGTATACGATTGCAAATTGATTAACACTCCACGGGGCTTCCATACCATTTACAGCCTGCTGAAAGTCCGTGCTAATATAAGAATCTTCAAAGTTGATTAAAGATGCATTTGGAAGCAATCCTACAAACGGACCCCATAGCCCTTCTATCTTTCTCAATTGAAAAAATGTCTCTCCATTAATCCAAACCATGTCTACCTGTCCTTGTTCAATATCAGCCTGTTTTTCTCCCATGACCAGCTGAACAATCTCAGGTCCTTGACCTCCACTAATTTGTAAGTCGATGTTGAATTTTTTCTTAACACTTGGCACCACATAATTATTGATGTAGTCATTAATAGCCGTACTGCCTTGCCACATCATAAAATTAACTGTAGTACCCTCGGCATTTTCCTCAATTTCTTCCCATGATGCACTTTTAAGTTTATTACTGTCCTGGGGTACTTTTTCCTTACAAGAAAGCACAATGACACTCATTAAAAAACCGAACAGTATATATTTAGTCCTTTTCATTAAAATTACCTCTGTTTATTTATAAATCACTTAGTCGCTTAATGGGTGAATCCTTTTAAAAATGTTCAACTTATTTTTAAGCTAGTCTTTTTCCCACCAACCTTTACTGTTGATATTATCCCCTCCAATTCTTTCTGCGGCAGCTTTATAATTTGCACTATTAGTAGCCTGCTCAGATTCCGGATACAAATACCGAACGGGATATTTATCATTGTTCAAATTATCCGGTCCTGGTTTTAATTCAGGAATACCCGTTCTACGAACATTAAACCAGGCTTCGTGTCCATTAGAAATTAGACTAAACCATTTTTGGGTCAAAATCTTATTAAGATTATCCACGCCACTAAGAGCAACCGATTCTTGTGTTAGGTATTCTGTAGGAACCTCAACCCCATAATACTCAAAACTTGCAGCAATTCCTGCTTGGTAAAAGGTTTGAACATCCCCTGAAATATAACCCCGTTCCGCCGCTTCTGCTAAAGCGAACTGCACTTCTGAATACTGCATAAACTGAGCATCTACTCCGTCAGGAACATCTCTAAAAATAGCACCGAACAAAGAAACGTCGTTTAAATCGATTCCTTTTTCTGCAATAGTTTCTCGATCTTGACCATTGACCAATCCCTTGAATTCAGGATTTCCTGTATTAATGCTTACCTGGGTTGGTTTGTACAAAACCTCAACCCTGGGGTCGTTCCACAAAGTTAAAACCGAATCAACGGTTGCCGTCATGCGGTGTTCTTGATATAGGCCCAAAGCGGCCAATGTCATTGGGTATTGATTAGGTGCCGAAGTCAAATAAGGTAGAACCGCATTATCTGCATTGGATTGCATCAACTTTCCCGAAGATGCCAAAGTCTGAATTTCCGAATAATCCGTCAATCGCTTACTAATGCGCATAAGATATCGCAACCGTAATGAATTGGCAAAACGCATCCATTTGTTTAAATCCCCATTAAAAAGCACATCACCACTAATACTTGCCGTTGAATTCTCTAGCGTAATTGCCGCACGTTCCAAAACAACTAAAATTCCTGTTTCCGGATCTGTATAAATGCTTTCTTGTGTATCATAAGCAGGTGTAAACTGGCCCTCCAACGCATTAACGGCATCGGTATAGGGCACATCTCCCCACATATCCGTCAATTGAGAGAACAGAAAGCTTTGCATTATATCTCCAATGGCGTTATAAGCCTCATTAGAGCCTTGTAGCTCTCGCATTGATTTTATATCACTCAATAACTGAAAAATAGTATTCCAGTACTCGCTATTCGTTCCCATTTCGTAACGGTCAATGCGCTCAAATTCTACACTAGCCGCAAACTGCTGAATGTAATTAGCCAAACGAAACCCTTGATTGTACGCATTTTGGTCCGCTTCCACCGAAATAACGTTAGCAAGCAAAAACTGCGGATCAACCGATTCCGGAGCGTTCGGGTTTTCGTTCAGTTCTTCAAACTCATCTGTGCATCCGCCAAGAAGCAAGACAAAACTTAAAAAACCTGATATATATAGTTTGTTCATTGTTTTAATTTTTTGTTTTCCTTTCATAATTCCTCCTCTTAAAAATCAGTTTTAACACTGAAGCCAAAACTTCGAGTGGATGGATATGAAAAGTCTTCTACACCGTAAACAATTCGTTGTTCTTGCAACGCATTGAGTTCTGGGTCAAAATGTGGGTTCTCCGTAAACAACAATAAATTGCTACCCACTAAGCCTAACTTGATATTCTGAAAGCCAATGGATTTTGACACTTTTCCCGGTAGATTATAATACAGACCTAACTGACGCAGTTTTACATAAGACGCACTATAAAGCGCGCTGTCTTCATTACCGCGATCAAAAAAGTTGTTGTAAAATTGACTTGCCGGGACTGCTGTAGTATTCGGCACGTATTCCGGGCTTTCGGTAGTTCCTACATTTACGACCCCATCGCCAACGACACCATCTTCCCGACCCACTAGAGTTTCTTGCAAAACACCCGAAGTACTACCCAATGCTTTTATTCTGGAAATGATCGTGCCTCCTTTTCTCCAATCGAAAAGTATGGTCATATCTATATTTTTATAGGAAAACTTGTTATTGAAGCCTACCGTAAAATCAGGATTATAATTTCCTAAAAGCCTAAGATTACCATCTTGTATGGGCAAACCATTATCTCCATAAACGGTTTTACCATCTACCTCAACAAAACCGGTACCGTACATGTCCCCTACACGACCGTTCTCACGAGCAATATAGAAAACAGTATTGGAGCCTCCTCCACCAGAAAATACATTGGCGGTACCTGTTACAAATTGATCTACGCCTTCGGGCAACTTGGTAACTTCACTTTTATAAGTTGAATAATTTACTGATGATTGCCAATTAAAATCTTCCGAACGAATAATTTCAGCACTTACCAAAGCTTCAAACCCTCTGGTTCTTACTTCGCCTCCATTTACATTAAAATTGGAAAACCCGCTGGTCTGCGAAATAGGTCTGGAAATGATCTGGTCAATACTCGTATTCTGATATCCTGCTAAATCCAACTGAAACCTTCCATCTAAAAACCATGCTTCCAAACCAGCCTCTAATGCATTTAGACGTTCAGGTCTTAGATTGGCGTTCTTCAACACCGTTTCATTGGTGACCCGAAAACTAGACCCATAATTTTGGTTAAAAACAAAGTTCTGAACGTTTTGATACGGGTCTGTATCATTACCCACACTTGCCGCACTAAACCTTAAGTTCAAATAAGATATAGCTTCAGGAAGGGTAAACATATTACTTACCACATAACTAAGTCCCGCTGAATAGTATCCGAAAGAATTATTATCGCTCGGTAACGTACTACTCCAATCATTTCTATAAGTGGCATCAAAATACAGTGAATTTTTATAGGAGAGATTCCCACTTGCATATACGCTATTAATGCGTTTATTGAATTTCTGACTATCACCCACAAGTGGTGTTCTTGAGTTTGCCAATGTATAAATTCCAGGGATTGCTAATTGTGAAGCTTCTGAGTATTTATATTGAATGTCTTGGTCAAAACGGTTTGCTCCGGCTGATACATTGTATTTCCAATCGTCATTAATCTTATCCGAATATGAAAGTAGCACATCTGTATTCAACTCGCGAAATCGCACATCATCTTCACGATACGTACCCAACGGATTTTGATTGGTACTCACCGCTCGACGGAATTCCCTTTTATCATCATACGTATCAATACCGGCGCGAACACTTAGACTTAGCTTATCCGTAATATCGTAGGTAGCAGATGCGTTTCCTAAAATTCGGTTTTTATTAAAGCTATTTGTGTTTTCATAGACGGTTAAATAGGGGTTGGTCAACCATAAGTAATTGAAATCATAATGCTGAATACCTTCTTGGCTTGCCTGCCAATAGTTCCGTAGCGACTCCACATTGGTATTTCTACCTGTCCAGTTGAATCCGTACAGCGGATTTTCATAGCCATAACCCAAATTCGGTCTATTACCACTTCGGGTATTGATGTAATTCAGGAAGGCTTTGACCTTCAACTTTTCATGCACGTTTTGGTCTACACTCACGGCAAGACCATTCCGTTTTAAATCCGTATTCGGCACAATACCATCATTTTTTAGGTTACTATATGATAATCTTGCACTTCCTTTTTCACCTCCTGTGCTTATTGAAATGTTATTTTGATAGGTAACTCCTGTTTCAAAGAAATTACGAACGTTGTCCGGTCTTGACACCCACGGTGTAGGGGTTATATCCGTAAACGAACCATCTGGACGGGTTCTGGAAATCACATCTCCTGCCCTTACAGGATTACCGTTGATATCTGTGGAAGGACTATCGAACTGAGCAATAAACTGCCCTTGGTCTAAACGCGGGCCATAGCTGCTGATTCCTCCGTCATTTAAACCTGCGCCAATTCCATTTTGAAAGGCATATTCACCATTGGAACCTCCGCCATACTCGTTTTGGTAATCTGGCAAGGTCAACAAAGTTTCCACCGTTAACGTACTGTTTATACTTATTCCTAAGCCTTTCTTCTTCCGGCCTCTTTTGGTCGTAATGACTACCACACCGTTTGCGGCACGCGCACCATATAAGGCCGCGGAACCAGCTCCTTTTAAAATAGAGATCGAAGCAATATCATCTGGACTAATATCTGCACCACCATTACCGAAATCTACTTCTTGGAGTGCTCCATCGTTTACCAGATTACTTGTAATCTGCTCATTACTAATAGGTACACCATCAACAACAAACAAGGGTTGGTTACTACCTCCCAAAGAGTTTTCTCCCCGAATTACAATTCGCGAAGAAGAACCCACACCTGAAGAGCCATTTGTAATCTGAACACCCGCAACGCGACCTGCAAGGCTGTTGACCATGTTCGTTAGCGGTACTTCGGTAAGCTGTTCTGCTTTAACCGTTGTTACCGCAGAAACCAAAGATTGTTTCTCTCTTTCTATACCCAAAGCAGTCACCACAATTTCATCTAACTGTTCCGAAGAGAGTTCTAGTGTAATGACCTCAGGTAGCTTTCCATTAACCGTTTCGATCTCTTTGGTTATATATCCTATGGATGCAATACTGACAGTAAAAAAAGTTGCTTCCGTTTCTAAATTAAAGAAACCCAATTCATCAGAAACTACATAATTATTGGTTCCTAGCTCGTTTACAGTAGCGTAGGGTACAGGATTATTATCTGTATCTATCAATTTTGCAGTGTAGGTGTTAGACTGGCCGTACGCCATTACCACACATAGCTGCATAAGCGCTATTATAGCTGTTTTCATTAAAATTCAATAAGGGTTGTTATTTGTTTTACGAAAAAGAAAAACCACTAGGCATCTTCCTTTTCTAACCTTTTAAGGTTTAAACTACGCTGCAATGAAGAATGCAGGAGGACCTCTTAATTGAGAAGAAAATGAATATTCGTTTGAATAATAAAGTGCTTTTAAGTGATAAGTACGATTTGTATTGGCCGATAAATGGTTTAGAATGAACTCAACTAAAACAACGTCATCAGAAGTATATAAAAATTGATGCAGCGCATGAGCGGTATCAATGTCCGAAAGCTCTCCGAAACAATGTGTTTTTGCTCCCTTCCAATACACACCATTAACCAGTGTATGGAACAACGTAGACTGTAACCACGGAAGCGCTTTAAATCCATCTACATCAAAAAACTCTTTACGCATCCCTAACAGATAGATTCCTCCATCTGTTGAAGGACCAACCACCATATCAACATTCTGAATTTGCTCAACAGCCTGTTCTAGTATTTCGGAAGTTAAATCTGGCGTGTCATTACCAATAGAAAGTACTTTGGTGTAACCTAAGTCAAAAAGTTCCTGAAAGGCATTTGCATAGCGTTCTCCAAAAGTTGTTCCTTTTTGAAGGCGCTCATCTATAACAACAACATCGGCTTGGGTTGCTGATGCAATTTTATGGGTTCGGTTTATAAGGATGTCAAAAAAGCCTTTGGACGCCTTTTTATTACGTTTACCAAAAAGGGACTTTCGTTCTGCTTCCAGCTGTGCCGAAAGCGAGAATATCAAAATCGCGGTATCCTTATTTTTTTGCCCCATTTATCAACTTTCGTCGTAATTGTTTTTGAACCTTACTTCTCTTTTGGGTGCAAGTTACTAAAGAAGTAACAAGCATTCTACCATACTATAGATAATTTCCTACAAATTAATATAGTATCATTAGTCCGTAAACACACCTAAATCATGATTTTAAATCAATTAGCTATAGTATTTTACTCGGTAATCGACATTAATTAACCGACCACGTGGTTTGTAGGTCGCTCGTTGAATGACCTCATTTTTAACCTTTTGGACACTTAAACGAAAAAATTGGTCAGACGACCCCTATTTCCGAACATAGCTTTCACTCCTAGTGTTCTTTGTATGAGACCCAACGGTCTGTTTAACCCAAATTTTAAAATTATGACCAAGAGCTTAAAACGCATGGCTACCATGCAAAGAATGCAAGTAACAGGACTAGAGCTTTTCTACAGAAACGGATACTACAATACAAGTGTTGATGATGTATTAAAAGAATTATCTTTATCAAAAGGAGCCTTCTATTATCACTTTGAATCTAAAGAAGATTTCTTTATTCAAATTATAGAAAACCTATTGGTTCGTAAAATGTACAGTCAGCTTATAGAGCCAATTGAAGGTCACGAAAATACATTGGACCTTATCACACAGTGTTTTGAAGAAGCTTTAGAAACTGCCGTTCACAATGAATTTGACTTTGGTTTTGTGTTAAGTAATTTCATTAACGAGTTTAATGGTAAGAATGAAACTGTAATGAAACACCTAAACGATATTCTTCGTATTTGGGAAGTAAACTTGGTATCTGCCGTACAACGAGGAAAGTTCAATGGCCATATTGATAGACATGTAGACAGTGAAGGTGTTGCCGTTTATCTTATGAGCTCTTACATTGGTGTGAGGACCTTAATGGTAGAAACTGCCCCTAGCGCACGTAAATATCGTTTTATGTCTCAATTACGTCAATACTTTAAATCTATTGAGCCAAAAAGAGCCTCCGCTTAAAGCAAATTTTACTCCGAGTAAAGAACGTGCTCAATTTTCTGTACCACTTGTTCCGGCAGAATGCTGTTCATGGCCAGCTCATAACCTTCAGGCATTTTATTGCCATAAATAGAAGTTGGAATAAGCGGAAATTTTACTCGGTCAGCACAAAGAGCATTATTAATATCTTGACCAAAAGGAAAGAATCCGGCATACGGATGGGTAACCCCCCAAATAGTAATTACCGGAATACCGAACATTGCCGCCAAATGTGCATTGCCGCTATCCATAGATAACATAATATCTAAATTTGAAATGAGGCCAAGTTCGTCACTAAATGAAAGTTTACCTACCATGTTCAAACAATTTTCAAAATTGGAATTGAAAACTTCTAGCTGTTCTTCTTGAGCGGAACCACCTCCAAAAAGGAAAATCTTATATTTTCCGGTAGTGTTAAGTTTTTCAATCACCTCTTTCATTAATTCCAATGGATAGGTTTTGCCTTCAAAAGCAGCGAAAGGGGCAATACCAATCCACTTTTTAGAATCAGATCCGGTGATTTTAATTATTTCATCTGACAGATCCGCTTTGGCCAATACCATATTTTGTGATAAATCGATAGGGAAACCTAACTTCTGAAAAACATCAACATACCTCTGATGCGTAGATTTTAATGGTTTGAACTCTTTTGATTTACTAGAGGTCAACGCTTTTTTTTCTGCCCTCCCTTTATCAATTTGTACAACCGGAAAGCCACCATACCTGAAATATTTTTTTAAGACTTTGCTGCGCAGCACATTGTGCAGATCGGCAACGGCATCAATTTTCAGTTTCCTAAGTTCTTTGTAAAGTTTCCAAAGGCCAAAAACCCCTTTATGTCTTCCCTTTACATCTGCTTCATAAACGCTAACGTTTGGTAACGTAGCAAACATGGGACTAAAAAATTTACGCGTTAGCAGCGTAATTTTCAGGGTAGGGTATTGCTTTGAGAGCGCCACAAGAACAGGAACGGTCATAGCAACATCACCCATGGCCGAAAGCCGTATGACCAACAAATGTTCTGGTTTATTTTTGGCCACGGAGAATAGGGTTCAACTCATCATCATTATACATCTTCATCTGCTTATATACTTTCATATATTTGTCTCCAGCCTCAATATCCGCTAATAATTGGTCAATTGCAGTGGAAAGGTCTTTCCGTTGTTCTAACAGTACGTTCAATTTTTGAGTACATTTTTCAATATGCTCAACAGAAGCGTCCGTACGGCCAACCTCTTCTTGCATGTGATAGATTTTTAAAGCTAAAATTGACAGTCTATCTATGGCCCACGCAGGACTTTCTGTATTTATTGTGGCACCGTCCTTAACGGTAACATCTTTATATTTCTCTAAAAAATAACTGTCAATAAATTCAACCAAATCTGTACGGTCTTGGTTGCTAGCATCAATTTTTCGCTTTAGTACCAAAGCATCATCAGGAGCAATTTCAGGGTCACGAATAATATCTTCATAATGCCATTGTACGGTATCTATCCAATTTTTTCTGTAGAGCAAACGTGCAATATCATCCTTAGGATAGGGGTTAACAAACGACTGATAGACATCATCTTGAATGTGATATTTCTGAATACTTTCCTCAAAAATGGTATATGCGAATTTACTGAACATCTCTTTCTTGCTTTAGAAGCAAAGTTATTCATAAATTATTTGATGGCAATACTGGTCATCAGTACCAAAAACGGAATAATTACTACGGCCATTAAAATAATCTCCTTAATGTTCGCTCTGCGCAATGACTCTATGTATTTGGTCATAAAAACAACTGCAGGAAAGAATGTAATCATAACAGGATAGACGTTGTCCGACAGCAATAGCACATTCAAAACTAGACCGAGGATGAAAGATAGGCCGATCAGCTGCATAGTTATTACCTTACCAAACCCTGACTTACCTAGTTTTATAAAAGCCAAAATACCGGCAATTAAAATTGTCAGAGAAAACAAAATTAATTTGGTACTGTGCCCCCAATATGAGAAATACCTGATGCTAGGTGAGACTGCAAATGTGTAGTGCTCAGCAAAAAAATTTGGTGTACCGTACAAAACTAGAACACATTCCGCAATCATGAGCACCGTGAAAATGGCAGCAAGCGGAACTAACCAATTTCTTATGTTTTTTGGCTCATAAAAATATATTGCCGCTACTACTAAAATTAAGAACAACACCGCCCAGTCATAAAAAAGGCTTGATACCAAAATCCAAATAGTTGCATCAAAAATTTTGAATTTAATATTTTTCAAAGACCTGATACTAATCAACCTTCGGGTGGCCAACAATAAAAAGAAGCTACAGAAAATAGCATTGGAATCTAATAAGGTTTCAGGGAAAACGACCATTAGAAGCCCGTAAAAAAGTATGGTAAACGAATTGACTCCCGTAACCTTATTCCGCTTTACAATAAAATTGACTACAAATACACTGAAGAAAAGAACAGATAAAATAAAGAATTGCCAAAATATCTGACCTAAGGAGTAGATTCTTTCGAACATTGAAAAATGGACGAACCAGTAGAAAATGAACAGAAACGATAGAACTATTATGTAATTAATTGGCTTTGTTTTGCCAAAAATGATTGATATCATTTGATAAACTATCTAAATTTTACGGACCAGTATTTTTTCTTTTCAAAGACAGAAACTATCCTTTTATTGTACTTGCAAAAGCACGAACTAAATCATCAACATTAAAATTTAGAAAGTTCCTAAGCTTTTTATACTTTTGCAAGTGTAAATATAGCTAACATGACATCATTTTTTGAAGGAATAGCGGATTTGTTCGTAAACCATTTGTTTTGGCCATTGGATCAATTGCGTTTTATGCATAGCTGGTGGGGCGCCAACATTATTAACTGGATTCTTGCTGTAATTGGTTTTGTAGCTTTTGTCTATTGGATGCTACAACTGAAAGAATACAGTGACAATGACGAAGAAGATAAATCAATATCTTCTCACTCTTACCTTTAAACCTCTTTAGGTTTTCTGATAATTTTATAGAAAAGATATTGGATTCGTTCTTCTAAAGATCGAATCCAATATCTTTTCTATAGTTCATATCCTCAAATTTTATCTTCTTGATATTTTCATAAGATGTAGCTAATGCCTCTTTGAAATTATCTCCGTAGGAAGTAATTGCCATTACCCTACCTCCACTAGTAACTACCTTACCTTCTTTTAGACTAGTGCCCGCGTGAAACACCAATGAGTCTTTAACAGAATCAAACCCAGTAATTTCTTTACCCTTTTCGTATGCCTCAGGGTAACCTCCAGAAACTAGCATTACCGTAGATGCCGTTCTTGGGTCTAGTTCTAAATCTATAGCGTCTAAAGTTCCATTAGCCACCGCTTCAAAAACCTCTACTAAATCATTTTTTATTCTAGGTATGACCACTTCCGTCTCTGGATCGCCCATACGCACATTGTATTCAATAACCTTAGGTTCGTCACCGACTTTAATAATCCCGATAAATATAAAACCTTTATATGGCAAATTATCCTTTTTAAGACCTTCTACCGTTGGTTTAACTATTCGTTGGTGTATCTTGTTCATAAAGGCCTCGTCTGCAAAGGGAACAGGTGAAATAGCACCCATACCGCCTGTATTGAGTCCGGCATCTCCCTCACCAATACGTTTATAGTCTTTGGCAGTTGGTAAAACCTTATAACCGTTTCCATCTGTAAGCACAAAAACACTTAGCTCTATACCAGCTAAAAACTCCTCGATAACAACAGTTGCACTGGCATCGCCAAATTTAGCATCCACCAACATGGTTTTTAGCTCTTCTTTTGCTTCCGCGATATCTTCTAAGATAACAACCCCTTTACCAGCTGCCAGTCCGTCTGCCTTTAATACATATGGCGGCTGTAAGGTTTCAAGAAATTTGAAACCTTCTTGAAGTGTCTCGGCAGTAAAACTTTCATAGGCTGCGGTGGGTATGTTGTGCCGCATCATAAATTTTTTAGCAAACTCTTTACTACCTTCCAGCTCAGCACCTGCTTTTTGCGGTCCGATTACTGGAATACTCTTTAATTCAGAATCGTTAAGAAAGTAATCATGAACTCCGTTTACCAACGGGTCTTCTGGGCCAACTACAACAATATTCACGTCATTAGCCAGAACAGCCTTTTTGATTCCCTCAAAATCGTTTACACCAACCGGTATGTTTTTGGCGATTTCGGCAGTACCCGCATTTCCGGGGGCTACATAAAGATTATTTAGTTTGGGGCTTTGTTTTAGTTTCCAGGCTAAAGTGTGCTCGCGACCGCCAGCACCTAAAATAAGAATGTTCATGTTCTAAGGTTTGCGCAAAAATACGTTTTGAAGGGGAAATATTCGTTATAACTATAGATTAATATACCAAAAACGAAATAACTAAATCAATGGGCTACACTCCACGCGAGAATAAAACTGTGGTAACGGTCTTAAAAATAATTCGTAAATCTATAGTAATAGATTTGTTCTTAATATAGTACAGATCATACTCAAGCTTTCTAATAGAATCTTCAAGATTCTCCCCATATTTATACTTTACCTGAGCCCAACCCGTTATTCCAGGCTTTATAAGATGTCTTGCACTGTAGTAGGGAATCATCTCATTTAGTTGATCCACAAATACTTTTCGTTCTGGTCTAGGGCCAATAAATTGCATATCCCCCTTAATTACGGATATAATTTGGGGTAGCTCATCAATTCTAAATAATCTTAATATTTTACCGAAAGGCGTAATTCTTGCATCATTTGTAGTGGCCATTGCCGCACCTGATTTTTCGGCATCAACTACCATAGACCTAAACTTATAGATACTGAATTCTTTACCGTGAAACCCCACTCTTTTTTGAGTGTAGAATAACGGACCCCTATTAAAAAATAAATTCCCGAACCAAACAAAAGGAATACAGACGATAAATACCAGACCTGCAAATAGTGACAAAATAAAATTCACGCCGAATGTGAAAATCCGCCCCAAGTATCTAATTTTACGGTTTCTCAATTGGAGTATTTCGTAAAAACTATCGTTACGAGATCTAATGGGAAGAGCTTGATATACATCCTCATAAAAAGAGGTAAACGTCACCACTTCTTTTCCTAACAATATAGCCCTCAGCAGTACTTTCTCCACATCTTTAGGAATATCATTGTAACTCTGCATATTTATGATAAAGACATCAATTTTATCAACAGCAGACATAAACAGTTTCTTTTTAATATAATCTACCTGCTCTAAAGGATATGTAAGCTTAACTCGATAAAACGTTTTTAGCTCGTCTCCATTAATAACGGCTACGTCATCTTTAAGTAGACTAGCCGCTTGTTGGTCATATATATACAGAACGTTTTTTGTTACTGGAATAATTCTAAAAATATTCCTGAAAAATAAACGCCATAGGCCTATTTCCAGAGGTGTTAATAAAAGAAAATATAGCAGAGGCATTCTCCAAAAGCTCACATCGTATACGATGACCAAAAACAGAAATACTATAAAAACGTACATGGCACTTATGTAAAGTGACTGCGAAAAAACATAACGACGTTTTGAAACTTTCTCAAGGTTGTAAAATTCCAAAATATAGGCTAGAACCAAATAGCTTGCCACGCCAAAAGAAAAAACAACCACTTTTAGCCCCATTAAAATATACTTGGCGTCAATAGCATTGTTCACCAAAACATTTAACGAGGCCAGTACTATAATCAAATCGCCTACAAGCAATATAAACTTGCGTTCTACAGAATTTAATACGGAAGGCCTAGGCATTTTTACCAGTTTAGAATTACCAAAAGTAACTTTTCAATTTTAAAATGATTGCGGAAACCGTATAAAATATAGATTGTGGTAAAGATAAGCCTTCCACCTCCCTATAGATTTGCCACTCGTATTTTAGCAGTTTAAACTTATTTGAGGATATAGACTCATTGCCTATACGGTATGTAGACAAAACTTCATCAAGTCCATAAGCATTGGATTTTTTTAATAGCTTTAGCCATAATGCATAATCTTGGCGCTTTCTAATAGAAGGCATATATTGCTTACCAAAAAAGCCCACATCATACATAACAGTTAAGCAACCTATTGGGTTTTTATAAAGTGCAGATTTATACGATACCATTCTTTTAGCTCGTACTACGGCATTAATAAGGCTGCCTCCACCATCCATCTTATCGTAACTAGAAAAGGTAAAGTGATAATTATTCTTTTTCATGAAGTTTAGTTGCTTTTCAAGCTTTGCAGGATACCATGTATCATCACTGTCTAAAAAGGCAATGTAATTCCCTTTAGCTATCTCAATGGCCTTGTTTCTTGCTATACCGGCTCCACTGTTTTTTTCAAGTCGATGATATTTAATTCTGGTATCTTTTTCTTGAAATGACCTTATTAGTGTTTCACTATTATCTCTAGAACAATCGTCCACCAAAATATGCTCCCAATTAGAGTGGGTTTGGGCCTGTACCGAAGCAATAGTGTTCGCCAAATATTTTTCGGAGTTGTATACTGGCGTAATTATGGAGACTAGGGTCATTAATTGTGTTGATTTAAAATAACAGTCACTCCCTTCGGACTAGACTGAACAGAATTATTTTCTATACTTCATTCAACTTCAAAAATAAGAATCTTTTATTTGTTTGATTCGGTTTCAACACTTGACCGGCGTAACTAGAATTATAACATTTTAAATGGGTTATTTTTCCTTATTTAACTTGAAAAGCACAGAAAATTCAACTAAAGCTCAAAACCAACCAGTTCCTCAACAATACGCCGCCCCGTATCTCCTTCTCCATAAAGATTCATGCTAAAATCGATATGAACTTTTTTTATACGGTTAAAGGTTTCAACAATTTTATGCTTGTCGGACCCGGTCAAAAAATTCACCTTGTTATGGATAAGCTCTACCCATTCGGTCTCTTCCCTTACCGTTATACAGGGTTTTTTAAAGAAAAACGCTTCTTTTTGCAAACCGCCACTATCAGTAATAACACAACTACAGTTTATAAGCAACCATATCATCTCAAAATAACCAACAGGTTCTAAAATCTGTATATTGCTGTCAGGCACAATGCCAAAATTTTCCAGTTTTTTAATAGTTCTCGGGTGCAAGGGTAAAATAACTTTTTGGTTCCGGGCAATTACTTTTAAGGCCTCGAAAATGCAGGTCAATTTTTCCTTGTCGTCGGTATTCTCCTGACGGTGTATAGTAGAGAGCACAAATCCCGCATCCTCTGTGACCGTTACCGGACGATTTGCCCGATCGGCATAGAAAAGTGCGGCATCGTACATAACGTCTCCACAGAGCACCTGTTTGATATCAATGGTATCATGGCCCTCGTTTTTTAAGTTGTCGACAGCCGTTTGGGTAGGACAAAAAAGAACGTCACTTATCCTATCAGTTAGTATTCTATTGACCTCTTCAGGCATCCGCATATTGAAAGAGCGCAATCCCGCCTCAACATGGGCAACCTTAATATGTAGTTTTTTAGCCGCCAAAGCTCCAGCAATAGTAGAATTCGTATCTCCGTAAACAAGCACCCAATCAGGCCTTTCACTGAGTAACACTTCCTCTATTCTCTCCAGCATCTTGCCTGTCATTGCACCGTGCGAAAGGCTGTTAATCTCAAGATTATAATGCGGTTTGGGAATGTTCATTTGATCAAAGAACACCGCACTCATGTTCTCATCGTAGTGCTGGCCAGTGTGAACAATCCATTCTTCTATATTGCAATCCCCTTTATTGGCGTTAAACTCTTCAATTGCCCTACTTACAACGGCAGCTTTTACAAACTGTGGTCTTGCGCCAACGATTGTGATTATTTTCATAATATTCCGATTTCCGAGGTTCCTTTACGAGCGTTCCAAGCTAGGCATAATTGATTGTTCATATCTTTTTTGTAGATGAAAGCAAATATTTAATAGAATAACAAATAACTATTCTGACTGTAGACGTATTAGAAAGGGAAATTAAATCTATTAAGCTGATGATTATTAGGAAAAGCTGTCGTAAAACGCAATTAACTTTTTTTCTTGACTAGCCCAATTGAACTTTTCCAACACCGCTTTTCTGCCCCTGAGCCCCATTTCCGAGGCACGTTGCCTTTCATTGACCAAGGTTTTGATTGCTTTTCCAATATCTTCGGGCTTTTGTGGGTCAACAAACAAGGCACAATTTTCTTTTTCAATTAGTTCTCTCCAATATGAAAAATCAGAGGCCACAACTGGAATACCGGCAATCATATATTCAAACATTTTTACGGGTATACTATCTACATAACTTTTGGTCGGTTCAAGTACAACCAACCCTGCAACTGACTTTTCTAGCGTTACTCTAACTTCATCTCTACTTAAAAAACCGAGTTCCTCAACATTTTTCCACCCTTTACTCTTAACCGTCTCTTCCCGTAATCCCTCATTCTCAAATTTACCCCCTAAAAGAAGCTTAGCGCCATTCGAAAACCGCATAGCGTCGACCATGTTCAAAACACCCCTTACTTTTGAAATAGCACCCACATAACAAACCGCATCTTCTTTTACAATATTCTGGGAACCAACAATTTCAAACTCTTGGATTTTAGGAAAATTACATACCTGGACAACGTTTTTATTAGTAATTAAAAACCGTCTCTCCAAATTTGGGGTAACCGTCACTACGCCCGAGAGCTGAGAAACAATTTTGTTCTCGTACCTTTCAATAATTTTTGAAAGTGGTCTTCTCAAAAAAGAAGGTAAGTAAGCCTTATCAAGTACTTGTCTTGGAACGTCTTCATGCGAATCGTAGATTACAATTTTGCCCTTCTTCTTCAAGTTTGTGCCAATCCTCAGTAATTCTGGGTCGTGAAAGTGAAAGATGTCGGCGTTTAATTCCAGTGCTTTACTTAAAATTATCTTATGATAGTGCAATACCCGTTTTATTCTTCCGGAGGGTTTTCCAACATCCAGAATTCTAACTCCATTTTTATCTTCATCCCCTTTTCCGTCAGCGACTATTAGAGTAACGTCATATTCCTTTTCGGCAAGACAACAGCATTCTTTTACAAAAATGCGCGTATCGTACCTTACGTGTACCGTAGTCAGGTGGCATACTTTTCTTTTAATGGTATTTTTTATCAAGTTGATAAGTTTTTTATAATTTATACAATTGCCTATTCCAATAGAGAATATAGGATTTGTCCATCAAATTTACGCTTAGCTTGTGTTTGTTTACATAAAGTATTTATTTATAAAAAGAGTGAAATTTCAAAAAATAGAATTTGCATTTTCCTTCTGAAAAGATACCATTAACGTTATTTTTGACTAACTAAAACATACAGTACCTTATTGTTTAATTCTTGTTCGATTGCTTGATCTAAAGGAAAAAACGACACTGAAAAACACAAAGAAAAGCACCCCCCGTTGGAGGCTCATTAAATTCTCAAAAAACCCTATGGTAATTATCATAATCAGAAAAGCTTTGAATAATATGTCATCCTTTGACCTAAGGAAAAGCAGCATCAAGAAAACAGGTAACCAAATGCCAAAAAACCCATAATTAATTAGCTCTTCCAAATATTGATTATGGGTACTTACGGCATTTGAAGTAATGCAGTTTTCCATATATACAACTGACATTTCATGCCCATATCCTAAAAAAGGTTTTGAATAGATTCCTTGGAGTGCACATTGCCAAGACTCAATACGGTTGCTTGAACTAAAGCTTAACGAATTTACCATACCAGATTCGTTTATAAAAAAACCGACTACCAGCAAAACTAAAACAATCAAAACAAACATATTAAAGACTATGCCCACTTCTTTCTTAAGATACCTCATGGAATAGAACCCAATAAAGGCCAAGCTTAACAAAAGAGTAAGCTTGCTTCCGAAGCCAACTTGGTTTAACAAAATAAAAAAAACAATTGAATATAAGTATCCTTTTTTTATTTGCAATGATTCGTATAGGAGAATAACTATTGAAAAAGTCATATACATGCCAATATAAGTATGATGATAAGCACCTGGCAAATTTTCCCTTAAATCATAAATTAAGAAATGGTTAAACTCAAATTTTCTGTTTGTAATTATATTGGTATAAAAATATGTTAAGTACCCGTATGCATATAAAATATAAAGCAACACGCCCAAAACCATTGAACACAAAAGTTGTGACCTTAGAATATGCATCTTGTCTTTGACAATCCAAAAAACTAAGGGTACAATTATAAAAGAAACTCGCACTTCACGAAAAACTGGCTCAAAACTAAAACTCCGTAGGCTATTTGTAAAAGTGTCTATAATAATAACAAGAGCACCAAAAACCACGAGAAAATTTTGATTAAACCCGTCAAAGGAAATTGTTTTCCAAGCTCCTTTTGCCCCAGCAATTACTATCACATTCAGCAGTGCGGCCGCTAAAGCGATTGAACTAATCAAATGAGGTAATGGCAATGCCAACACCATGGGGAATACTAATACGAAGAAATACTCAAGAGGTAACTTCATCTTTGATTTTTGGATTAAACACCAATAGGCCAATAAAAATAAAAAGCAACCATAAGCCAACTAAATCGCCTGATTTTAAGGCGTTCAACAAAAAGTAAAAAACAAACAACTTGAATAAAATTCTTCTTTTATAAAAAAAAGGTAAAAACAAGAAAATAAGGAAGAGCAATAAAAAAAATATTCCTAACTCAAAAAACACTTCAAGAAAGATGTTATGTGGATATTCCCTTTTGTCTTGCCCCGAGTAAATTATTCCAAAGCTCCCTATTCCATTTCCGAACAAAAAAGTAGATAAAGAATTGAAAATATAGTCGATTGTAAATGTTATTCGCTCAACCCTCCCCAAAACAGACTTGTCTTCTCCAATTTGGAAAAGCGACGTAAAACGTATTATTCCCAAGTATAAAAAACTATAGATTTTTTCATACTGTGTGATTAGTATAATTGGCAACACCGTTGAAGCGATAGCTAAGTTTCTAAGAATTTTTGGCTTTATCCTGAAGTCCATTATCTTGACCAAAAGAGATTTCCATTTCCATACCAAAAGTGTTATCATAAGAAAAATTAAGGCTCCCCGTGCTCCCAAGCCCAATAATACTACAATCGAAAAAAAGCCTACTAAATAACTTTTTTTTAAATAGACTTGTAGAATAGCTAAAATACAAAGCCCCATTCCAAAACCTAAATAGAACTTCCTTATATCATAAAACCTTATGCTCACCAACCTGTAACTACTGTTCAAAGGGGAAAAATACAATGTTTTGGCAACGATAAACCAAACAGTTAAGGGCAATAATATGAAAAGAAATAAATTGTATTGTAAGTTTAAGTTCCATTCCTTTATAAATAACGGGTAAATGAAAAACAATACGTTAATTGAAAACAAAAAGCTTTTTTCAAATGAAAAACTTTTTGATGGGCTATAAATTAGAGAGATCACAATTAATAGATACAGAATAAAGAGAATTGCAATCATAAACAATTTCTCCTTGTTTAATCTAATTTGTTGAACTCTTGTTACTGAACAATAGACAATATCTAGTGCTACTATAGCAAAGATTAAAAATGTCCAATCAAAAGGTGCATTTAAGTAAGAGAAAAATGGCTTTATTATACCACTAGTTATAAATAACCATAGTAGAACATTTTGAAAGGTCGTATATTTTATTGTTTTAGCAATCTTAAACATTATTCCAAGTGATATTTTTTACTCAATATATCTTCTTCATATTCCACACAGGGTTTTCACCTTTCATTGATTTGCATTTCCCCTAGTAAATTGATAAACATATGTTTTCTTCTTTTAGTCTGAAATGATGAATTATGCCACAACAAAGTTAAATTACTCTTTTTTGTTTTCAGTTCACTAAACAACCTTGCAGCCGTTGCAAGGGCCTCTTCTTCAGTTAACCTCATATAATTTTTGTTGAACATCGAAACTTCCATTATAATCAAAGGCCTTATTTTAAGATTAAGCGCCTTCCTTTCAATACTATCATAAAAATTATACTCTCGGGATGTTCCACACCTAAAACCAATATGCTCAGCGTAACCAAGCGTGCTATCATATTCCATACCGGCGGCTTCCCAGTTTTTTTCCGTTATTCCGGTTTCCCACCTTAAATAATGTTGCCTTCCACCCTTAATTTCATTTGGGTCACCTCCTGCCTGTTGGTATACTTTTCTCAATAAATTAATTTCCTGGATTGTCTTCTCCTTGTCATTATACGAATCATAACTTCCATGGTAACCCACTTCGTGTCCTCTTTTTATAATCTCTTGCATAATCAGAGTAACCTCTTCACTTTCAATATCATAATATCCATCTATACCTTTTTTGTTATTCAGAGGAATAAAGTAAAATGCCATTTGAAGTTTATATCTCTCACATTCAGACATCATAAACTGAAACGTTCTAAATGGATCTTTTTTCTTCATCCCAAAAACACCTACCAGAAAAAAAAGTCTAAAGGAATCTAAAAATTTTACTAAGGATTTTCTTTTCACTAAATCTGCAGCCAATCGGTTAAGGATACCCGGAAACCTAATTCCTTTGTCCCAAATATGATCCACATCACAGCTAATAAACGTTCGAGAAACGCTATTCCTCCTTTGTAAATCAAGCCATAAAAAATTTATGAGTTCCCACAACAAATCTACATATTCGTCTACTATGGGTGTTAACAACAAATTCTCTTTAAAGCAAATGGATTTTTTAACAGGAAACCTACCGTGTGAATCTCTTGTTTTGACAACTAATTCTTCATATCTAGACAACATAAAAAAACTAGAGCCAAATATATCCAAACCTATTTCAATAGTGTTATCTGTTTGTATAAACTCCTTCTTACCATATAAAATTGGGCAATTAAATGTGATTTTCGGTGATACGTTGCCGCAAATAAATTCTAAAGGCAAGCTAGGCATGGTGTCCGGAGACAACCATTTTTTATTAATGAACTGTTGAAAAAAATCTGCGTTAAGTAGGATTTTTTTTCCGTTTCGGACAATTCTAATATCAGTAAGGTTATCGTCTAGGACCAAAACAAAATCAACACCTAGAAACTCGTGAAGAACCAATTGAAAGATGTATTCTTTTTCAGCTAAACAAACCCTGTTCGTATGAATTTCTACCATTACCCCCTGTACTTAATGACTTTAGCAGGATTGCCTACTGCAATTCCATTGGCAGGAATATCTTTGGTTACTACCGCCCCTGCGCCTACGACCGCTCCATCACCTATACAAACTCCTTTTAGAATAATTGACCCAGCCCCTATCCACACATCATCACCAATAGTAATAGGTTGTTCTACATGGGGTTGCGCATTCATAGGTTCACCTAACTCTATACCATGATCCCTACTCCAAATAATGGTTTTGGGGCCTATCATGACATTGTCGCCAATAGTAATATCGCCCAAAAGATGACAGTTTGCATTTAAGTAAAACTTATTTCCAATTTGGATTTTAGGGCTTCCTACCAACCTACAATAGGGCTCGATTACCGCCGTACCTTTATAGAGCACATTGCTAAAAGTAGTATTGTTAAAAATAACTACTCCTTTCCTTTTTAGGCGGCTTTTTTTTATGATCAGTTTAAACCTATTTAAAATTGATTTAGGCATTTTTTCCCATGATTTTACGTATAACTAACTTTGTTAAGGATACGGCGGTATAAAATTGATCGACCAAAAAGGGAAATGGATCTTTTATATCCCAAAGAGCCAAGCTCATGTTTTTATTCCCCAGATTGTTTTTAAAATACTTAAAATATCCTCTCCTAAAAATTAGATTGATAATCTCATGTTTAAAATAGCAAAAATGTCGCAAAGCTGGGTTTTGCACATATTTGGGGATTGGCATATCCAAAGCATCGCACCATTGGGTGTATTGCAAGCACACTCCAGAGAGAAAACCTGTACGGTGCCACATCATGGACCTAAGGTTTATTTCCATGAGCTTGTACTTACCATCCCTTTTGTCAAGTTTAAATTCCGGTTCACATATTCCGTAAAGGGACATTCCTTCCAATAATACTCGGCCCTGCTTCTTTATGATTTCAGGAGCCTCGTTGGAGGCTGATGAAAAAACTCCGTAGTCATCTGGGAATTGAGTTAGCTTTTTACCTATCCACTCATTCAGTATTTTCTTTGTTCTTTGACTTCTATATGCCGTATATGCATAAATAGTTCCGTTTGTATGCCCTGGAATAATCTCCGAAGCAATAAACGCAACTCCCTTCTCCATAAAGGTTTTTAATTGCTCCTGAACTGCTTCAAAGTCTTCCCAAGAATTAACGGCACAAGACCTGAAGACTTTTATTTTTAAATCTTCCCTTTTATTGGGTTTGATTAATAGAGGTAAGGCCAATAGCTTTATATTATTAATATCGGCCTCACTTTTGACCTCAATGGTCTTAGGGTATGGCACACCCAACTTTTCACAAAACTGATATTGAACAGCCTTATCCGCCACCTTGTGAAGATTATCAGGGTTAAACGGCAAAAAGCAATAGGGTTCTATTTGGTTTTTTAATGCAAGAAGGTTTTCCATCTGGTGGTCATCAGTTGGGTATATGACAAGTTTGGTATACTTCTTACTAAAGTCTTCCAAGGCGATCAATAAGTCTTCCCTGCCTGTTCCTATTTTGCGTTTTTCCTTTAGTTTTCTACTAAACCTTGCTATTTGATTGCCATGATAAAGCAAAGCAATATTCTTGACACGAAAGTAATCAAGTTCTTGTATAATTGAATATCCATTTACGTATCCCCCTAAAACAACAGCACAAGCATTGTTTTTCATCTTTGAAATCGTTTCTTAATTGAGCTTACAAACCCCATTTGTCTTATTTTAAACCATATAATTTGAAATCGCCATATTTTGAATCTAATAGTTGAAAATAGAAATTCTAAACGATTATAGATAAGCTTTGGAACGCGGTACATTACATTTAAATAATTCACTATAGCAACAAATAGAAATCGTGGTATACCAGTAAGTTCCTTCACTACCGGAAAGTCATCTTGCTGATATAGAAACGTATGGTCCACAATTTTGGTCTTAGTATCATATTCAACTAATTGGGATACCCTATTAACAAACCTCCATTTCTTATAAGTCAACTTGCTTACAGAATGATATTGTCGCGTTACATCTATTTTTTTTATTAAGTCAATATTCAAGGGTCGATTAACTGCCTCTATACTGGGTTTTATTAAAAAATTGGGAAAAAGACAGTTTCCCAAACTAAAATAGGCCCTTTTGTTATTGGCCGACAAAAAGCCCTGTACCCTATGTGGATGTGTCCCCACAATCAAAGCAACTTTGTCATTTTTTAAAAGTTTTTTAGCCAATACTATATTTTTATATTGTGTTAGCCAAACATGCTCACGGCCCCAATGCATATAGAGAATTGCTTTGGAACCGTTCGGTATTTTATTAAGGTCGCTTTCAATCCCTTCCAAGGTTAAAGGTGCTACTCCCGGGCTATTTTTCGTAGCAACTTGTATATTGTTCAATGTAGGCGAATTAAACTGGCAATAACCCAATAAACAAAGACTGTCTTTAATCCATAATGGTTTTTTTGCTTCATTAAGATCTTTGCCAGCTCCAAAAGAAGCTATTTTGTACTTTCGGAGGTTTTCAATAGTCTCCAGAATACCTGCATCTAACTTATCATGAATGTGGTTGTTAGCTAAGCAAACGGCATTAATTCCACTGTTTTTCAGTGTTTCCAAAACTTCAGAACCCGTAAATAAAACAGACTTGTCCGCAATTTTATGGGAATCACTTACTGGGTGCTCCAGGTTAATAATTTTAAAATCTGCATCATGAAATCGTGTTATGTCAATACACGATTTCAACTCTTTAGCAATAAGGTCGCCCCCCAGAAAAACATCGCCTACAAAGACTACCTTCATAATTAAATTTTTCCCTTTACTACTGATTTTAGAACAAAGAATAAATATACGTATACCCCACTTAAGACTCCTACTTGCAACAAAATCAAATTTGTTATTTCAAAATTTAAATACCATGCGGAGAATAAAACTATTAATTGTGCGGCCATAATCAACATTTGGCACAACAAGGCCAGTTTCTGCTTCTCGTAAACAATATTTGTTAAACTAAGCGGTCCGAATATAAATCTTAAATAATAAAGAGGTATTAAAAGTTGTGCAAATTTCCCGGCCGTTTCCCATTGCTCTCCAAAAACCAGAATAAATACATCCTCAATAATAAAAAAGGCTGGAACAAAAATAACACTCCCTAAAAGCACTAACTTTTTAAACGTGTTTCTAAAAATTTTATATGCTTTTTGCCCATTATCCCTTTCTTCTGATAATTTTTGAAAAAAAACCTGCCCTATTGAATTTCCAATCAACGAAATAGGCAAACCTATATATCTTGTAGAATAGGAATAAAAACCAACATAATTTAAACTATAAAAACTTGAAACGAAAAAATTAGTTAGATTTACCGAAGTTGTGTTCAAAAAAATACCCCACATTGAAAATTTAGGAAAATCTAAATATCGTAAAGCCAATATTTTAAGGTTGGCGTACTTTGTATTTTTAATTGCAGTTGAGTTTTTTAAATATGTCTTTGCCATTTTAAGATTACCGAAGAAGTGAGATACTATTTGACCAATAATTAACCCTCCGCTGGTATATTTGCTCAAGCCTAAAAACAATTGAAAACCATTACCACCTAATGATTTAAAAACATTCGCTTTAGCTATGTTTTTAAATTCTTTTTCTCTAGAATTGAAGTAATTAAGGGCATTGAACGTTCCCATTAACAGAACACTTAAAGGAACAAAAAATAACCATTTGGACAATTTTGGATCTCCTAAAAATATGGCTATGTTTTTTGAAAAAAAGAGAATTATGATAAGAGATATAATTGAAACGATAGTTGTAATTATAATCGCCAATAAGGTTAATTGAACCCCCTTTCTTTTTTCTTTTGGGAGCATTATGGCCAACTCATATCGACCACATGAAATAGAGCCTAAAATTTGTACAATGGAAAGATATAGGGCTAGCCTTCCAAATTCATTCGGAGAATAAATCCGGGAAAGTATAGGTGCCAATAATAATGGTATTATTTGAGCAAAAGCGGTACCCGACGTTAATGTGAGTACGTTTCTTGCAAACTCAGACTGAACAATTGTCCTAAACTTTTCCTCGAGTTTTCTCAATATTTAATGTTATTACTTTAAAAACTCATGATACTCTCCCTTCAAACCAACAGGTTCAGAGTTACGAATATTATGAACGATTTCTATAGCTGTTCGGGCAGCATCAACGCCGTATCCCTTGCCGTCAAGTATGTCTTTATAAACCATGGTATGAAGATCTGTAAAACCGCCGCTGAATTCTAATTCTTCACCATTAATGGTTATGGACCTAAAAGTTGTTTGGCCTTTATCTCTAATTTCTTGTGGGAGGTATTGTGGGCTTATAGAAAGGAACCATTTAACTCTGGCATTTTCGAACTCTAGATAACCAGCTGCTCGGTCATTTTCATGAATATGTACAATATTCTCTTGTACATCTCCAAAAATCCAAGAGAGCATGTCATAAAAATGGACACCAATATTAGTGGCTATGCCCCCAGATTTTGTTTTGTCTCCTTTCCAAGAGGTATGGTACCAGTGCCCCCTAGAGGTGAGATAAGTAAGGTCTACTTCAAATTTTGTGTCCTTCTTTGCATTTTTCACTTTCTCTCTAAGGGCAATAATACTTGGGTGTACCCTTAACTGCAAAATATTATAAATCTTTTTGCCCGTTTTTTCCTCAACATGCTGCAATTTATCAACATTCCAAGGGTTAAGTACCAAGGGTTTTTCGCAAATTGCATCCGCACCACTGCGCAACGCAAATCTAATATGGGCATCATGCAAATAATTTGGAGAACAGATACTAACAAAATCCAAATAGGTGTTTTTCTCGTATTTGAGTTTTTCTATGTGACGGTCAAAACGTTCAAATTCAACGAAAAAATCTGCATCAGGAAAATAAGAATCAATAACTCCTACACTATCGCCTTTATCAAAAGCGGTAAGCAAATTGTTTCCCGTATCCTTAATGGCCTTCATGTGCCGGGGCGCTATGTAGCCTGCTGCGCCAATTAATGCGAAGTTTTTCATCTATAAATGTTTTATCAAATTGGAAGTTATATACTTTATTTCGTCGTTGGTTAAATATGGATTCATAGGAAGGCTCATTACCTCTGCAGCACAAGTTTCACTAACCGGAAAATCTCCTTTTTTATGCCCTAAATAAGCAAAACACTCCTGTAAATGCATAGGTATAGGATAATGAACTGCCGTAGGAATACCTGCTTCTTTTAAACGTGCTTGAAGCTGTTCCCTATTTTTAATTCTAATTGTATATTGTGCCCAAACCGAAGTTCTGTCTTCTTTTATGTTAGGAGTGGATACATAGGAACTTAATTGTTCTGTATATTTTTCAGCCACATTTTGTCTTCGCTCAATATCCTTTTCGTAGTGCCTTAGTTTTATATTAAGAATAGCTGCCTGAAGATTATCTAATCGGCCACCCATACCAATGTACTTGTGTGTATAACGTTTTACCTGTCCATGAACGCGCATTGCTTTCATCTTGTCATAAAGCTCCTGGTCTTTTGTAAATACCGCTCCTCCATCTCCAAAACACCCCAATGGTTTAGCGGGAAAAAAACTGGTACAACCAATAGTTGTGGCGGAACAGCTTCGCTTTCCTTTATATAGAGCTCCAAAGCTCTGCGCAGCATCTTCTATTACAGCTAAATTATGTTTAGAAGCAATCTTATTGATCTCATCCAAATTAGCCATTTGCCCATATAGCGAAACAGGCATAATAGCCTTTGTCTTTTCAGTTATTGCACCTTCAATAAGGGATGCATCCATATTAAACGTTTCTTCATCAATATCAACAAAAACCGGTTTTGCACCCAAGCAAGCTATAGTTTCGGCAGTAGCTATAAAAGTGAAAGGGGTTGTGATAATCTCATCGCCCCCACGAATACCCAATGCCATCATAGCCAATAATAGGGCATCCGTTCCTGAAGACACCCCCAAAGCATAGTCTGTTTGCACATAGTCCTGTAAAGATGCCTCAAGCTCATCCGTTTCTTTTCCCAAAATGTAACGGGCAGAGGACATCACATCCAAAACGGCTTTTTCAAATTCAGAACTATGCTCTTGATACGCCTTAGTAAGGTTGGCAAAATCAATCTTCATAAATAGTAAATGGTTTTTATTTCATGCGGACAACCTTTTGGTCCTCCAATTTATATACTTGATTACTTTCTGGGCAAGTAGCACTATTTCCATCGTTAAATTCCAAACGATGCCCGTATTCGCTAACCCATCCTATTTGTTTACCAGGATTGCCAACAATTAGTGCGTAATCCGGCACGTCTTTGGTCACCACAGATCCTGCGCCGATCAAGCAATATTTTCCCAGTGGATTACCACAAACTATAGTAGCATTAGCACCAATTGATGCCCCTTGCTTAACAAGTGTCTTTTGATAATTGTCTCGACGAACAATGGCACTTCTAGGGTTTATAATATTGGTAAATACCATGGAAGGACCAAGAAAAACATCATCCTCACAAACAACACCAGTATATATAGAAACATTGTTCTGAACCTTAACGTTATTACCTAATATCACTTGAGGTGAAACTACAACGTTTTGACCTATGTTGCATCTTTCACCTATTTTACAATCTGACATAATATGAGAAAAATGCCATATTTTAGTACCTAGGCCTATGTTGCAGCCTTCATCAACAACGGCTGTTTCATGGGCAAAAAACGTATCGGTAGACATATTGGAAAGTTAATTCGGTTATTTTTTTAAGACGCTATATGCGGGCCTTCTAGCAAAAGTACGATAATTCTTCGCTTTCTCTAATTGTACCTTTCCGAACAGATTGTTTTCGCGTAATATTTCCTCTGCAAAACCGTACCAACTTAGACTTTTCTCATCGGTAAAGTGGTGGATTCCATAATGCATACTTTCACCTGCAATTAAATTCAAAACATATTTAGCCAAATTACCCGCATGTGTTGGGCAACCCACCTGGTCATCGGTTACACTAAGGTCGGCACCTTCCCTTGCTTTTTGCAATATAGTTTTATAGAAATTTTTTCCGAATTCCGAATAGAGCCAAGAAGTTCTAATAATGAAATAAGCCCTCATTAAACTTTGAATATGCTGTTCTCCTTCCAGCTTAGACGCCCCATACACATTTATTGGATTAGTTGCATCAGTAACCAAGTAAGGAGAACCTTTTTCTCCATCAAAAACATAGTCTGTTGAAATATGTATCAAGACGGTTTGCTCCTCTTTACAAATGGTCGCTAAATTTTTAACACCTTCGGAATTGACTTTAAATGCCTTCTCAGGTTCTTTTTCGGCGTTTTCAACATTAGTATAGGCCGCACAGTTAATACAATAACTAAACGCCTTAATAGATAGCTTTTTTTCTATCGATGTAACATCTGTAATATCTAATTCGTTTGAACTTGCGAAAACAAAATCTAATTCCGGATATGAGGAAGCTATTTTCTGAATGCTTTGGCCCAATTGCCCATTGGCACCGGTTACGAGTACAGATTTCATCTGAAGAATTCTTTAAAAGTAGGAAGTACTATATCTTTTTCGGAAATAATGGGCGACTCTACAGGACATTCCCAGTCGATCTGTAAATCTTGATCATTATAAATTATACCGCTTTCCGAAGCTGAATTATAAAACGCGTCACATTTATACATAAACGTAGCCTCATCACTCAAAGTAACAAAACCGTGAGCCATACCTTTTGGTATAAAAACAGCAGTTTTATTTACACTAGACAGTTTAAGCTTGTAATGTTTCCCAAAAGTGGTGCTGCTTTTTCTTAAATCTACTATTACATCCAAGACCTCTCCATGAACAACTTGCACCAATTTAGCTTGAGCATGAATGCCAGTTTGAAGGTGAAGCCCCCTAAGCACTCCTTTTTTTGACACCGAAATGTTATCTTGAACAAAGTTGATCTGCTCACCTACGGCGTTTTCAAATTTTTTCTGCTGGTAAGATTCAAAAAATACTCCCCTTTCGTCTTCAAACTGTTTTGGCTGTAAGACAAAACAGCCTTTTAAACTGGTTTCCGTTATTTTCATGCTATTGTTTTCAGCAATTTATAGCTCTAATAAATAGTTTCCGTAACCACTTTTAACAAGAGGTTTGGCGAGTTCGTGTAATTGTTCTCTAGAAATATACCCCATGGTATATGCTACTTCTTCAATAGAGCCTACTTTTAGACCTTGACGCTCTTCAATAACCTCAACAAATTGCGATGCTTGCATCAAAGAACTAAATGTACCCGTATCCAACCACGCAGTACCACGGTCTAGAATGCTTACAGTTAATTTTTTATCCTCTAGATACACTTTGTTAATGTCAGTTATTTCAAGTTCCCCTCTTGAACTTGGCCTAATTTTTTTTGCAATTTCCACCACTTGGTTATCATAAAAATAAATGCCAGGAACCGCATAGTTAGATTTTGGCTTATCTGGTTTTTCCTCAATTGAAATTGCCTTACCATTTTCATCAAACTCAACAACACCATATCGTTTTGGATCCTGTACGTGATAGCCATAAATAATTCCACCATCAGGGTTGTTATTGGCTTGAAGCAGTTTTGCTAGACCAGACCCATAAAATATATTATCGCCCAAAATAAGAGCAACTTTATCTTTTCCAATAAAATTTTCTCCAATTATAAAGGCTTCGGCCAATCCGTTCGGGTTCTCTTGTACGGCATATTGGAAGTTACAGCCCAATTGACTGCCATCTCCCAATAACTTTTTGAAAAGCGGAATGTCTTGCGGTGTGGTAATGATTAGTATTTCTTGGATACCAGCGGATAGAAGCGTAGCCAATGGATAATAAATCATCGGTTTATCATAAATAGGCATTAGCTGCTTGCTCACAGCCAAAGTAAGTGGATGTAAGCGAGTTCCCGACCCTCCTGCTAAGATGATTCCTTTCATTTTTTTAACTCTTCTGATATTTACTAAGATACCATGAAACTGTTTTTTTCAATCCCGCATCGAAATTGAACTGTGGTTCCCACCCCAATTCAGTTTTTATTTTACGTGCATCTATGGCGTATCTAAAATCATGTCCCAAACGGTCTTTTACAAATGTAATTTGTTCACCATAACTACCATTTTCTTTAGGGTGGACCTGATCTAGAATGGTACATATTGCCTTAGCAATTGAAATATTATTATGCTCATTATCTCCACCTATAACATAGGTTTCGCCCGCTTCTCCTTTACTAAATGCAGCACCTATGCCTGTACAATGGTCAAGGACATATAACCAATCCCTAACATTCTTTCCATCACCATAAATAGGAATATCTTCACCTGCGAGTGCCTTCCTAATAATAGTGGGAATAAGCTTCTCATCATGTTGCTTAGGACCGTAATTATTGGAGCAATTGCTAGTAACTACATTCAATCCATAGGTATGGAAATAACTTCTCACTAAAAAATCAGAAGCGGCCTTGGAGGCACTATATGGACTGTTAGGCGCATAAGCTGTGTCTTCATCAAAGAAACCTGATTCCCCTAAACTACCATATACCTCATCCGTAGAAATATGATGAAAACGAGATGATTCAAATTGTTTTTTAGGGCAATTTGCTGAATTGAACCAATGCTTTCTTGCTGCTTCCAACAATGTAAAGGTTCCATTTATATTGGTTTTAATAAAGGCTTCTGGGCCTTCGATTGAATTATCTACATGAGATTCTGCGGCGAAGTGTATTACATCTGAAATCTGATATTCAGCAAAAATAGATTTTACTAAATCTACGTCGCAAATATCTCCTTGCACAAATTTATACCGTTCATTATCTTTAACATCTTCCAAATGCTGGAGATTACCGGCATACGTGAGTTTGTCAAGATTCACCACAGAAATTCCTTGATGTTCCCCCAGAAAAAATGGAATGAAATTACTTCCTATAAAACCCGCTCCACCTGTAATAAGAATTGTTCTACTGGACATGCTACATTATCTATACATTCAACTCTTGAGCTTTTTTGTTCAAAAATCGAATAAAGGAAATTGCGAAAAATAAAACGACCAATGCTGTTGGTACCAAGAAGAATTTATTATTGAAAAAAGGCTTCTTAAATACTTGGGGTTTCCCCATGTTAATTACACTCAGAATCTCGGTCTGTTCAGTTAATTCTGATTTCTTTTCCTCAATTTCTTTTAGAAACCTGTTCTTTAAAGTAAGTAAACTTGCTATATTGAGCGCGCTTTCATTCTCCATATATACGGAACCTCCTGGCTTTTCTGTATTATTTTGCAACAAGGTTTTTGTATAATTATCAATAAGATTATCAATTTGAGAAATTAGTAAGGTATTTTTACTTATTCTCTGTTCGGCATTTTCCTTAGAGGTTTTTATAACCTTATCGTAATAGCTATTATTATTGATATAGTTCAGTAATTTTTCAGCTATCACATTGCCTTTTTTTGCATTTATATAGGTAAAAGTGATACGGTGTGCTATAATACTTTTCTTGGTGAGTTCAGACCGAACAATATCTACTACAAAGCTTTCTTCCTTAAAACTCTGAAGTAATTTTAGATACTCCAATTCCTGTTGCGCTTCCTCCTTAGTTTCTTCTGGGTCCGAAATAGGTTGAATTTCTATTCTAAACCCTTGTAAATCCTCTACAGACAAACCCATTTTTTTAAAAAATAGGGTGTCTTGGCTAAATATGTTCGACTGAATCTCATCAACTACATCATACACATAATCTGTACTCTCAAAATTAGGTCTAACAATTGCCTCTGTTTTCAGTTTTTTATTTACAAATGAACTTAACACAAAACTAATAGCAATACCTAAAACAATGAGCCCAATCAATATAAAGGCATGTTTTTTGAAATATAGGAATACACGTAAAAAAGCAAGACCCAAACGGTTAAAACCATTTGCTATCATCTTAAATAATTGCCCTAAATCAATTTCATCAGAGGTAGAGGTATTATTTGGTTTGTTATCTGACATTAAACTATGAATTAAAAATTTGTTGTAATATTTTTTCTGTAATGAGGTAGGTAGGCTTTACCCCAGTTGTACCTAAACCTCCCGAAGCTAATGTACTACCCGTTTCTAAAGGATTATCCGAAGCATAATAAGCATAGCGCACTTTTATATCGTCTCGGACGCTCTTACGAATCTTGGAGGCCGATTGTACTGCTTTCTGATAATGAACACCTTCCATTTCAAGCCCAACAACGTTCCAGGTTGATTGATGAAAGAATTTCAACACATCCTTGTTTTGTAATGATGTTCCAAGAACAGTAATCATGGTTCCTTCAAATACCTTAAGCCCGTGCCCTTTAAAATCCTCAGCACACAACTCGTTCTTAAAAGGGTAATTATCCGCAGTTCCTTCAAAAATATGTGCGGACGGAATCATTAAATCACCTTTTCCTCCTTCAAGAATTCCGGCTTTCCCCATAATGGAAATAGAAGCAACATCAAGAAAAATAGATTTATCTCCTTTTACCTTATATGGTTTCAAAAATTCATCAATGGTCTCATAGGCTTGCTCTCCAAAGGCATAATCCATAACAAAGAGGACTGGCTTTTGATTATCTGCCATATCCTTTGGCAAATCATAACAACAGACATCTGAGCCCATTTTAGCTGTATCAAATAATTGTACATCTATATTTGTTCCTGAAAGATCGTCAATCGCTATCATTCCATTTTTAACTGCGACCTTAGTTACTTTAGCCCTCAGTTCTCCGTTTAAAGAAGAACTTAACGCTTCGTAAATTTCCAAAGACTCTTTATCCTTAAATTCTTTCTTTAAAGAATTCTTAGCAAAAAGTGAATTCATAACACTGTGCATATTAGCACTTATGATATGTATGGGGCGTTCTAAAAGCCCATTTTTCTTTAAGGTCTCCTTAATGGTATCTGCCCAACGTTCTCCGTGGATATGATGCCCCAAGCGTTCCCGAAGCAAGGCGCTGAAAGTTATTGCTCGTTTTTCTCCGGTAATTTCCTCTTCTATGGCCAATTTACCTAACCAATAGACAATTTCCAGAAAGCGTTCCGGTTGTTCGTCTGTCGAAAATTGTTCATGAACGGCCATAATTTCAATGAACGAGCGGCCCAGAATATTGGCAGTATGTATAACGGCAACTTCTCTTTCTGCTAAAGTCAATTCTTCTTTTTTGACCGCATCTTCCAACTTTTTCCAATCGCGAATGGTTCTATCGGTATCTTCTATCAAAACCCTTTTACAGATTTTTTCAGATTCGATAAAAAGAAAAGTCAAATGAGTAAGAATATCATAAATGTCAGAACGGCCTCGAGTAATTTCGATGTTCATTTGTTCATCATCTATTCGGTAGCAATTTCTACGTCGTTTTGGAGGTACAATTGGATCAAAATGTGATTTACCATAACCTTCGTCTGAAGTTAAATTAATAAAACGACATTGTTCAATTCCTTTTGGTAACCTTTCAAGAACATAAATTAATCCACTAAGTTCTGCCTTCTCCTCTGCTATAGAACCATAAATCTCTGGTCTTAATTGTAACAAAGCATTTTTCAATGATTCACCCGATACCCCTGTTGGCTTATAAAAACCACGGTTGAAAAGATGACGCATTGTTATATATAAGCGCTCAATAGCATTTGTAGATTCTTGAGCTCGAGTTGTAGTTATATTATTTCCCATAAAAACATTTCAATCAAAATTACGATATTTTTTTGGTGTCATTAAGATTTGATCGTTGTTGTCTTTTAGTTTCAATTCCATATCTAAGCCCCATTACTTTTTTAGAAACCGAATACTACTCAAATTAAACAAATACCAACCAGTATTAATCATTTTTTAAAGAAGCCAACCCATCTACCAACTTTCGATCATTAGCTAGCCGTTGTACCTTGTTCTGACCGCCCAACTTACCTATAGATTTCATATAAGCGTTAAAACCACCTTCTGCAATGCTAGTAACTTTTAAAGTTTGAAGGACCTTCCCTTCTATTAAATCCAAATAATAACTGTTCTGCTTTTGAAGAGAATTGTCTAAAACCGCTATAAACTCCTCCATATTAGATGGTTCTTTTTCAAACTCTACAAACCACTCATGGTAGGGTAATTGGTTACCTTCAGGAGTAATTTGTGGCGCAACTGTAAATTCATTTATACTGGCGCCGGTTTCCTTGACTGCCAATTGCATGGCTTCTTCCACTTCCTTCGCAATTACATGCTCTCCAAAAGCAGAGATAAAATGCTTTATACGGCCAGAAACAATGACCTTGTAGGGTTTTAATGAAATAAACTGAACGGTATCTCCTAAGTTGTATGCCCACAAACCTGCATCTGTAGAAATAATCATTACGTAGTTTACGTTTAGTTCTACATCTTTAATTGTTAAGCGTTTTGCCCCTTCCTCAAAAAACTCATCGGCTTTTATAAACTCATAAAATATACCTGAGTTTAACAGCAAAAGCATCCCTTTTTCTTTCTGAGAATCTTGATAGGCAAAGAAGCCTTCGCTAGCAGGGAAGAGTTCTATACTATCTACCTTACGACCTATCAAACCTTCAAATTTTGCCCGGTATGGCTCATAATTGACCCCTCCGTAGATAAAAAGTTGAAAATTTTTGAAAAGATCACCAACTTTCTTACCCGTTTTATTCTCTAGTTTTTCAAAATACATTTGCACCCAAGAAGGTATACCCGCAATGACGGTCATATCTTCGCCCATAGTCTCGTCTACTATGGTATTGACCTTGGTTTCCCAATCTTCAATGCAGTTGGTCTCCCAGCTAGGTAAGCGATTCTTTTGTAAATAGTTTGGTACATAATGAGCGGATATGCCTGAAAGTCGGCCTAATTTAACTCCATTCTTTTCTGTTAATTCAGGACTTCCCTGAAGAAAAATCATTCTGCCGGTTACGAAATCTGCATTACCGGTTTCTTCTATATAATTTAAAATGGCATTTCGCGAAGCATTGACTTGATGCTTTATTGAAGTTTCTGTAATAGGAATATACTTTGCCCCAGATGTAGTTCCTGAAGTTTTGGCAAAATAAACGGGTTTACCTGGCCAAAGAATATCTTCTTTTCCTGCTACAACTTCCTCTACATAAGGCTTCAGCGCTTCATAATCGCGTACAGGAACCTTCTTTACAAAATCATCATGTGATTGTATATTCTGAAAACCATGGTCCAACCCAAATTTAGTATTCTTTGCCTTTTGTAATAGTTGGTTAAAAACCTTTTCTTGTGTAGAAACAGGATTATCTCGCCACTTTGCCGTTTGCTTGGCAATGCGTTTCGCAAATATTTTAGCTCCAAGTGATTTTATTGACATAGAAAAAATCAGATATCAGTTTAAGAGAGTTTTTTCCTTTTGATAAATTAATAGTCAAAAGTCCTAATTAAAAGTCTATATAATCCAACGGGTTTACAGCATTACCATTACTCCAAAGTTCAAAATGGAGGTGAGGTCCAGTTGTATATTCACCTGTATTACCAACAGAGGCAATTACTTCACCTGCCCTAACAACTTCGCCTTGTGTTTTATTTAAAGATCCATTGTGTTTATATACACTCAGAAGTCCGTCTTTATGTTCAAGTATAATAACATAGCCCGTATCTGCAGTCCATTCAGAAAAAATAACTGTACCATTAGCAACTGCCTTAATTGGAGTGTCCTTAGGCGCCGTAACATCTACTGCATAATGACGCTTTTCCGGATCATACTGATTAGATATTTCTCCACTCAAAGGAGGAAACAACTCAATTTCTGCTGCTGTTGCGCTACGTTCAAAAAGATTGTATTTATCCTCCAAAGCCACTTCTGCCCTTAAAAGAGAATCTTCTTTTATAGGTGTAAGGTCTACGCTAGATGGGTCTATCTTAAACTGTTCTCGTAATGAGTCTAAATTTACTTCTTGAGAAGCCACATCTCCTCGTAATACCATACGAATACTTTCTAAATACTTATTGGTATTATTTAATGAGGCCACTAAGGAATCCGTTTTATAAGTAAGGTCCGTAGCTTGTTTTTTAAGCTTAGTACTAGAATATCCAGGTATGTATTCTCTTAAAGGGGTAAAGGCGATTAATAACGTAGTAAGGCCAATTAAACCAATAATACATAGTGAACCGGTAACAAAAACGTTAAGACGACTTAATTTAAAAGAGATTTTCTCTTCAAAAGTAGATTCATTAAGAATAACCAAACGATACTTATGAAGCAGTTTGCGTTTAATCTCTTTTCTCTTTTTGACTTTTTTGGCCATGGAGCAAATATAAAGGATGGAATCGGATTCTTATACCGTTGTTCTAAATTAATGATTCTTGTAAATACCATGGTCATGCTGCCAACACATTTAAGAAAACTAGCACAAATCTGTTAAAATAATCTGCTTGCATGTATATTTAGGGTTAATCAAGTAACTTTTTTAGTATCTTTGAATCTGTTTAAAAATGAAAATATGACAACTTTACAGATATTTTTAGCGATAGGACCATGGCAAATAGGAATCGTAGTTTTAGTGGTTCTTTTATTGTTCGGAGGAAAAAAGATTCCAGAATTGATGCGTGGACTTGGTAGTGGTATTAAAGAATTTAAAGATGCCTCTAAAGAAGACGATACGTTAGAAGAGAAAAAAGAATAGGAACATCCCTAATTCTTGATGATTTATAAACCTTTGATTTACGTCAGAGGTTTTTTTATGTTTTATATAAATACCAAACGGTATTTATTGTTTATCGAAGATATCGCGCATCTCATTCTTCTCGAATTTCTAGAATTTACCCTGTTTAAAATGCTCACATCAATTTAAAGAGCATTCACTTCTCAAAACAAGGTTTTCACAACAAAAATCAGTAGATACGTAACCTTCACCCGAAATTTACGTTATCAAAAGATAGTATTAAGGTAAAACACAACGCTGTCATACCATGCTACAAGTAAATTTCTATAAAAAACACCAGCCAAATTTTAAAAATCTCTAGATTTTTTAAACACCCAAAATCATGAAAAAACTAATAACCGCATTTATTTTTCTTCTGTCTTTTGCCTGTTTTGCCCAAGACTTTGAGAATCTTGATTCAGAAGAAATAGTAACTTCGACCGAGCCAGAAACGGAAACGGTCAATTTTACGCCAGTTGACTCTGAAACGTTTTCTATAACAGAAACCTTTGAAGAGGCTGCAGATAGGTATGAGATTCCACACAGAACATTTAGTGGTCTTTCTGGTACTGAAAATGGTTATTACATCATTTCAGGTGTTTTTAGTAAAGACAAAACTTTAAACAAAACACTTAAGAAATTACGTAAGAAAGGTTTTGAGTCTGCTGGATATATTCTAAATCCGGAAAACGACCTTAATTATGTGTATCTGGCTTATTACCCATTTGGTCTTGAAGCTGTAGATGCTTGCGCTTCTAATTTAGATGGTAACTACGCAAAAGATAAGTGGATTCTTGAAATAGAAAATAGTGTTGCAATAGGAGGTGACGGTGTTGATTTTAATGATGAGGCCGAGTCTATTGAGAATGGTATTGTAGCTATGGAAACCATTACTGAATCTTCAGATTTTTCAGAACTAGAAAAAACCAACGAAATTCAAAAAACAGAAGCAGATGTAGCCTCTATTATTAATTCTGAAGACGAAATTCTTGATCCTATTGATACTGATGTTACTGAAGTAGAAACGCCAATTAATACCATTTCAGAAACATCCAATAAGACTAAACTTCTACAACGTGCCGATCATTACTTTGATAAAATGTGGTATGCCGAGGCTGCTGACCTTTACGAGCAAGCCTTGGAGAAAGGTGGTAAAAACCGTTCCAAAGAAGTTATTCAAAAAACTGCGGATGCTTACTATTTTAACACAAATATGGAAAAAGCATATGAGTGGTATAATGTACTTTACGAAAACTATGGTAAAGAAATGTCTTCGGAAAACATTTTCAAGTATGCACATTCTTTAAAAGGTACAGGAAAATATGCTAGATCAAAACGTCTTATGCGCCTTTATAGTAAAAAAATGAAAGATGCTCCTGCCAGTGAATTATCTAATAACCTTCAAGCAAACGAAAGTACATTGGATAACATCCTTAATTCTAAAAAAGATTTTGAAATAAAGAACTTAGCGGTCAACACAGAGTATTCTGATTTTTCTCCAATGTTCTTAGATTCTAATCAAGTAGTTTTTTCTTCGGCTAAGGACTCATCATTTTTTAGTACCAGACGGTATAAATGGAACGACCAACCTTATTTGGATTTATATGTAGCTAAAATTAATGAAGAGTCTAATGACCTAAAAGATGCTCTTAAATTCTCTAAAAAAATAAACACAAAATATCATGAAGCTTCGGTAACCTTTTCACCGGATAACAGTACCATGTATTTTACACGTAACAATTACGGAAAGAAATTAAAGAGAGACAATAATGGTGTAAACCACTTAAAAATTTACAAGTCTACGAAAATAGATACAGAATGGACAGAAGCAGAAGAAGTGTCTTTTAATAGTGATAACTATTCTACGGGTCACCCAGCTCTAAGCCCTGACGGAAAACAACTTTATTTTGTTTCAGACATGCCAGGTAGTTTAGGTAAGACCGATATTTTTGTAGTAGATATTCTAGAAGACGGTAGTTTCTCCGAAGCTAGGAACTTAGGGCCAACCATTAATACGGAACAACGTGAAATGTTCCCATTCTTTAACGGAACCAAACTTTATTTTTCATCTGACGGATTTACTGGCCTAGGTGGTCTAGACGTTTATGAAAGTGCTTATGACGAAGAAGAAGGGTTTGCGGAAGTTAAAAACTTAGGTCAGCCAGTTAATAGTAATAAAGATGATTTCTCTTATATCGTAAACGAAGAAAACCAACAAGGTTATTTCGCTTCTAATAGAGAAGGGGGTAAGGGAGATGATGATATCTATTCTTTTAAGCGATTAATTCTAGAAGAAGTTCCTGAAAACAATAATGCCATTGCAGGTTTTGTAACCGAAATGGTAACAGGAGATGTAATGCCTCAAGCATTAGTACAGCTTTTGGATGAAAATGGTATCAAACTTAAAGAAATGGTAACCGAAGACGACGGAAGCTTTATTTTTGAAGACCTAAACGACTCAACACAATACACTTTAAAAACGGTACAGCCTAAATTCGTAGATAATGAAAGGTTAGTAGAAACTACAGTAAATGATACAACAAAAGTAGATATAGCTATGAAGCGTCTTGAAGAAATGATTGCTGTTGAAGATGGCATCAAGAAAATCAAGACTGAAATGATTTACTTTAACTTTGATAAATCTCAAATAAGACCTGATGCCTCCAAAGAATTGGATAAGTTGGTTAGCGTAATGAAAGAATACCCATCTATGGTTATTAAAATTGAATCTCATACAGATTCACGTGGTAGCAAAGTTTATAACGAATACCTCTCGGATAAAAGAGCGAAGTCTACAAGAGACTATATCATTTCTCAAGGTATTGACTCCAACCGTATAGAAAGTGCCACTGGTTACGGAGAGAACAGACTGCTTAATGATTGTGATGGATCATCACCTTGTTCGGAAGCAGACCACGTGCTAAACAGAAGGTCAGAATTTATTATACTAAACATGTAAAAACCATAAATCCCATATCTAAAACCGCTGCCCATTACGCAGCGGTTTTTTTATGCTTAAAAATTCTGACATCTACCAAGAAGAAGAAGCACATTAAAATAACTTACATTTTCATATTTAATGTTCTCCTACACAAAGTAAGATATATTGGTGTATGAAAAATCAATAAACCGGTGTCACCAAAAAATAAATTTGAAAGTCAAAAATGGTTATTCATCCCGTAAAGAAACTGTTTATCCTCTATTTCAAATAAGCTACTAACACACCTTAATATCCTGCCTCTTCATCTATTTTATGTGTAACATAGGCAATTACATCTCAACTTTGTAACGAATCTCATAATTGATGTTATGCGAAAATTATTAATTTTCAAGGAAATTTATGTAGAGGCTTTTAGAGACTGGACTTTTAAAATGCTCACCAAGTATTTTAAAGTATACTCGTGGTTTTGTTTTGCTTTATTGATGGTTGCTGTATATGCACTTATTTACAGGCTCTCTACGGGCTTTGTATTCGCTTAAACAAAACAGGTGTAAAATAGAAACGCCTGTCTTATAAAGACGGGCGTTTTCATTAAGTCGACAATTAAAAACTCGAAGCTATTTTGCTAAACTTTCTATTTTTAAGGTCTTTAATATGGCCTCTAATTCAAAAAGGTCATTTCTCTTTTGCGTAGCAGGAGCAAAGACAAAACCTTCAAGAACCAATTTTCTATTGTTTACCTTATCGTTTAGAATATAGGTCAAAAACGGCCCGGCCATTGGGTAATTTTTAATATCCCAAAGCCCTCTTACTTCAACCCCTTTTAAGCCAGCTATCTCTACAGGATATACGTAAGGAGCAAATGCTGGCTCCGTACGCATGTGGGTTATTTTACCGGTAACATCCGGTCCAGGAATATATTTAGCCCCAATAGAGTCCCGCATAGCCACTATATCCTTCACCAAGGTAGAATCACTATCAAAACTGTTAGCAGGCATCTCATATACAACAATATTAGCTGTGCCCTTTTGTATTTCACGGTCAATCCATACAAAATTGTCTTCTTGCTTACCTACTTTGTAGATTGAGGGTATTTTTAATTTGACACCAAACTTATCCTGTAACTCAGTTTCTTTGTTTAATGAACGATTAAAGCGCTTTTGGGCCGCTTCGATCTCCATATCTTTAAAAGCAGCAATAATTTCATCTGCTTCAGCGTCAATATTTTCAATGACCTCTGCTTTAGTTGTGCCTTTAATAACCCCAACACGTTGTGGAGAAGCATACATGTCACTTTTTATATGCGCCAGATTCAATGAATCTTCCACTACATAAAGAATAGAGCGCGTATTTCTAACGGAACCCGTAAAAAATTTAGGTGCTATTTGATCTATGGTAAACAGAGGCTCATCCATAGGCATACCAACTACAGGGGCTGCAAAATGACTTCTGATACTATCGCCCACGTTACCTTTCCATAATTCGTTATCAATCACAACAACCATAGAGTTTATGGCTCCAACTGAGGTAGGAAGGTAGTTTTGATTCTTGCCGTCTTTACAGGATAAAAGTGCTAAGGAAAAGAGTAAAAATAGTGTTCCAGCTTGTTTCATTTTGGTATAGGTTTACGATGAACATTCGCACAATTTCAATTTTGTGCCCGGTTTTAGATTCTTACCACTAATACCGTTCCATTGTCGTAAATTTTCAACAGAAATTCCTGGATATTTTTTTGAGATGGTCCAAAGTGAGTCTCCACTGCGCACTGTGTGGGTCTTTGTGCCTGGAGGAAAACTCTTTGAAGAAGTTGATGTTTTTGTTGAAACAACTGCTGCACTAGGCATTTTTCTTGGAAAAATTGTAAGTCGTTGCCCAATTCTAAGGTTATTACTGCGTAAGCCATTCCATTGTTTTAGCTGGCTTACACCAACTCCATAGCGTTCCGCTATTTTGCCCAGAAAATCTCCGCTACGAACTTTGTAACGAATACGGTTCTGTTCCGCCTCCTTTACCATTTGTGGCAGCGGGCTCTCTTCGCTATCCATTTCCTTTTTAATGTGGGCATAAATGGCATCTTCATTATGAACAAAGCTTCCCATAGCGTATTTAGGTAAACGTAACGCATGTGTTTTCCCTTCAACAAAAGGAATAACATCTAATTTATAAGAAGGGTTCAATACCTTTAATTCCTCCTTACTAACACCAGTTAACTCAGAAATTTGGTCAAACGTTATGATGCTTTTTATGTGTACTGTATCCGTTTCAAAATAAGCTCGTTCTATTTTTTTTCCTTTTATTCCATGCTCTTCAGCATATTCAAAAAGATACATGGTAGCCAAAAATGCAGGAACATACCCCGCAGTTTCTCTAGGCAAGTACCGGCGTAAGTTCCAATAATTTTTGTGCCCACCAGATCTCCTAATAGCCTTGTTTACATTGCCAGGACCAGAATTATAAGCCGCAAGGGCCAAATCCCAATCGCCATAAATGTCATAAAGTTTAGAAAGAAATTGGCAAGCTGCCGTGGTTGCTTTTATAGGATCACGACGATCATCTACATAACTAGACACGTCCAATTGATACTGCTTACCAGTGCCGTACATAAACTGCCATAGCCCGGTTGCTCCAACACGAGAACGGGCTCGTGGATTCAATGCAGATTCTACAATAGAAAGATATTTCATTTCTAATGGAATATTGTAATTATCTAATTCCTGCTCAAACAGCGGAAAATAGAATTGGCTCACGGTCAACATACGCTCCATCAAATCTCTTTTTCTAAAAAGAAATGATTTGATCACATTCTCTAAAGAGGGATTGTAAGCTATGTTAAACGGTGTTTTTTGGTTCAACCTTTCCAAACGTGCTTTAAGCGTGTCCGTTGGAAGAGAAGTAGGGTAGGTCTTATCGTAATCTAAATGCTCTACTTCACGAAACATTTCATCAGATAGCGATGCGTTTGCATAAAGTTCCTTCATCCAAAGGCTATCATATTTAGCGGCTTCAGGTAAATCCCGAAGCTTAAAAGACAAGTCTAAACTATCCTTTTTGAGGCCGATAGGACTATCGTTAATTTCAGTACTATCAAGAGCCATTTGCTCCATCTGCTCAATGCCGTTCAAATCCATTGCCAATGTATCTGCGACAATCTCATCTGTTGGATTTTGAGAACCCACAACAGAATCCCGTTCCTGCTCTTGGGCTACCAAAGGCATGGCCAAAACAAGACTTGAAAATATTATAAAAAAACGCTTTCTGTTTTTTACCATTGAAAGTGCATATATAGCGGTGCCAATTGCTTTGATTAGTATAGGGTTACAGCTAACTGTAACCCTTCTAAAATCGTACTTTTTTCTGAAAAAATAAAATTTTTATACAACTAAACGTGTGCCCGTTTACCGATAACGCCTTTGTTAGCCGATTATTGCAGCAATACCAGGCAGGGTTTTTCCCTCTAAGCTTTCTAACATAGCGCCACCTCCAGTAGAAACATAACTTACCTTATCATCAAAACCGAACTGCTTAACGGCAGCAACGGAATCACCACCTCCTACAAGTGAAAAAGCACCGCCTTGCGTAGCCTCATCAATATAATTACCTAAAGCGATAGTTCCTTTTGCGAAGCTCTCCATTTCAAAAACACCAATAGGACCGTTCCAAAGAATGGTTTTTGACTTTAAGATTACCTCTTTAAAGTTCTCCAAAGTTTTTGGACCTGCGTCCAAACCTTGCCATCCGTCAGGTATTTTGGTTACGTCTACAATTTGTGTGTTTGCATCGTTTGCAAAATCATCTGCGGCCAATACATCAACAGGAATATGAACTTCCACGTTCTTTTCTTTGGCTTGTTTTAGGATGTCCATTGCCAAGTCCATTTTATCATCCTCACAGATAGAATCGCCTACTTGACCGCCCTGTGCTTTTACAAAAGTATATGTCATACCACCGCCAACAATTAGGTGATCTACTTTATCCAGTATATTTTCGATAATAGTAATTTTGGAAGAAACTTTCGCTCCTCCTAAAATTGCTAAAACTGGCTTTTCACCCGTTTGCATTACCTTATCAATTGCTTCAATTTCTTTGGCTAACAAAAATCCGAAACATTTTTTATCAGTAAAAAACTTTGCCACAATAGTGGTTGAGGCATGAGCTCTGTGCGCAGTACCAAAGGCGTCATTAATATAAATATCACCTAATTTAGAAAGTTGTTCGGCAAAACCTTCATCCCCTTTTTCTTCTTCCGCGTGAAACCTTAAGTTTTCCAACAATAGTATTTCTCCTGGCTTAAGATCAGCTGCTGCTTTTTCGGCTACATCACCTACGCAATCAGCAACAAATTTTACGGTAACACCAATAACGTCTGAAACTTTGTTAGCAATATGCTGCAAAGATAGATCGGCATTTTTTTGTCCCTTTGGTCTTCCCAAATGGCTCATTAAAATGGCGCTACCACCATCTTCTAGCACTTTTATAATTGTTGGTTTTGCCGCTTCTATACGGGTAGCATCGGCAACATTGAAATCCTCATCCAAAGGAACGTTGAAATCAACGCGAATGAGGGCTTTCTTATTTTCAAAATTAAAGTCGTTTACAGTTTTCATGTTATGCGGTTTTAGAGAGCCGCAAATGTAATAAAAAGGATGGTAGACTGGTAACCGAAAACCAATAGACTCTATATATTAACCATATTTATGATGTTGACACCTTTGGATCGTATCTATTAAAAAAGTTATCTTTGAGCCATGCTGTTCAACGACATTTTAGGGCTATCACATATTAAGACTCATTTGGCAACTAGTGCCAACGCAGGTAGAATTCCGCACGCACAGTTATTTGTAGGACCAGAGGGCTCTGGAACCTTGCCTATGGCTATTGCTTATGCGCAATATGTTATTTGCGGCAACAGTGGGGGAGAGAACAACGGAGAAAACCAAAGTTGCAATCTTAAATTTGGTGCGCTTTCTCATCCGGATATGCATTTTGCTTTTCCCGTTTCCAACTCTGACAAGGTAAAAAGCCATGCGGTCAGTAATCACTATATGGAAGAATGGCGAAAATTTGTAAAAGAACAACCCTACGGAAATCTTTTTGACTGGTACCGTTTAATAGGTATTGAAAAAAAACAAGGTCAGATTGGTGTTGATGAAGCTCAGGATGTTGTTAAGAAACTAGTTTTAAAATCATACGAAGGGGGACATAAAGTAATGTTGATTTGGATGGCCGAAAAAATGAATACTGCGGCTGCCAACAAGCTTTTAAAACTAATTGAAGAGCCCCCTAATAAAACCGTCTTTATTCTCATTACCGAAGACGAGGAACAAATTATACAGACCATACGTTCTCGCTGCCAAGTTTTACATTTTCCCCCTCTTGCGGAAGAAGCTATGGCCAATGCCCTAATAGAAAAAGGAGCGCTAAGAGAGGAAGCCCTTCGTATAGCTCATGAAGCTAACGGAAATTTTAACAAGGCGCTAGATTTACTGAACGAAGATTCTGAAGACCTAATTTTTGAAAAATGGTTTGTACAATGGGTTCGTAGTGCTTTTAAGGCTAAAGGAAACAAAAGTGCTATCCAAGACCTTATTATGTGGAGTGAAGAAGTGGCTAAAACTGGTCGTGAGACTCAAAAGAAGTTTTTACACTACTGCATAACCGTAATGCGCCAAGCTATGCTCATTAATTTTAATGCGAAGGACCTTGCTTTTATGCGCATTCATACTGATGGTTTTAGCCTAGACAAATTTGCTCCTTTTATTCATGAAAACAACATTCTAACTATTGTAAAAGAACTTGAGGATGCTATTTACCATATTGAACGAAACGGAAATTCTAAAATTATACTTACAGACCTTTCCATAAAGCTAACGCGCTTGTTGCATAGAAAAGCAGCATAAGCTATGCTACACTATAGATTTTTTTTGCTAACTTAATTGCACCAACTGCAAAACCCAAAGTCTATGGACACATTTCTCCACTATGCTACCGAAATTTTAATCCTATTTTTTTTAATAATTGTTTTTGTTCAAAGTAGTATTGACAAAGTGTTTGACTGGAAAGGCAATCTTTCTTGGTTAAAAGAACACTTTGCCGGGACTCCATTAGAAAACTTAGTTCCGCTTCTATTGAGCACGTTAGTTCTAATAGAGATGGCATCCGGCATTTTATGTGCTGTAGGTCTATATCAAATATTAATACTAGGAGAAAGTAGCATTGCACTTTACGGCAGTATACTTTCCTGCATTTCTTTACTAATGCTAATGTTTGGCCAAAGAATGGCAAAAGATTATGAAGGTGCAAAAACCATTGCTGTCTATTTCATGCCCGCTATATTCCTAGTGTATATACTTCAAAAGTAAAAAAAGGGTCTGTTGATTAATCAACAGACCCTTTTTTAAATAACAAGAAGCTATGTTACTTCTTATACTTATCGTTCAGAAGCTTTACGATTTCTGAAGTTAAGTCATTGGCATCTGAGCCATAAAGAACACTACCGCCATCACCGCCACCAAGAATGTAACTGTAACCTTTAGATTTTCCATATGCCTTTACTTCTTTTTTTACCTTGCTGATGATGCTATCCATTTCAGTCTGACCCAACAATTGCAGTTGCTGATCTTCTTGTTGTAATTGCTGACCGATCATCTGACCTTTTTGTTGCATTACACCATACTCTTCTTGTGCTTTTGCCTGAGACAATTTTTGAGCTTTAGTTTGAAACGCCTGTGCCTCCATTTGAAAAGCCTGAGAAATACTATCCCTCTTTTTAGTAAGCGCATCTACCTTTACCTGAAACGCTGCTTCAACATCAATTTTTTCTTGGTATTCCTCCATCAATTTTACATTGTCTACAAATCCAATTTTTTCCTGTTGACAAGAAACCATTACCAACATCAAGAATACCACTACTACGTTTTTCATAATTAAGTTTATTATTAGTCTACTTTTTACTCTTCGCTAATTAATTCTAAAACCTAAATCTTATTAAATTCTAAAGAAATTAATTTTCAAGTTGCGCAAAAATAGAAAAGCTTTTTTAATTGTTGTCATCTAATTTTTAAATGTGGACGAAGAAGCAACGATTCAAGAAATATATTTCGATCACCTTTAAAAGGATAAAAAAACATGCCATAAGGAGTTTCTATCTTGAAATCGATTTAGTATAAAGGAAAATTATCAAAAACAGCCTCATGAAAACAGCATACAGAGAAGATTTTTTCAAAAACACATACTCATAAACCACAACCCAACATACGGCCTTAAAACGGCTTAAAACAAGTTTTAAGCCAAAAATTGAGGTTTACTCCTGCTTTTTGAGAATATAGATTACTGAGGAAGGTTGCCCGTTAAAAACAGCAACCAGATTTGAATATAGGCCCACAAAAAATGCTTTGATAAAATTCTGCTTCCCTGTTTTATATTTTTCAGAAAGTATAGAGACATAAAAAGCATCAAACCACATGGGTTTTGTTTTCATCAATTGCATATCATGTTTTGCAAATATCTTCCCTATGGCTTCTTTAGAAAAATGCCAAAGGTGTCTAGGAACATCATAAGCCGCCCAAAATTCTTTGTAATGTTTAGCATCGTAAGATTTAAAATTTGGAACAGCAATAACAAGTGCACCATCATCTTCTAACCTTTCTATAATTTTTGCTATTTGTAAGTCCAAATCTGGCAGATGTTCTAAAACATGCCAAAGCGTAATAACCTGAAATTTGGTTTGAGGCACTTCATCTATACTAGATAACAATTCCATTTTCTTTTCACGAGAACGAATTCTAGCATCTTGATTTGGCTCTACTCCTTTAACGGACCATTTCCATTTTTCAGCTTCCAACAAAAAATCTCCTGTACCTGCACCAACATCCAACAACGTTTTATTCTGATTTGCATACCTATTTATTAAAAATACTTTTTGAGCAAGGCTAATTTTTTTTACCGCCTGATACATTTTATCTATAGCAGATTTGGAAGCATCAGTATGCGAAATATAGGCATCACTTTCGTAGAACTTTTGAAGATCTTTTGGTTGGGGTTTGGTCACCAACATTTGCAGCTCTTCATCTAAAAGTAATTCAAAGTCTTCACCGGTAATTGAGAAGTCCTTAGTTTTTAAAAACGGTTTCATTATAGTTGTGCGTGGTAAGGTATTCCTTTTTGAGAGTTCGAAGATAATTCAAAACTAGCTCTCTTGAAAACGAATCTTCATGAAGACAGTCTTTTTCATAATCACTGTACACCTCAATGGCAATATACCAATTATCTGTTCTGATTAAATCTTCTCCACCAACGTAATCATCATCAGTATCTAAAGCGGCATTCAAAGTTGCACTAAAAATAGCTGGTGCCAAATTCAAAACTTTAGTAGGAATAGCTGTTTCATAAAACGCAAAAAAATAAGTTTTTCCATCAATCATAAATGGTATATCATCATATACATTTTCATGATTCAATTGAAACTTTGTATTTACATAATTGTAAAAATGTTCCGCTTCTTTAGGGTCTTCAAAAATGAACATTGTTCTTTTGGAAAGACTTCTTTTAAACTTCTTTCCTTTAGATAATTTATAGTCTTTTATGTTTGGCGCAATCCGTACCGGAATGCAAGATTGAACCATTATGGCAAGACACAAAACAAACAGATATCGTTTCATTTGAAAGCACTTTTAGATTGAAAAAATACTTCAACAAAAATCGAGCCCAAAGCAATTTTACCCTACCCCACTCGTTCTATACAAATAGAAAATTAAAAAGGATTTTCAAACAGTTCTTATCTAGAACCCGTTCAAAAACCCTTACGTATTATAATTTATAAACCTTTTAAAAATTCATGCTCTATAAGCAATAGCGTATACTAGCGTGTCTTTCTTTTTAATGTCTCCGTGCTATTCTTATTTAGAAACTTAGCGTGGAAATGACATATGTTCCACGTGGAACGTTCTCAAAAACTATCTTCCCAAGTACACTAACAACACACTTATATCCGAAGGATTTACTCCACTCACTCTAGCTGCCTGCGCGATCGTAACCGGCTGTATGGAATTCAATTTCTCTCGTGCTTCATACGACAAAGACTTCAATTTTGAATAGTCAAAATTAGCAGGGATTTTTACATTTTCAAGACGTAATAATTTATCCGCGTTGTTCTTTTCCTTGGCGATATATCCAGAATATTTAACTTGAATTTCTGTCTGTTCTAGCACCTCTCGGTCAAGATTATTATCTTCCACAAAACCCGAAACAGTTTCTAATTTAAGCATGTGCTCCATGGTTACTTTTGGTCTCGAAAAAACCTTGAACATCTTATCAGATTGCTTTACCAAAGCAGAATCTACACTCTCCAAAATAGGATTAATATCCTCCGGCTTAACGCTCGTTTCTTTAAAGAAATTTACAAAAGAATCAGATTTCTTCTCCTTCTCCTCCATCCTATCCAAGCGTTCTTTTTTGGCCAAACCAATATCAAAACTACGTGGAGTCAAACGCAAATCTGCATTATCTTGTCGCAGTAAAGTTCTGTATTCTGCTCTAGAAGTAAACATACGATACGGCTCTTCTGTGCCCTTTGTAATCAAATCATCAATCAAAACTCCTATATACGCTTCGTCCCTTTGAAGTATAAATTCTTCCTTTTCCTTGATTTTTAAATGAGCATTCATACCCGCCATTAAACCTTGAGAAGCAGCTTCTTCATACCCTGTGGTTCCATTAATCTGACCAGCAAAATACAGGTTCTCTACAAGTTTAGTTTCTAAGGTATGTTTCAATTGTGTTGGCGGAAAATAATCATATTCTATAGCATAACCAGGTCTGAAAAATTTAACCTTTTCAAATCCTACCACCGAACGTAATGCTTTAAATTGAACATCCTCGGGCAACGAAGTTGAGAAGCCATTTACATAAACTTCTACCGTATCCCAACCCTCAGGTTCAACAAAAATCTGATGACTATTCTTATCTGCAAAGCGGTTAATCTTGTCCTCTATAGACGGACAATAACGTGGCCCTATACTTTTGATTCTCCCATTGAACATAGGCGACCTATCGAAACCTTCACGCAACACATCATGAACCAATTCACTTGTATGAGTCATAAAACAATCACGTTGGGTAGTCAAAACGGGCGTTTGTAAATAGGAAAACTTCTCAGGTATTTCATCCCCAGGTTGTGGAATCATAACTGAATAATCTAAAGAGCGACCATCAACCCGTGGTGGTGTTCCTGTCTTCATACGACCACTTTCAAACCCCAATTGAAGCAATTGTTCAGTGATACCGGTTGCAGCTTTCTCTCCTGCCCTTCCACCACCAAACTGTTTTTCTCCAATATGGATAAGACCATTTAAAAAAGTACCGTTCGTTAGAATAACAGATTTAGACCTTATATCTATTCCTAAAGAACTCTTTACCCCAACAACTTTACCGTTCTCAATTAGCAATCCGCTAACCATTTCTTGGTAAAAATCAACGTTTGGTATATTCTCCAAAGCCAAGCGCCATTCTTCAGCAAACCGCATGCGATCATTCTGCGCACGCGGACTCCACATGGCAGGTCCTTTAGATTTATTCAACATTTTAAACTGAATAGCGGACTTATCCGTAATAATTCCACTTAAACCTCCAAGTGCATCTATCTCGCGAACAATTTGTCCTTTAGCAATCCCTCCCATAGCTGGATTACAGGACATTTGCCCTATGGTCTGTAAATTCATGGTAACCAAAAGGGTTTTGGAACCCATATTTCCAGCTGCCGCCGCTGCCTCCGCTCCTGCGTGACCACCTCCAACTACTATAACATCATACTCCTCTGCAAACATCTCTTATCCTATAAAATGTGATTATCTACTATACATACTCAAAACCAGAAACACATAATGTAACCGGCATACTCTTAATGTTCCACGTGGAACATTTTAATCTTTTCGTCTTCTTTGTGCCGCATTGTTTTAACTTCTAAATCAGATTTATCTTTAAATCCAAAAAGATGTAGCACTCCATGCGCCATAACTCTACGCATTTCTTCTTCAAAAGGAGTATTGAATTCCTTTGCATTCTCCTTCACTCTATCAACAGAAATAAAAATATCGCCACCAACACGCTTTCCCTCTGTATAATCAAACGTCAAAATATCTGTATAGGTATTGTGATTAAGATATTTTTCATTCATCTCGAGAACCTCTTCATCTGAACAAAAAACATAATCTATTTGACTCAATTCTCCTTCTTCAGAATCTATAACGGCTTTCAACCAATCTACATATTTATCCTCCGTTTCTAAAGCAAAATCCGTCTTATAGTGAAACTCAATCATCCGTTTTAAAATATTCTTTAACCTTGTTTTGAAAATTTTGGCGCAAAGGTAAGCTTTGTCTATTTAAAATCTCAATTTCATTGCGATAATTCTCTAATAATGAGGGTTTAGTAATAATAGGGTTTTGAAACTGATTGGTATTTGTATTACTCTCTCTTTCAGGTTTCTTACCTTGTTTCATAGCAGCATTCTCCAACTTCAACATTTCATACTGAATGTTATTAATCTTTGAATTACTCCGGTGTGTAACGCCATTTTCAAGAAGATCATTTTCAAAATCTTCCATTTGTTTTATAAGTTTTTGAGCCAACTTCTTATCTCCGGCATTCATCATGTCAACTAATTGCTGTTCCAATTGCTGACGCAACTTTTGTTGTTCCTTGTAAATCTCATAAACCTCCTGAAGCTCAGATTCCGAAAGTTGTCCTGAACCACCACCAGACTGACCTCCTTGTTCCTTTCCACTATTCCCCTTGCCATCTTTTCCTTGTCCCTGTTCTCCTTGACCATCGTCTCCTTGACCATCGTCTCCTTCACCAGCTTTTTGCCCTTCACCCTTTTTGGATTTTCCCTCTCCATCTTTAGAACCCTCCCCTTTGCCGCTTTTACCATCACCTTGACTGGGCTTTCCTTGTCCGGGTTTTCCCATACCATCCATTTTCTCCTTCAGCTCCTGCTGGCCCTTTATGATATCTGGAAGCTGAAAACCCTCACCCTCGCCTTCGCCCTTGCCAGACATCATACTCTGTTCCATATTATCTAAAATTTTAGCAAGAAAATCCGCTAAACTATTCGAGGCACTTAAAACATACTTTTGGTAAGATACTCCCTGGTATATTTGATTCTCAGCTATGCTCTCCAAAGTCTTATCCACATTATAATACACCTCAGTAATTTGCTCGTTAACAAACTCTGAAAGCTCTGCACGTCTGAGCGACAACGCAAAAAGGCTATCATCTACATGTTCAAATAGCTCCCGTAATTCTTGTTGTTTATGGATAGCATTGGAAAACTGTGGACTATCTGCATCAATATCTTCTAGACTGTCGTACAATAGTTCTTGCTTAAAGGAGAAAGTAATTAAATTATCTAAAATTTGTCTAAGCATTTCAGCATCTTCCGTAATGGAAGAATCACCACCACCACTAGCTGCTGATTGGCTCAATTGCTCGCTCATTTCCTTCATTTTCTGTGCGGCAGACTTTTGCTTCTTTGAGGCCTTTTTAGAAGACTCCTCCTTTTCCTCTGCATTAGAATTCTCCAATTCTTGCTTTTCGAGCTCTTTTAAGGCCTCTTCTTGCTCTTTCTTTACTTCTCCCTCCTTCTCTTTATTACGATCCAAATCTAGGGGTTTCTTTAATTCCTCATTATCCTTCTGGAGCTCGTCTAACTCTTCTTCTATTTCTTCGAATACCTTATTTAATTTTTCTTGTTTCTCCTTTTCACCTGATTTATCCGGAGTATCAGCTGCTTTCTCTTGTTCTTTGGCTATTTTATCCAAATCCCTAGCCAATTGATCTACCTTTTCGGTTACATAATACCGTTTGGTCAGTTCCAATAACTGCTCCAGGTTACGCTCCCCATTCTTTTGCTTTTTCCCTAATTCCTCTAATCGTTTAGAGAGCTCCTCCCTATTAATTTTATCAGCAATTTTATTGAGTTCTTCCAGCAACTTTTCGTTCTTCTTTGCCTGCAATTCCTGACGTTCCAAACGCTCTTGCAGTAATTTATTCATCTTATCATCACTGTTCAACTTATTGAGGTTCTCTTTAAGCTGTTTGCTGAATTTTTCCATCTGACTTTCCTGTTGCTGCTGCTTCTTAAGAAAATCCTTTATTTGGTTCTGCTCCGTGAAATTCAACTGATTTTTTTCCTTTTGTTCCTTATTTATATCATTTAGGTCTTCCTTCTGTTCTTTGAACTTCTCTAAAGACTTATCTAAATTGTTTATAAGGGATTGCTGGGATTCCAACTCTTTATTCCGTAATTGATCCTCATCTAATAAAGACAAAGAAAACACCTGAGATTTGGTAGCCTTGCCTTTGTGAATAGCATCATTATCTACCGCTACAAAATAAAAGCTATACTTTTTATCTGCCTCTAATTGCAGGCCTGAAGGAAACGTGTAATAAAACTGATCAAAATTAGAACTAGGATTACCCAACACTATAATTTGCCTGTTCTCTGGATCATCGTCAGCATAACAAACCAATTTAATACTGTTTAGTTTATAATCATCAGCGGCCTCTCCAACATAGTATCCTACATTAGGATTAAGTGTATCTAATACTTGCTTTACCTTTATTGAGGGATACGCATCTTTAACCACGGTAAACTTGTAACTTAATTTCTCATAATCCGATACATTCGTATTGGATGTTGTTACCTCATAATTCAAATCGTTATACACCCGTTTATGAATGCTAAAATCGTTTTCATTTTTTAAAAAATTCTGAACGGTATCGGCAGTAATTAATTTGATAACTTCAGTATTCTCACCTGAAACCACCCAAGTAACCTTGGTCCCTTCTGGAAATACAGCGTTGCCCGTACTTTTTAAGGTATCCGATGGTTTGCCTGTATAGTTTGGGTAATCCAACTTCACTTGAAAATCCTTTATTACAGGAGTCTTAAGAACATCCAATTTGTAATGCTTAGAACGTATTCCATTGCCCATAAAATGAAAATCAATAAACTTCAAAGGGGGCGTAAATGTATAATGGTACCTACCGTTATCTTCTTGTAAAATAGATTGTTTACCATCTATAATAATAAATACTGTTTCCGGCTTAACAACACCTTCAGTAGTCACTTGAAGCGAAAATTCCTTAGAATCCAATACACTTAACTCATTGGATAATAAATGAAACGAAAAAGGAGCCGGTGGCTCATAAGCCATGTTATAATTTACAACGCGATCTACAGAACCAAAAAAAGGTTTGAGATTACCCGATATGCCAATAACAAACACCACCAATGCCGGAATAACAAGGTATTTCAAATATTTTAAGTTATCCTTAAATTCTACTGCCTTCGTAAACGGCACTAAACGCATACGTTCACTCCTCTGTTCAATACTAGCCAACAATAATTCCGATTGGTTTTTGTCCTCTCCTAAGTCAATAAGATTATATAGCTTATCGCCTACTTCAGGAAAATGTTTGCCTATCAAAACAGAAGCTTCTCTGTTACTAATACCCTGTTTTAACCGAAACAGATAGAATAAAGGCGTTAGAATGTATTTGAACAATAAGGACAGCTCAATACACACAAATAGCACTAACAGCACTAAGCGGCCCGTAGAATTGAGCCAAAGCAGGTATTCAACACCAAGAACAACGAAAAAGAAGAGGGCGCCGAAGGCTACAAACAACAATATGCCCTTAATAAGCATTTTGGTATAGTACTTTCTGACAAAACCGTTCAGCTTTTGAAGTATGTTCTGATAACCATTCATAGATTGTAAAGATACAGAAAAAAGCACCTGAGCCCTTAGAACCTACCCTAAGCCCTTTATGCTGTGGTTTCATATGTTTACTTTGTGGAGATAAGGAGCTTTTTATACCTTTGCGCCATAAATTTTTAGCCATGAGCCAAAGAGTACGCGTACGTTTTGCACCAAGCCCTACAGGGCCATTGCATATAGGTGGTGTCCGCACTGCCCTATTCAATTATTTATTCGCCAAAAAGCACGGTGGAGACTTTATTTTGAGAATAGAAGACACTGATCAAAACCGGTATGTTGAAGGTGCAGAACAGTATATTATTGACGCGCTAAACTGGTGTGGACTTACTTTTGACGAAGGGCCTGGTATAAAAGGTGATTTTGGCCCCTACAGACAAAGCGAGCGTAAACACCTTTACAAACAATATGTTGAAGAACTAATAGCTAACGGAAAAGCGTATTACGCCTTTGACACCGCAGAAAAGTTAGATGCTCACCGTAAAGATCACGAGGCAAAAGGCAAAACCTTTATCTATAACTGGCACAACCGCTTAAAACTAGATAACTCCCTATCCCTAATGCCAGAAGATGTTCAAAAACGCCTAGATGAAGGTGAAGATTATGTGGTTCGTTTTTTAACGCCGCCAGATGAAAAACTACATTTAAAGGATATTGTTAGAGGCACTATTGAAATAGACACTAATGTTTTAGACGATAAAGTTCTTTTCAAAAGTGACGGAATGCCTACCTATCACCTTGCCAACATTGTAGATGACCATTTAATGGAAATTACACACGTTATTCGTGGTGAGGAGTGGTTGCCTTCTTTAGCACTACACCAGCAATTATACGATGCTTTTGGGTGGAATGCCCCTGAATTTGCTCACCTACCCTTAATAATGAAACCTGTAGGAAAAGGGAAACTTAGCAAACGTGACGGTGAAAAAATGGGATTCCCTGTATTTCCATTAAGCTGGAATGAATCTATTGGATACAAAGAAGAAGGTTATTTCTCCGAAGCTGTTGTTAATTTCTTAGCTCTTTTAGGCTGGAACCCTGGTACGGAACAAGAAATTTTTAGTCTTGAGGAATTGGTAGAAACGTTCAGCCTACAGCGGGTTAACAAGTCCGGAGCTCGTTTTGACCCTGACAAAACCAAATGGTACAATCAGCAATACCTACAGACCAAGTCCGATGCTGAATTAGCTAAATTATATGTCGATATTTTAAAACAGAAATCTATTTCGGTAGATGAAAAAGCAGATGACTATCTCGAAAAGGTGGTTGGATTAATAAAGGAACGCGCGGTATTCGTTGCTGACTTCTGGGATTTATCCGATTACTTCTTCCTAGCACCTACTTCATACAATGAAAAAGCCGTTAAAAAACAGTGGAAAGAAGGTACTCCTGAAAGTCTAAACCGTTTGGTATCAGTACTAAAAGGAATTTCAGATTTCTCATCTGAAAATGTTGAAACTACTGTTAAGGCTTGGATTGGCAAAGAAGAACTATCCTTCGGTAAAGTAATGCCACCACTACGTTTAGTGATTGTTGGTGATATGAAAGGCCCGCATTTATTTGATATCATGGCCATGATCGGTAAAGAAGATAGTATAGCTCGCATTCAAAAAGCAATTACCACTTTAGCCTAAAATTACAAGGGAATATACCTAACCATAAGCGCCTGAATAGTTCATTCTATTCAGGCTTTTTTTATGCCCGCAACAATCAAAACGCGACTAATGTAACAAACACAAGAAAATTACTACATATCAATAAAGCGTTTCGTAAATTCATTCCGTTAACTTAAACTTTAAAAATTATGGGCAGTTTTATTTGGATACCTATTCTATTCTTTGTCGTGGTGACTATTCTCTCCGGCGTATTTATTGTGAAACAGCAAACTGCGGTTTTGATTGAAACATTCGGGAAGTTTACCAGTGTTAGACAATCGGGAATTCAGTTTAAAATACCTTATGTACAGCGTATTGCAGCAAGAGTGAGCTTAAAAATTCAGCAATTAGACGTTATCATTGAAACTAAAACATTGGATGACGTTTTTGTAAAATTGAAAGTTTCGGTTCAATATGTAGTGATTCGGGAAAAGGTATATGATGCCTTTTATAAGTTGGAATATCCGCACGAACAAATTACCTCGTATGTATTTGATGTAGTACGTGCCGAGGTTCCTAAAATGAAGCTAGACGACGTTTTCGTAAAGAAAGATGATATTGCCATAGCCGTAAAATCTGAATTACAGGAAGCCATGTTAGACTACGGATACGACATTATTAAAACCTTAGTAACCGACATTGACCCAGATGCTCAGGTAAAAGAAGCCATGAACCGCATTAATGCCTCTGAGCGCGAAAAGATAGCTGCTCAATTTGAAGGTGATGCCGCTCGTATTCTCATCGTAGAAAAAGCAAAAGCTGAAGCAGAAAGTAAAAGATTACAAGGGCAAGGTATTGCTGACCAAAGACGTGAAATTGCTCGTGGATTGGAAGAATCTGTTGAAGTTCTAAACAAAGTAGGTATCAATTCACAAGAAGCCTCTGCCCTAATTGTAGTAACTCAACACTATGACACCCTGCAATCCATAGGTGAAGAAACTAACACCAATTTAATTCTATTACCTAATTCACCACAAGCAGGTAGTGATATGCTTAATAACATGGTTGCCTCATTTACTGCCAGTAATATGATTGGCGAATCCATGAAAAAAACACAACAAGAAAAGAAAAAGTAACCTCACTTTTGATTGTTTTTCCATACAAAAAAAGCCTCAGGAACAATGTTCTTGAGGCTTTTTTATAATTTCTTCAGAGTTAGAATTTTTTCATCAACTTTTTGGCAACCATAGAAAGTGTCAACTTCTGCAAAATACCACTAAAACCACCCAGTAAATTGGACGGATACAAGTTACTCTTAGTAATTTGAACCTGCATTTTAAGATTTTCCCGTTCTATTTCTTGCTGTAGTTTTAAGATTTTTAAATCTTGATCTATCTGTTCAAACGATGTGTATTTCTTTGGTATCATATCTCCTCAAAATAAAGTTCAGAAAAACGAGCCATTAAAGGTTTAACCAATGACCGGCGGAAAACAAAAATCAATATTCCCAAAATAACATAGGATCCTCCCACTATCAAGAAACCTAAAGCCGTATTCTCCAACTCCGCTCCTATCCAAAAACCCGCTGCTACGGACAGAAATAAAAGGGCCAATACTACGGCAATACCAATAAAAGCAGCTTGGGCAAAGCCCGTAACTCCTTTCATAAGCAATTTAAAGGCTTTTAACTTGTAAAACTCCGTGCTGCTGTCTAAATATGACTTAGCACTTGCCTCAGCTTCTGATATGCTCTCTTTTAGTTCATCAAATGCCATATACTATTTCTGTAATTGGGCGTTCTTTTTCTTCAATTCGGCCAATTTGTTCTCAAGACTCATAATAATATCATCCGCCTTATAGCTCATATTAGAAATTGTATCTTCTAATTTCTGTTCGAAATCTACTTTTTTCTCTTCGGCAGTTTTTGTTAACTCTTCCGTAGCCTGAGTGATTCTGTGTGTTAAATCATCTTTGGTCTTTAAAGCGTTCTTCTTAATTTTTTTTCTAGTCTTCACACCTTTATCCGGTGCATACAATATTCCTGCTCCTACTCCAATAATTGCTCCGGTAAGTACGGCCAACAAAACATTTCCACTATCGTTTGACATAATCTCTATTTTTTAAATTAATACTTGACTAAAATTACAAGGTGATATTTTCTCAGCTTTAATAAAATGAATAATACAAACCACCTTCTTATGTACACCGCAATTTACTGCATAGATCGAAACGATATTACCTCAATCGCTTCGAAAATTAACGTTTACATGATTTTAAGGGATATTTAACGCTTTTAAAGCCATTTTAGCCCCACAACCCACTTGAGTGGATATATTATATAGGGTTAGTCTGTAAAAATCATCTAACGGCACTAAACAAAGTCAATTTTAATATATAAACTCAATAGAAATTAAAATTTAAATAGATAAATTTTATAGAGTTTGATTTAACAGAAATCCACAAAAAACTCCTTAGAAACAAAATGTCTCTAAGGAGTTCATATACTAAGAAAAGAATTTTTTATTGTTTTTGAAGTTTAGCCCAAGTATCTCTTAAGCCAACCGTTTTATTAAACACCAATTTCTCACTAGTTGAATCTGGATCAACACAGAAATAGCCAATACGTTGAAATTGGAATCTCTCCCCAGATTTGGCATTTGCCAAACTAGGTTCTAAAAATCCAGTGATCACTTTCAAAGAGTCTGGATTAATGAATTCCATGAAATCTTTATCTTTATGTGTATCAGGACTTTCATCTGTAAACAAGCGATCATACAATCTTATTTCGGCCTCCAAAGCATGGGCCACAGACACCCAATGTAAAGTCCCTTTCACTTTTCGGAGACTTTCTTCTGTACCACTCCCACTCTTACTTTTAGGATCATACGTACATAGAATCTCTATAATATTCCCATCGGTATCTTTAGTACAGCTTTCTGCTTTGATGATGTAGCCCGATTTAAGTCTAACCTCACCCCCCAGTTTTAAACGGAAGAACTTACGATTTGCTTCCTCCCTAAAATCCTCCTTCTCTATGTATATCTCTCTAGAGAAAGGAACTTCTCGTATACCTGCGGATTCGTCTTCTGGGTTATTTTCTGTTTCCAATAACTCTACTTCGCCTTCCGGGTAATTTGTTATTACCACTTTTACCGGATCTAAAACACCCATTACCCTTGGTGAAACTTTATTCAAATGATCGCGTAAATGAAACTCTAAGAGAGAAACATCAATCAAATTATCTCGCTTGGCAATTCCTATAGTATCCACAAAATTACGGATAGACTCGGGTGTATAACCACGTCTGCGTAATCCTGATAAGGTACTCATTCTAGGGTCATCCCAACCTGTAACCACATTCTGTTCCACTAATTGTAACAACTTACGCTTACTAACTACCGTATGGCTAAGGTTCCTACGTGCAAACTCACGCTGTTTTGGACGTAATTTTTTCGTATCCGTTACTTCATCTAAAAACCAATCATAAAGTTCGCGGTGCATAGCAAACTCAAGTGTGCAGAAAGAATGTGATACCTGTTCTATATAATCGCTCTCACCGTGTGTCCAATCATACATTGGATAAATACACCAATCGGTTTTAGTTCTGTGATGCGATTTATGTAACACTCGGTACATTATTGGGTCGCGCATTAGCATGTTAGAAGAAGCCATATCAATTTTTGCTCTTAATACATGTGTTCCCTCTTCAAATTCACCATCTTTCATTTTTTGAAAAATAGACAAATTCTCTTCTACAGAACGATTTCTATAAGGACTGTTCGTACCAGATTGTGTAGGAGTCCCTTTTTGGATGGCCATATCCTCCGATGACTGCTCATCTACATATGCCTTTCCTTTGTTGATTAATTCAATAGCCCAATCATACAATTGTTGAAAATAATCAGAAGCATACCTTTCGGTATCCCATGTAAAACCAAGCCATTCCACATCCTTCTTAATAGCGTCTACATACTCCTGTTCCTCTTTGGCCGGATTGGTGTCATCAAACCTTAAATTAACAGGTGCATTATAGCGCAATCCCAGCCCAAAATTCAAGCAAATTGAACTTGCATGGCCTATATGTAAATAGCCATTGGGTTCGGGTGGAAAACGGAAGCGTAAATCCTCCTCAGAATAGCCATTTTTTAAGTCTTCTTCAACAATATGTTCGATGAAATTCAACGATTCAACTGCCTCGCTCATAGGGTTCTTTTTTAGTGCCACAAAGGTAAGTAAAATGCAGTAATCAGGAAGCTTTCAATCTTCATTCATACAAATTCTTGCATTTCACAACAATTTTATCATCCCCTACAACATTAAATTCCCTACGCGTGAATTATAAGTCATATTTGCTAATGTATTCTCATGTCATTTCCCAAATCTGACATTGAAACCTGTAGTAAACCCAAAACTACGCCTACTTATGAGACAGAAAAGAATCAACATTCCGCAAACAATTTTGACGGCACTTCTAGTGCTCCTCACAACACAAATCTCCGCACAGATTGCCTTACAGGCTCCAGTGCCAGCAGACAACCCAAATTTATCAGGAACAAACACCTGGCCAAGGGCATGTGCCGATACCGATTTCAATGAATTCTTTGTTTCCATAGAATGGGCTGGGGCTGCAAACTCAGACAACGAATTTATTTTAGAGTTATCAGATGCCAATGGTTCTTTTTCTAGTCCTTTAGAACTATCAACAGTTACTGACCAAAATAGTAACCCAGAATTTACAACAAGCTTTAGCCTTCCCACAAATACTAGAGGGGCAAACTATATGATGCGCGTTAAAAGCACAAGCCCAGCTTCAACAAGTCCAGCTTCACCAGGATACTCAATGTACTTTTTAGGTTTTGATACCAACCTACATATGAGTCCCAATGGAGATGGAACTACTCCAGGGAGCGTTCAGGCTTGTGGAAGTACACAAATCACCTTAACCGTTGATAACATCCCTTCTTCCGAGTTAAATACCTATCAGTATGCTTGGTATAGAAGTGGCACCAAACTTTCTGAAACCGGACCATCTATAGTAACCGATGGCACAGGTGAATATTTTGCTTTTATAGATTACGGTGATTGTACAGGGTCTGCAAATACAGAGTCCAACCATATTGTTGTTAATTCGGGTACAAGCACAGGAATTGCCATTAACCCTCCAGCGGCCACCGCATTATGTGCCGGTGATACAGTTGCACCTTTAGAAGCAAATGTACAAGATGGTAGTTACATATATACATGGTATAAAGATGGTGCAGAAGTACAAGCTTCCCAAACAGGAGGGTTTACCTATACTATTGATACCAACAATCCTGCTTTTGTAGGCGACTATACCGTTAGAGTACAAGGATCAGGAATATGTACAGAAACCTCTACTGCAATTACAATTACTAATGCTGGAGCATTTACGGTTACAAGAAACAATAACGCTAACATTGTAATACTACCATCGCAAACACAAACTTTAAGTATTACTACAAATGCCAACTCACCAACTTATGAATGGTTTAGAAATGGTACTCCAATACCTAGCTCAAACAATACATCCTTAACAGTTAGCCAGGCTGGCACCTATCATGCAGCAGTTACACAAACTGGAGGTACTTGCGCATCTACAACAATTAATTCTGAAAATACAGAGGTTGTTGCTCCAACAGCATTCAGAACTGAAATTTCATATGCCACTTCATATGAGTCATGTATCAGTACAAGTATAGCTTTAATTGCTGATAAAATATACGCTGTTTTAGGCGATGGAACTGAAGTAGACGTAACCTCAGATGTTGCTTCTTCTTTCACATACCAATGGCAAAAAGATGGTGCTAACGCAACTGGCGAAACCTCACAATCTATTAGTTTAACTAGCAGTGATGAAAATGGAGCATATACTGTTAATACAGAGCTTGGTGGAATGACTTCTACCTCTAATGAATTACCAGTACAATTAGGAAGTGCGGCAATTTCAATTAGTAGTACAAGTACGGTATATTGTAGCTCTTCCGATATAATTACGATATCTACTACAACAGATTTATCTTCTGAAACCTTTAGTTGGGAACTGAATGGAGAAGCCATTAACTCAACAGATGCATCTTTATCCGTCACCCAACAAGGTACATACCGTTTAATAATACAAAAAGGGACTTGTTCTCAAATATCTAATGAAATTAGTATAACCCCTCTTAATCCAGACCTAATTACCTTGGATATTGATGGCGATGTTATTTTCCCAGAAGGAAGTTCTAAAACCGTAAACGCTAGCGGAGGAACAGCTTACAGATGGTTAGATGCTAATAATATTGAAATTAGCGGTTCTTCTTCGGCCACATTTACTACTGAAGGTAACTACTTATTAATTGCCAATATTGATAACTGTGAAATTAGTAAACCCATTACAGTAACCTACTTAGACCTCTTTAATATACCTAACGTTATTACACCTAACGGTGATGGAGCCAATGACCAATGGATTATACCAAATTCATATTCTAACAAATCTGACGTTCGTGTTATTATATATAATGCCAACGGTGCGGAAGTACTTAACTCAACCAATTACCAAAATAACTGGCCAGAGTCATCAATGAGCTTCGCTAAACAAAACATGGTTTTCTACTATGTAATCAAAAACGATAGTGAAACATTGAAACAAGGTACTGTAACCGTTATAAGATAATCCCCAACCAACCATGAAATTTGTAAAATACATAGCGCTTATAATACTGGCCGCCTTTACGTTTGCAAACGTTCAGGCACAAGAAGATGACCCTGTATTGTTATACAGTCCGGCATCTCAGAATCTATTAAAGTTCAATAGATTTTTGATAAACCCAACGTTTTCAACAGTTCAGGAAGACAAGTCTTACGTTAATCTTTTGCACCGAAACCAATCGGTACAATTTAAGGATAATGATCAAACCTATTTCTTAAGTTATAGCGGTAGAATAGGCGATAAGAGCGGTTTAGGTCTTAGCTTATACACACAAAGTGTAGGTGCAGTATCAAATATTGGTGCGTTGGCTAATTATGCCTACGGCATAAAACTTAGTGACAAGAGTAATTTTACATTTGGTGCAAACTTAGCTTACTATAGTACGGGTCTAGACCAAAACAGTATTGATGTTATAGATATTAATGATTACAGTTTAAGTGGAACCGAAGACAGTAACGTTCTTTCATTTCAGCCTGGTTTCAACATCTCTTATGGTAATATAGATTTTGGTGTTTTTGCTGAAAACCTATTTGATTATAATCTAAAAACAAGCGAGTCTCTTACTGACTTCGCTGACAAAACCTATTCTAGCCACTTACAATATACTCATCGGTTTGATAAAAGTGATGGTATTATGGAGGGTAGTCGTTTAATGCCTATTGCTAGAGTACGCATGAACGGTCAAAACCGTTTATCATCTGCTGATGATTCCCAAGATTTATCGTACGGCGGTGGTGCCATATTAGATTTACCAAAACTTGGATGGTTACAAGCGGGTTATGATAGTTTTTATGGTGCTTCTGCAGGTGCAGGTTTCAATATCAATAAAAGACTTTCATTAGGTTATACCATGGAAAAAGGCTTTGGAACCGACTTCAATAATTTTGGTGTTACTCATGAAATATCATTTGCATACTCCTTTACTCCAAACCTTACCGAAGACCGTGTAATGTTAGAAGATGACTATGAAGACTCTTTGGTTGAAAACGAAGAAGTAGACAAAAATGACCTAGTAGATAATGAAGAGATAGAAGAGCTTAAACGTAAGCTGGCGGAGAACGATGCTATTATTCAAGAGCTCATGTTCCGTCAAGATTCCATAGAAAATGATCGTCAAAAAGATTTAGAGCGGCGCTTTAATATGGTAATGAGTATGGTTCGTAATGAAACCAGTGGTGAAAGACCTGATTTAGAAGACCGTGCCGAAAGGTTGTTTATGGGAACTAATGACCGTCCTGCTGTAGCTAACACTACCACAGAAAAAGACATTATTATACCAAACAGTACATCAAATAAAAACACATCAACTACAGATGCTGGAACAGCAACTTTAGTTCAAAACACACCTAAGAAATCTAGGCCTGCAATTGCAAAAGATAAGATTCAAAATACAAAAAACTCAGCCGTTGGGAAAACATCTTCAACCTCTAAAATTGCAGATAGAAGTAATGTAAAAAGCAGAAAATTCAAAAACTTAGACAATGTTCAAGACGGTTATTATGTAGTAGCTAATGTATATAAAGGTGGGCAGTACATGGACAAGTTTATGAACAAACTAAATAATGACGGTTTCTCTTCTAACTATGTTGACAATCCTGATAATGGATTAAAATATGTGTATTTACAACGCTATGACACTTGGGATGAAGCAGTAGCCGCTCACAATAGTAATATGAACGGCACCTATGACGGTCCGCTTTGGATTATGGATGTTGACAACCGGTATACAAACGAAGCCTATGCTTCTAATGTAGACAAATTAAAAGAAAAGTCGGCCAAATACGATACAGATGTACTACGTACCAACACGGTTGTAAAAGACCAAATGGTATCTAACGAGTTAGACCCTAAAACACATAAGATTGATGGTATTGGTTCTGGCTACTATATCATAGCTAACGTGTTTGCAAATCCCAAAAACGCAAACCGTTTTGTAAAACTTTTAAATTCTTACGGGCTTAGTGCCAGTTACTTCATAAACCCTGAAAATAACTGGAGGTATGTTTACCTGAAAAGACACCAATCTTGGAACAATGCCCTGTTATCCTACTATACCAACCTGAACGATGCGTACAACGACAAAATGTGGATTATGCGCGTCAGACCAAATCTACTGGCCTAATGATACCAAAATCCTTAAAAAAAATACTTGCGGGCGCTCTGTTTTTATTAGCATATGCGGGATTTTCACAAGAATATAAAGCATTTACGAGAACCTACCCATCCGGGGAAAATTTCAGGTATCAAACCAATATAAAGGGAGACTTGACCTTTATCTCTAATAGTATACTAAATAGAGATGAAAATATTCCCGGCCGACGCCCGGAAGACCCTTACGATAACCTCAACACCAATGGAAACTATTGGCCATCCAGTAATAGAAATACTGAAACTGGAGGGTATTACAATTATAATGACCGTAAAAATATGCGGTACATAGATGTTGATACGGACACGAATACCTTTAGTTCTAGTACCGCAACATTTACATTTCCAAGTGCCGACTGTAATCTTATTAGATATGCAGGCCTTTACTGGTCAGCAACCTATCCTCGAGATGATACTGCAGACCCAGTGGGCACGCCTAGAGATTATGAAATTGATGAGATAAAATTTAAAGTTCCCGGTGGTACCTATGTAGATATTACCGCGGATGAAATATTATATGACGGTTTAACTGACACAGCGCTCAGTGCAAACGCACCCTACGCTTGTTACGCAGATGTAACCAGTTTAATAACTCCCTTGGCAAACCCAGAGGGAGATTATACCATAGCAAACGTCCCAAGTGCCGAAGGGTATGGTATTGCCCCAAACGGATCAGGAATAATGACCGGTGGTGCAGCAGGTGGTTGGACCTTAGTAATTGTTTATGAAAATCCCAATACAAGTGGTAAACTCATTACTACTTTTGATGGTTTTGCCCGCGTTACAGGTTCAGACACCATCAACATAAATTATTCTGGCTTTAATACAATTCCTGTAGGCCCGGTAAATGCCAACATTGGAGCAGCTTCACTGGAAGGTGATTTTAGAATTACCGGTGATAGATTAAGAATCAGCGCTGCAAGTAACGGTGGGTTTACTACTCTGAGCAATGGTACAAATCCATCAAATAATTTCTTTAATAGTAACATTACTCGTAATGGTACTCATGCCACAAATAGAAACCCGTTCAGTCTAAATACCTTAGGTTTTGATAGCGACATATTTAATCTAAATAACCCTACCAATTCCGTTATACCAAATAACGAAACAGCTGCTACTTTTAGATTTCAAACTAATGGTGACCAATACTATCCGTTTTTCAACTCGTTCAATATAGAAATTATTGAACCGGATATTGTTCTAGAAAAAAAGGTAGAAGATATTGCAGGAAATGACATAACCGGTCTAGGTGTTAATCTAGGTCAAATTTTAGACTATGTGCTTACGTTTCAAAACACCGGAAACGATGACGCGGTAAATTATACCATTCGTGATATATTACCCATAAATGTCACGTTAGATGAGGCAAATCTAGACATGCCAACTGGAACCACATACACCTATGACCCAGCAACCAGAGAGGTAGATTTTTTCATTCCTAACAGTTTTGTAGAAATAGGTGATACCCCTGGACAAATACGTATGCGTGTTCAAGTGGCGGAAAACTGCTTTGACTTTATTGATGCGTGTACCGATCTTATTCAAAATTTGGCTTATTCTACTTATCAGGGAAGAATAAACGATAACCAAATTACTGATGATCCTAGTGTATCTGATTTTGATAATTGTGGTTTTGTTACTCCAGGTGCGACTAACTTTTTATTAGATGATCTTTCTGACTGTAATTTCACGAGAACCGTTCAACTCTGTGGTCTAAGCGCAGTTTTAGATGCTGGTGATAATTTTGACGATTACATTTGGGTTCGTGACGAAAACGGCAATGGACAAATTGATGCTTCTGACCCTGTTTTAAATGATGGCGACCCTGATTCTGACCAAAGTACTTTAGAAGTAACCGAAGTTGGCACCTACATTGTAGACAAAATAGTTGCTGATCCTTGTAAGGGTTTCAAAGAAATAATGATTGTTGAAAGGTATGGCACTACCCAGACCAATCCGCTTGTAGATTATTTTAACGATACCAATAGCGATGCGGATCCAACCAATGATATTCAAGGTGAAATTGTACAGTGTAGTATTGATGGAGATTTACTACCTAAGTTTTTCCTTTGTGGCTCAGCAGATATACAGCCTATTCGTTTAAATATACTAGACGCACAGAGTATTTCTTGGGAAAAACTAGATGAAGGTAGCTGTATTGCCGCCCCGGATGATTGTGCCAATAAAAACCTAACCTGTACATGGAACGAAGTTGCCACAGGAAGCAATTATGATGCTGATACAGCAGGAAAATACCGTTTGGTCATAAATTATACCAATGGGTGTTTTAGTAGATTTTATTTTGACGTTTTTCAGAATAACTTAGACATTCTTTACAATGACAGGGACATTATTTGTAACACGAATGGTAACATTACCATAACCAATTTAGGTAGTAACTACGGTTACCAATTGGTAGATGTGGCTAACAATACTATTGTAGTCCCATTTAGTGCTAACAACGGGCCAAGTTTTGATATTGCTACAAATGGAGCTTATAGAGTTGATGTTACTCAATTAGACAGCTCAGGAAACCCTATTCCGGACGCTTGTATATTCAATACTCCAGATATAGGAATTTTAGATAGAGACTTTCAAGTAGATGTAACAACTACACCTTCTAATTGTAATGCTCAAGGTATTATTAAGATTGATATTCTTAATGTTGAACCTAATTACACCTACGTCTTAAGAAGAAGTGACGGAACCTTGATAGACGACGAAACCGCTCAATCAGATAACACGCACTCATTCAATGTAAATGCCGGAGATTATACTATAGAAGCATCTTCACAAGATGGATGTTTCTATACAGAAGATGTTACCGTAACCCGTACTCCAGATCCAACCGTGTTGGCTGTTACAACAAGAAACATAGGTTGTACTGCAGGTACTATTGAGCTTACAGGTGCCGGTGGACTTCCAAATCCTGATTATTCATATGCCATTTGGAGCAAAAACGGAACAAATTTATATGCTGATGTAACTTCTATTCCAGGAGATGCATATGACACCAACCCTATTTTTTCTTTTGGATGGAGAGATACTGACGCCGATGATATTGATGAATATTTTGCAGGCGAAGACGGAGACTATATTTTTGTAATTGTAGACTCTAACAACTGTTTCGCATTTTCTAACGAAGTAACAATTAGCGACAATGGGGCAATGACCCTTGATTCCATTACAGAAACCGCACCCTCCTGTAGTGGTGATTCAGATGGAGCAATAACAATTAACACCACTGGTGGTGTAGCACCATACGAGTTCAGTATTGATGGAGGAACAACTACGCAAGGAACACCAAATTTTGTAAACCTTATTGCTGGTACTTATGAAGTTTTTGTAACGGATTCATCTGGTTGTAGCTTTTCACAAACAGTAGACTTAACTGAGCCGTTTCCTTTAAGTGCCTCCGCAGGTGTTTCAAGAGACGCTACTTGTGACCCTAATGGTGCTGAAGTAAGAGTAACAAATGTTACAGGTGGTACTTCTCCATACCAATATAGTTTTGACGGCGGCGCAACTTATGGAGCTTCTAGCACAGCAACGCTTCCTCCAGGTGATTATACGGTAATCGTAACTGATGGTTCTTGTGAATTCCCAATGAACGTTACTGTAGAAGACGTACCAGACGAGCCAGAAGTAACGCTTACACCAGAAGTAAGTTATGACTGTGACGGCTTGGCCACAGTAACTGCTACGCCAAATATTACAACATACAATTATACCTATGCCTTAGATGGTGTAGTAAATTCCCCGGACCCAACGAGCAACGTTTTTCTAAATGTGGGACCAGGAACTTATACGGTAAGTACAAATTATACATCGCAAACACCACCAACACCAAGTTTATTATTGGCTGAAGATTTTGGTAGTGGAACGACTATTCCTAGCCCAAATACCAACGGGTATACCTACGAAGATCAAACAAACAATGCACCAGGAGATTCTAACAGTAATGTAAATGATTTTGAATACACGGTAACAAGTGACATTGTTGCCCCCTTTGGCACATGGATCAACCCAATAGACCATACTTCTGGTACACGTACAGGTCAAGGCCGCTATTTAGTAATGAATGTGGGTACACCAACTCCAACTCAAATAATCTACTCAAAACAGATAAATGATGTAATACCTAATCAAGATTTAAGTGTTACACTATACGTTATGAACCTCCTGCGGCAAGGCACTGGTGGTCTTGATCCAAATTTGACCGTAGAAATAAGAGAGACAGGAACAACAAATGTTGTTCAATCTATAAGAACCGGCGAAATTGCAAAAAATACGGGATCTAGTGATTGGGTAGAGTTCACGGCAACCCTTAATCCAGGAGCAAATACAACTCTGGATTTTGTAATAAGATCTGAAGTCAACGGAAATGGCGGTAATGATTTTGCACTTGATGATATAGTGATACATCAAGTACCTGAAGTTTGTGAGCAAACTGTTGAAACTGCTGTAACCGTTGTTGCTGGTAACGTATTTACCGCAAATATTACTGGTTCTACGGATGTAAGTTGTAATGGATTAAACGATGGATCAATAACCTTTGAGGTAGAGAATTTTAATGCTGCCGGATTTGAATATTCCATAGATGGAGGTGCTTTTATTGCCTCAACTTTATCACCTGTAACCTCTCCATCCAACCTTGGTGCCGGTTCACATACCTTAGTGGTAAGAAAAGCGGATGAAACAACATGTTCAAGAACACTGACACAAACAATAAACGCTCCTGATGCACTGGAAGCATTTGCTTCAATTACAACCGAATTAAGTTGTACCAATGGCGGTGCAACTATAACCGCTAGTGTTACTGGCGGTACTGCAGCTTATGAGTATCAATTAGAAGATAATCTAGGCGCTATTGTTGGAACTTTTGATTATGCAACGAACGGAGCAAATACGGTATTTTCTGGATTAGCAGCTGGAGACTATATTGTTAAAGTACGAGATGCCAATACCTGTGAAGATGCAATTAATGCTGCATTGACAGTTGCCGCTGCAAACCCGATTACTTTTAATGTTACGCCTACCGCCTGTTATCCTGGTGGAAATACCGCTACGATTCAAGTAGATGTTACAGACGGAAATGGAGATTATACTTTTAGCATAAACGGTAATCCTTGGGTTAGCCCAACTCCAGCAAACAGCACAACACACACTTTTAGCGGTCTTTCAAACGGCACTTATACCATTAATGTTCAAGACGGATTTGGTTGTATTGGAGTTTTGCAAAATATTACAATTGACCCTCAACTAACGGTCAGTGCTTCGGCTCCAACAATTACAGCCTGTGCAACTGATACAGATATCACTATTTCTGCTTCAGGTGGAGACAACAACTATGTATTTGCTGTTGTAACTAACGGCACTGCAGTTCTTGACGGAGATTTTAATACAACAAATCCTGTTACAGTTTCGGCTGCTGGAGATTATGATGTGTATGTACGTGACAATAGTGGGGGAGCAGATTACTGTTCTGCCATGTACACGATTACTGTAAACCAAGACGCTCCTATTGCAATTACACCTACGCCAACCGCTGTAACTTGTTTTGGAGAATCAAACGGGGCAATTTCAGTAGTTGTAGATTCTGGCGGAAACGCACCGTTCATGTACAGTATTGACAACGGGACTACCTATGTAACCGAAAATAGTTTCCCTAACCTTAGTGCGGGAACCTATCCTGTACGCGTTAGAGATTCCAATAATTGTGAAACTACGCCTCAAGATGTAGTTGTTACGGAACCATCTCAATTGGTAGCAGAAGCGAGTATTACACAAAATTATACCTGTCTTGTTGACGGTGAAATCACTGTTGGTAACGTTACTCCAACAACAGGTGGGTCTGGAGATTATCAGTATAGCATAAACGGGAGTGCTTGGACCGCTTCTTCTTCAACAGGAGTGCATACTTTCTCTGGTTTAACCGATGGTACCTACAGCATTCGGGTTAGGGATGCCAATGCTACTTCATGTGAGCTTACTTTGGCCGATGTTATAATTGCTCCATTACCAACAGAACCAACACTTTCTACCTCAGTTACTTATAACTGTGATGGAACAGGAAACATAACCGTTCTACCTAACGATGCTTCGTATACATACAGTATAGATGGAGCAACGGCTCAAACACCAAATTTATTTAGCGATGTAGCAATAGGAAGTCATACTATTGTTGTTAACTATGGTAGTGATTGTACGGTTGATACAACTGTAATTGTTGAGGACGGCTATGCTTTTGAAGCTTCGATTACCGCTTTTGAAAATCTGGATTGTAATGCTGATAGTTCAGGAACTATTACCATTAATGCCGATAATTACGGAACAGGAGGATTTGAATATAGCCTAAACGGAGCTGCATTTGTTGGTCCTTTTACAGCTGCAGAACAAATTACGGGTCTTGCAGCACAAGCACATTCAATTGAAGTACGAGATGTTGACAATGCTGTTGCCAGTCTTCCTGGTTGTACGGTACTGTTAAATCAAACTTTAACCGAACCGGATGCTATTGTTGCTTCGGCAAGCATTACAGAACAGTATACTTGTAACAATACAGGTGCTACTATTACAGCTAGCGCAATAGGAGGAACTCCAACGTACGAGTACCAACTAGAGGATGATTTAGGAACCACAATAACAACTTATCAAACAGAAGCTACTTTTGCCGGCGTGCCTGCAGGCGATTATATCGTAAGGGTAAGAGACACAAATTCATGTAGCGATCCAATAAATACGGCAATTACCGTTACCGCTCCAGTAGTACCTACTTTTGATACCATTGCCACAGCTTGTTACTCAGGTACTAATGATGCTTCAATACAGGTTGATGTTACAGCAGGCAATGGAGGGTACAGTTTCAGAATTGATGGTGGCCCGTTTGTAGCAGCAACTCCAGTTACAGGAACAACTCACACTTTTGACAATCTAGCCAATGGTACTTATACCATAGATGTGAGAGATGCTTATGGATGTACGGCTGTCCAACAAACTATTACCATAGACCCACAATTAGTAGTATCTGTAGATGTGGTTGATATCAGCGCATGTAATGACGGTTCAATTACTGTTAATGCCACAGGTGGAAACGGAACCTTGGTTTACGCCATTGTACCGGCAAATACAAGTCCTTCTGGCCTTTATTCAACAACTAACTTCTTAAACGTTACTAGCGCTATGGCTACGGCCAACCCAACTGGGTATGATGTATATGTTCTAGATAATAATGGGGCATCTCCATCATGTTCTTTCCTACAAGAAGATATTATACTTACTCCTGTTGCCACATTAACCGCAAGCGGAACAGCAACCGACCCTGAGTGTTTTGATGGTTTAGGTTCAATTGATGCTACGGTAGGTGGAGGAACAGGTCCGTTTACGTATCAATTAGTAGATTTGACTCCTGCTGATGGAATTGATTATGGAACAACCAACACCAATATTTCCACAACCACATTAACTTTCAGCGGTATAGGGATAGGAGATTATGAAATTACCGTTACCGATACCAACAGTTGTGCGGTAACCTCAGCCACAATTACAATAAACAATGCCACAGAAATAACTGCGGATATCGTTCCTATTTTACCAGCAGCATGTAATGACCCTGATCCTAATGAATACGGTTTCAGGTTCGATAATGTAACCGCTCCTGCTGGTGGAACTATAGAATATAGTAATGACGGCGGTGCTTCTTGGCAGCTTTCAGATGAATTAAGAGGCACTGATTCGGGTACAGAAGTATTCCCTTCTATTAGAGTTACTTTGCCTAGTGGAACTATTTGTCAGAGAGATTTTGATAGGTATATAATTCCTTATCCGTTAGATGATTTGGATATTACCCTATCAGCAATAATTATAGGTTGTAATGACCTTCGTGTTACGGTCGAGGGTAGCGAGGGTAACCCAATTCCAGGATATGAGTATACTTATACAGACGATCCTGCTAACTTTAATACGTTTGTTTCGAACCCCAATGTGTGGACTGCACCATTGCCTAGTGGAACCTCACACACTTTTCAAAATATTGACCCAACAACCCCACAATATCCTGAAGTACCTCTATTAGTACCAGGACGTACCTACGTATTTTACGTTAGAGATGGTGCTGGTTGTATAAGACAAAGTAATGTAAACGTAAACGATATTCCTGGAATCAACTTACCTATTGAAATAACTTCTGATATAACACCAAGTTGTTTCGGGGCTGCTAATGGTTCTATCACCTTTAATTTAAATCCTACCACGTCATACCCTAGTATGCGCTGGGAGGTGTATGAATTAGGAAATGGAACTCCTATTGAGACCAGTGGAGGTAATGTTCCTTACAACAATACCATAACAACCACAATTGGACTTGGCGAAGGCGAATACTACATTGATGTTATTCAGGTAGACGGTTCTAATGCTGACGCTTGTACAGGAGGTAGTGAAAATACCTATCTTCAGGAACTAAATGCTTTAAATGCAACGGCAACGGCTACACGCGATATCTCATGTAATTTATCAGGTCTAATTACTATAGATAATATTACCGGTGGTGGCGGAGCGCCATACACTTTTGACGTTACTGGGCCTGCTGGCTTTACCCCATTGACAGGTACAAATACCAATCCGGTACAGATTCCTGTAAATTCACCTGCAGGAGATTATACAGTTACGATTAATGATCAATATGGTTGTTCATTTACCATGGCCGCCGTTACTTTGGATTTATCACCAAACCCAACAATTGATTCCATTACCCAAGATAATTGTAGCGCTCCAATAGACCTTACCGTAGTTGGAAACTCAGCGGCGGGCAATATTCGTTATGCTATTGTGCCTGCGGGAGACCCTGCACCAACAACATATCTTGATAATGCTGGATTGTTCGAAAATGTAGCTGATGGTTCTTATGATGTATATATCATAGACGGAAACGGATGTACTAACTCACAATCGGCTTTTGTTGTTCACCCTGTGTTATCGGCTAAAGCAGAACTTACAAAAACATTAGATTGTACGGCATCCCCAGATGCAGTAATCGCAATTGAAGTTTTAGATGGTTCAGGAAGCTACGAGTACTCTATTACAAATACTGCTGGAGCCCCAGCAGTTACGCAAACAGTTGTTCCTGGGAATCCGTTTAATTACCAAGCACCTGCTGCTGGAGATTATACAATTACCATCTATGATACCAACACACCAAGTAGCTTATCATGTAATAGAGAGTTTGTAATTAATGTTCCTACTAGAATAGAGCCTGTTGTTAATACAATTGCAGCAACAGATGTAACCTGTATAGGCGATTCTGATGGTGCTATTACAATATCGGCAATAGATAATGCAACAGGTCCGTATACTTTTGAAATTACTTCAATGGATGGTGCTGCAACAAGCATCAATCCAACAAGTTTTACAAATACTACAGCAACATTTACAGGGCTTGCGCCAACAACAACTGCTGCTGGATATATAGTTACGCTTAGAGGAAATTCAACCACAAATAACTGTACGACCGATAGTGCACCCATTGAAATTGCTGAACCATTAACTATTACTGTAACAATGGATGCGGTCGTAGAGTTTGGATGTACGACAGCAAATAACCAAAATGATGCAAGTATTTCAGTTGCTAGTGCTACAGGAGGTTCAAATACTTTTGTTCGTTATGAATTCATTAAAAATGACAACCCTAATACAGTAGCTGTTGAGGCAGATGTTGTGGTTCAAAATGGTTCTAATGAAACTTATATTGAAACTGATATATTAGGTGGTGCATATACCATAAACGTTTATGACGATAATGGTTGTTCTGGTACTACTACGGAAACAATTGCTCCTTTTGTTGAAATCAGTAATCCTACCGTTACTATTGATACGGATGTAAGCTGCAACCCTGGAGATGATGCCGTGGTTTCAATAGGGGTCGATTTAACTCCACCTTCAGGAACACCAACACTATCATATTCTGTTGTTGGAACCGATAATGCATATAGCAACTTAAATCAACCTACTAATTCATTTACTGGAATAGGAGTAGGAAACTACGAAGTAACCGTAACCAATACGGATACGGGATGTTTTGTACAAACCACTTTTGAAATTGAAGATCCAAATACATTTGAAATCACAGCTGACACAGTTGATGTAGTTTGCAATGGAGACGATGGTTCTGTAAGCTTTACTATAAGCGATGTTACCAATCCATACGCTGCAGGTTTCACATGGCAAATTTATAATTCACAAGGTACGGTTGCCACAGGTGATGATACTATCATTGTTGCAGCAACTGGAACCTCGGCCAATGTAGGTCCCACTACACCTTACGCCATTGGCGCGGGCGAGTACCGCGTTGAGGTTACCCAAGACAGTAATCCTTCTTGTGTAGCTTCTGAATTATTTACCATTGCAGGTCCTAGTGACCCAATTAGCGCAAACAGGATATTTACCGATATCACTTGCGTACCAGGTAACAACGGAACCATTACCATTACCGATGTTACTGGTGGATGGGGCGGTTATTCGTATCTCATCTTTGATGCGGCCGGTCCAGTTATTGACACTACTGACCCTGCTAGTTATATTTCAAACCAGAAAGAAGAAAACCTAACCGCGGCTACCTACCAAGTTTGGGTTATGGATTCTAGAGGATGTGCTGAGCAATTGGCAGATGTTGTTCTGGCTGATCCAACACCGATTACGGCAGATTTAAGAATCAATCAGCCTAACTGTACCGACTTAGAAGGTGAAATTGAAGTTATCAACGTATTGAACGGTCAAGGTAGCAATTATAGTTACCAGTTACAGTTCTTCAATACAGGTACTTCTGCTTTTGAAGATATGAGACCTATACAAACCTCAGCCATATTTAGTGGTTTAGGTGCAGGTGAGTATCAAGTAATTGTTAGCGATCAGTGGGGTTGTGTAGGTACTACAAGTACAAGCATTGATTTACATGAACCTATTTCACCATTGGCTTCTGTAGTTAAAACTATAGATTGTTCTACTACAGATCCAGGTGGACAGATTACCATTTCACAAACGGGTGGTTCTGGAAGCTTTAGATATGACGTACAGTATCCATTATCAGCTCCTGCCACAGTAGATGATACCAACAACACCGGTATTTTTACAGGCCTTACCCAAGTAGGTGATTATGTATTTACAATTACCGATTTAGACCCTAATCATGGTTGTAGTACCACAATCACGCAACGTTTGGAAACAGCCGTGATTCCAGTTATGAATGTAGATTCTTCTACCAACGTAACTTGTAATGGCTTAGATGACGGAACGATTTCAGTGAGTGTAACCGATAATGGAGTAGGACCATATACCTTCAGTATTATTACTGGCCCTGGTAGTACGGCTACCTTCCCAATAGCAGCAACTTCTTCAACAGCAACCTCAGCTTTCTTTGATGGACTTGAAGGTTCTGTTGCAGGAATAACATACACTATTGAGGCAAGAGGTGCTAATAACTGTACCATCACAACAGATGTTACTATTACCGAATTAAATGTTATCACAGTAGATCCAATCACTATTCTTGAATACGGTTGTACTATTGGAAATAACGGAAACAACGCCAGTATATCATTCACTAACGCATCAGGTGGAACAGGAACTTTTGTTCGTTATGTATTCATTCGCGATGGAAGCGTTGTTCAAGATGGTTCAAACACCACTTATTTTGAAACTGATGGTTTAGGTGGTTCATACGAATTACGCGTTTATGATGATGCAGGATGTTCAGCACTTTCAGCTACTGATACCGTTTTACCTTTTGTAGAAATCAGCAATGCTACTGTAACCACTACCCAAGAAGCCGCTTGTTCCCCATTGAACAATGCTGAAATAGAGGTTGGCGTAACCGTTAGCCCTTCTGGTGCAACACCTAATTTAGAATATACGGTAACAGGAATAAATGTTACGTATAGTCAGACCATTGCTTCTACTAATAATCCGGAAACTTTTACAGGATTAGAAGTAGGTAATTACAGTATAAGCATTACCAACCTAGATACAGGTTGTGTTATTAATACGGTTCATGCAATTGCTGACCCAGATGTTATTGAAGTTATTGCTACTAAATTAACGGATGAACAATGTTTGAACGATGGTGTAGATGACGGAAGTTTTAGTGTTACTATTAACAATTATACTGGGCCTTATAGCTATCAAGTATATGATATAAATGATATTCCTGTAGTTGGTGCCGGATTTAGTGGAACAGGTAATACAAGTACTCCTTTAACCATATCTAATTTAGCCGGAGGAACCTATTACGTGCGAATTACAGAAACCAATGCACCTTTGTGTGATGACGATTCTAATGTAATCACTGTATTGGCTCCAAGTGCTCCAATAACAGCTGCGATAAGTGAAGAAGCCAATGTTTCTTGTACTAATGATCAAGGTGAAATATTAATAGACCCAACAGGTGGTGAAGGTCCGTATACCATCCGTTTAGAAAACACAACTACTTCTGCGGTATATACTGAGACAAATGTTGAAGCCTTTATTTTCAGAAACTTATCGGCTGGTGATTTTCATGTGACTGTTACAGATGCATTCTCTTGTGTATTCTCTGATAACATTACTTTGATTAGACCTGATGATATTGTAGCTGATATTACAGCAACGACTTTATCTTGTTTCAATGGAAATACTGCTAGTATATCTACTACAGTAGGTGCTAGAAATGTTACACCTACCTATGTATATCAGTTGAATGTCTATAACGATATTTCTGGAAGTAACCTATTGACTACTTCAGTAGGGCAGAGTACAGGTGATTTCAACAATTTAGCTGCTGGTTTCTATAGTGTTACCGTAAGTGATGAAGTTGGATGTTCTGATGAAACAACCATTGTTGAAATCGTAAACCCAACAGAAGTAGAGGCATCATTAATAAGAACTAGCCCGTTGACATGTACAACAGGTGTAGAATTTGAATTAAGTGCCACTGGAGGAAGCGGATTTTATGAGTATAGTACAGACAACGTAAGTTGGACAGCAATGCCTGGAAACAGTGTTAATTTACCTCTAAGCGGTATGTTAAGCGCTGGTATCTATCGCTATTATGTGAGAGATGCTGTAAACTTATGTACAGCTGTTCAATCTAATTCTATTGAAGAAGACCCTATTGATCCTTTAATTTTAACTGTAGATGAGACTGCTGCGGTAATTAATTGTAATGGAGATAATACCGCTACCATTTATGCCACTGCAGATGGTGGTTTAGGAAACTATCAATATTCGCTTTATACTGATGCTTCGTTAAGTGTTGCTTCACGTATTGCAGGACCACAAAGCAATGGAATATTTAGTGCATTGCCAGCAGATACCTATTACGTAGATGTAACAAGTCAAGATTGTAGACTAACAACTCCAGAACGAGTAGTTATTTCTGAACCAACAGCTTTAGAATATACCGATGAAGTTATTAACGTAACCTGTAATGGTGAAGAAGATGGTAGTATAACCGTTACTTTATCCGGTGGTTCAGGAGGTTATCAATATGCCATATCTCCAAACCTTAATCAGTTTGATGATGAAAATACATTTGAAGACCTTGCTCCTGGAGATTATAGAGTAATTGCTCAAGATCAGAATGGATGTTTCATAGAATTAGAATATACTATTGATGAACCAGCTGTGATTGAAGTTATAGCAACCTCAACACCAGAAATATGCGTAGGTGAAGAAAATGGTACAATTGATCTTACCATTTCAGGTGGAACAGGTGCTTATAGTTCCAGATTACATACCGAAACTAATTTTGTTCAAGATAGAACATCCTTTACAGATCTAGTAGAAGGTGTATACATCATATTTGTACGCGATGCCAATGGATGTGAGGAAAATGTGACCGTAACCGTAGAGCCTGGTGTGAACTTAAATGCTAATGTGGAACCAGTGTATGGTTGTAACGGAAATATTCCAAATAACTACATCAATATCACATTGGAAGATGAAAGTGTCTCAGAACAAGTGCTTTATGGAGTAGATACTACAGATCCAGCAGAAATGCAATTAAATCCATTCTTTAGGGATCTGACACCTGGTACTCATTATGTATCAATATCGCACGCCAATGGGTGTATTGTAACCTATGACATAGAAATTGAAGATTACCAACCGTTAACTATTACTTTAGAACAAAGCAATATCAACCAGATTACGGCAAACGTTAGTGGAGGTAGAGGTGAATACACGATAACCTTTGGTGATAAAAACAATGGTTCTGACAATACATTCTATATTAATCGTACTGATACCTATATAGTTACCGTAACCGATGAAAATGGTTGTGAAGCAGTAGCAAGTATTTTTATGGAGTTTATTGATATTGATATTCCAAATTTCTTTACCCCAAATGGAGATGCGGAAAATGACACGTGGAAACCTAAAAATGAAGAAGGCTTCCCAGAGATACTAACCATCATATTTGATCGTTATGGTAGAGAGGTGTATCGAATGGGTGTCGGTGATCCAGGATGGAATGGTCTTTACTTGCAAAAAGAACTTCCTTCAGGAGATTACTGGTACGTAATCAAACTAAACGGAGAGAATGATGACAGAGAATTCGTTGGACACTTTACCCTATATCGCTAAATAAAATACTTAACCTACAACCTATAGTACCATGCGCAAATTCATATGGACCTTGCTGCTCTTATCGGGCATTATAACTGCGAGAGGTCAGGAGCTCAATTCGCCCCAACTTACTCAATATTTGGCAGATAACCCCTTTGTTCTATCTCCAGTGTATGCTGGTATAGGCGATCATGTAAAAATTAGACTTAATGGTCTTACACAGTGGGTGGGAATTAAAGATGCCCCGCAAACACAGTCTTTAGCAGCAGACATGCGTCTGGGTGAAAAATCAGGTATAGGGCTATTCCTGTATAATGATAAAAACGGATATACTAAACAACAAGGTGCGAGGGTTTCTTTCGCGCATCACTTAACCCTAGATAGATATGATGATGAATTTCTTTCATTTGGTCTTTCATACAATTTTAACCAGTTTAGAATAGACATTGATAAATTTGTGGATGCTAATCTTGATCCGGGTGTTATTAACAACCGTCAAACCAGCAATCATAACTTTGATGTAGGTGTGTTGTACCGGTATGGTAAATTTTATATAAGTGGAAATGCTTCTAACCTTTTAGGAAAAGATCCTAGTAGCTTTACATTTAATGCCGATGAGCCTAATGAGTTAAGAAACTATTATGTGTATACAGGATATCGTTATAGAAAAAATAAGAACAGTGATCTAGAAATAGAACCTTCTGTATTATTCAAAATGTTTGAAAGTGATGGTCGTTCTGAAACAGATTTAAACTTAAAATTTAGATGGTATAATTTTGAAGATTATTTCTATGCAGGTGTTAACTACCGTTTCTTAAATGATCAAATAGGTAGTCCCCTCTTTGTAGCCCCTTTTGCCGGTCTAAAGAAAAATAATTTCTATTTTGGATATTCGTATCAAATAATTCTTAACGAATTACTTACCTACAGTACAGGTACCCATGTAGTTACCATAGGTGTAGATTTATTTCAAGGTCTTAGTAACTGTCGTTGTACATACTAAAAAACAGAACTATTTTAAACATCAGTATAGCCTTAAAAATTACCTTTTAGCTTTCTATCTTTATTCCAGCTGTTTCAATTAAATTTGCAGAAATATATTTAATTTTGGATAAGGTTAAGGTTAGTAATATAAGGGTTTATGCCCACCATGGTTGCTTAGCGGAAGAAACCGCAATAGGGAGTGAATATTTGGTAAACGTGTCTGTTGATGCCGATTTGACCAAAGCATCAATTTCCGATAAATTAACTGATACAGTTGATTATGTTCATATCAACCATATTGTAAAGGAGGAAATGAAAATACCTTCTAAGCTTTTGGAACATATTGGTAAACGTATCATAGACCGTATTTTCTTAGAAATAGCAATCGTAAAAAAAGCAGAAGTTGAGGTTTCCAAAATAAACCCGCCTATTGGTGGTGATGTAGAGAAGGTAACTATTGTTTTAAAAGAAAAGCGAAAAAAGTAACCTTCTAAATATCTGAAATTACTATCTAAACATCTGCAAATCTTTACACTTACAAATTTTCTTACGAGCTATAATGAGCCAGTGTAAAAAAAAAGTAAAGTAAAAATAACATTTCCATCAAAAAAACTATCTTTGCACCTGCAAATGGCATCGTGGCCGAGTGGCTAGGCAGAGCTCTGCAAAAGCTTGTACAGCAGTTCGAATCTGCTCGATGCCTCAACAAAAAACCTTCGTAAATTACGAAGGTTTTTTTATTCCGCTATTTTCCATAACCCAAATAAAATAAGGGTTTATTTCATTTTACTGCAACTTTTCCATACGTTCAATTCCTTCTTCAATAGTAAACTGGTCTTTGGGTAAAAAACCTTTAACTATGAGTACAATACCACATATAACTAGAATAATACCAAGTCCTTTTTTTATCAAATAAATTCTTTGAACAGTGAGCTTTCGCTTTAATTGTTTCGCTAAAAGAATTTTAAAAATGTCCGTTACAAAATAAGCGCCTACCATTGTTGAAAAGAATACTACTATACGGTTAGGTTCATTATCTAAACTTGGACCTACAACAATAATAATACCTAACCAAAATACGAGAACACCAATATTGATAAAATTGAGTAAAAATCCTTTGATGAATAGGCCTAAATAATCACTTTTCTTAACTTTTATATGAGTTTCTACTTGCTTGGGAGGTTTTTTAAAAATAGTAGTAATACCATATACCAGAAGAATTACACCACCAAAGACATATAACCCTGGTTGATTACTTAAATTTTCTAAAAGTTGAAAACTACTAAAATAGGCAACAACAAGAAAAACCCCATCTGCTAGAATAACACCAAAATCAAAAACAATAGCAGCTCTAAAGCCTTTTATTGCACTGGTTTCTAAAAGCACAAAGAAAACAGGACCGATCATAAAACTTAATAAAAAGCCTAAAGGAACCGCTGCCTGAATGTCTTCCCACATGTGTTATTCTGCGTATTTCTGTTATTAGTTTGAGGAGAAATGGTAGTTATAAAACCTCTTGCACAGTTTTGTACTGCTTGGTATGCAAAGTTAAGAGATCGTAACCGGATACAAAACCAGTTACATTCGTGTTACGGTGCCACCAAATACAGTTTTTTCATCCATTTTTTTTGGATCACCATATACAAGTACCTCACCACCAGCCTTTACGGTTGCCTTTACATAATCCGAAGCAAAAATTTCTGCTCTAGACCCTGCATTAACATTAATAGTAGAAAATTTGGTTTTGAACTCTTTACCTTCGTAAATGCCTCCGGTATTAATAACAATATCTTGTAAGTTTGAAGAACCAATAGTAGAAATAATACCTCCTGTAACCGTCTTTATTAACATCTGTTCTACCTCGGCATTAATTTCTAATTCACCTCCTTCTTGAGCTTTTAATTCCAGTACTTCCTGTTTAATAGGTTCCTCAGAGGCTATCCGGGCATCTTCATTTACATCTATTACAATCAGATTTTCTGTATAATAGATTTCTACAAAGGTTCTATATCCACTAAAAATTTTACCTATTTGCATGCGTATTTTAAGCACACCATCATTATTAACAATGGCTACTTTATCTATATTCTCACCAGATATGACTGCTTTGTTCACATCAGCTTTAATAAGCGTCACAGAAAGACCGTCAAAAGCCTTAACCTCTGAGAATTTGGTTAGGTCTTGTGTCATCTTAGCGTCCTGGGCAAAACTAAATTGGAGCCCAAGTATACAAATGACAAGCAAAACGAACTTTTTCATAATGTACCTTTTAGGTTATTTTGATAGTTCAAAGACAAATTCCGTTCCAAAAACGACTATCCTTCATGCTTTCCCAATAAGGAGAAATCTAAATGACGTTTTACTAAATCGGAATTCTTTACCATAACTACAACTTCGTCACCCAATTGATAGGTTTTCTTTGTCTTTTCTCCTACAATTGCGTACTCCTTTTCGTCAAAGGTATAATAATCATCTTTTATATCACTGATCCGGACCATGCCCTCACACTTGTTCTCTATGATTTCAACATAAATACCCCATTCGGTAACACCACTAATAACCCCAACAAATTCTTGATCTTGATGGTCTTGCATGAACTTGATCTGCATGTATTTAATAGAATCACGTTCTGCACTTGAAGCTAAATACTCCATATCCGAAGAATGTTTACATTTCTGTTCATAAACTTCTTCTTTTGCCGAGGCGCCTCCATCTAAATAATGTTGTAATAACCTATGTACCATTACATCTGGGTATCTTCTAATAGGCGATGTAAAGTGACTATAGTAATCAAACGATAAACCATAATGTCCAATATTGTCTGTAGTATATATGGCTTTGCTCATACTACGAATAGTGAGCGTATCTACTAAGTTCTGTTCTTTTTTGCCTTTAACATCGCTCAAAAGCTGATTTAAAGACGCACTAATGGATTTTTTATCTTTAAAGTCTAACTTATGCCCGAACCTAGAAATAATACCGTTAAGGGCTATTAATTTATCTTCATTAGGATCATCGTGAATACGATAGATAAATGTCTTCTTTGGCTTCTGTTTTCCTATAAATTCTGCCACTTTTCTGTTAGCCAAAAGCATAAACTCTTCAACTAGCTTATTAGCATCTTTTGATTCTTTAAAGAATACACCAATAGGTTCACTATTTTCGTTTAGATTAAAACGTACTTCTACCTTATCAAAAGAAAGAGCACCTTCTTGCATACGTCTACCACGCATAATCTTAGCCATACGATCCATCTCTAAAGTAGCGTTCACTACATCTTCTGGAACGGTATATGCATCCTCACGAATAGAAATCTCTTTTGGAATACTGCCTTCATTAGTTTCTATAATATGCTGCGCTTCTTCATAAGCAAAACGTTCATTAGAATTTATTGCCGTCCTACCAAACCATTGGTTCTTGATATTCGCATCTTTATCCATCTCAAAAATGGCAGAAAAAGTATATTTTTCCTCATTAGGTCTTAACGAACAAGCATTGTTAGATAACACTTCTGGAAGCATAGGTACTACACGATCAACTAAATACACTGAGGTAGCTCTTTCATAAGCTTCATCATCCAAAATAGTATCAGGTACCAAATAATGAGAAACATCTGCAATATGAATACCTATTTCATAATTACCATTCTCTAACACTTCAAAAGAGAGGGCATCATCAAAATCTTTGGCATCTTTTGGATCAATGGTAAAGGTTAAAACCTCTCGCATATCTCTTCTTTTTGCTATTTCTTCTTCCTTAATAGAAGTATCAAGCGTGTCTGCGTAACGTTCTACTTCCGTAGGAAAGCTATATGGAAGACCATACTCTGCCAAAATAGCATGTATTTCAGTATTGTGTTCTCCTGGTTTTCCTAATACTTCAGTAATAATTCCAGTAGGAGAATCGTCTTTACTATCCCAATTAACAAGTTTAACTATGACCTTATCGCCATCATTAGCTCCATTTATATCATCCTTGGGAATAAAGAAATCTTTATACATTCTAAAATCGGTTGGGCGTACAAAAGCAAATGTCTTTTGTATATCTACAATACCAACAAATTCAGTCTTTTTACGTTCCAGAATATTAGCAATCTCACCCTCCAGTTTCTTACCTTTTCTCCTTGGAAATATATATACTTCTACAGTATCTCCATGAAAAGCTTTATTCACTTTATTGGCGTGAACAAAGACATCATCTTCCATACCTTCTATGACAACATAGGCATTACCACGCCCGGTAAGGTCAACAGTACCTGTTTGGTATTTTTTTGTAGAAGCCACAGCCATATAATTACCTCTGCCTTCTTCTTGTATTCTATTTTTTTCTTTAAGTTGCCCTAACCTTTTAATTAACTGGTTACGGTCTTGTGTATTATCTAGGCCAAGCTTAGCGGCTATTTGTTTATAATTGAAACTCTTTTTAGGATCTTTCTCTAATACAGTGAAGATTCCTTTTGTTATCTCGTTTGTTCTATGGTTACGAGCTTTCTTTTTGTTCTTTGACATTAACTATCTTTAATTTATACGGTAAATTACGAATTATAATTCATTACCTCTGTTATTGAACATCCTTGATCTAAATTCAAGGTTATCAACAACTATATTATAATCTGTTTTTCTTTTAAAATTTTAAAAAATAAAATGGTGGTTATTATAGTGTGTTAATAAGGCTTATAAAATTTTGAAGAAATAGTTGCTTTGAACCACTTTAATAAGTTGTTGACAATCTTTACAGTTATAATATATCATAAAATCAGGCCTGTAACGCAATTATTAATATGCGTTGATAAGTGATATCAACATAAATTATTTAATAAGTAAACGTAAATTTAGTGTTAACTACGTACAATAACATTTTGATAGTGTCTTATAAAAAGCGTAAAAATAATTTTCTCAATTAGCGATTAGTTTTGTAGAGTACTATTCCACCGAGAAATCAAAATTTATGATCTACTTTCTTTTGCAAGGTTATTAACAATATAAACACCTTTTAACAATAACAAATTAACAATGAACAAGTGTTTACATAAAACTAATGTTGTGAGGACTGTGTATGTTGTGGTGAAGTACTAGTATTTGTACCTTTGTAAACTATAAGAAGGTTTTATAGGGCTGTAAAACCGTATTTAAATAAAGGTTCTAACAAGATTACGTATAATGAAAATAGCTATTGGAAACGATCACGCAGGTACGGACTATAAATTAGCCATTGTAGGTTTATTGAAATCTATGAATATAGAGGTTAATAATTATGGAACGGATGGAACGGATAGTGTTGATTATGCAGATTTTGTTCACCCTGTTGCTTTAGATGTTGATAAAGGTGAAGTAAATTTTGGTATTATTATCTGTGGCAGTGGTAATGGTGCTTCTATGACAGCCAACAAACACCAGCAAGTACGTTGTGCTCTTTGTTGGACAAAAGAGATAGTTCAATTAAGCAGAGAACATAATGATGCCAATATCTTAAGTCTACCGGCTAGGTTTATTTCTTTATCCCAAGCTCTTGAAATGGTAAAGACATTTTTAAATACAGATTTTGAAGGTGGTAGACACGAAAGAAGAATAGAAAAAATTCCTTGTAAGTAAGTACTCAAAGCCTTACTTTTAGGCAGACCATAGCTTTTTTAGCACCTTAATATCCAACTATTTACAATACTTAAAATTTAAACCAATAACAGTATAAGGACTGCTATTGGTCGTTTTTACGTATCTATAATTTAAACCATTTATTTTCCATATGAAATGGGACATTCTCACGGACACGACCATGGTCATTCTAATTTAAAAGGAAGGAATTTAATTATATCCATCCTATTAAACATTCTAATTACGGTTGCTCAAGTAATTGGAGGTTTAATTTCTGGAAGTCTTTCATTACTTTCAGATGCGCTACATAATTTCAGTGATGTTCTTTCACTTATTATTAGCTATATAGCCACTTTATTGTCTAAAAGACAAGCTTCAACGAATAAGACTTTTGGTTATAAACGTGCCGAAATCATTGCCGCTTTTGTAAATGCAGCTACTTTAATTATGGTGGCACTTATATTGATTAAGGAAGCCTCGGAACGATTTTTTGAGCCACAAGCAATAGAATCTAACGTAGTTATATGGCTTTCATTATTAGGTATAGTAGCCAATGGTTTTAGCGTGCTCTTGCTTAAGAAAGATTCTAAGAGCAATATGAATATGAAATCAGCTTATTTACACTTGTTAACAGATATGTTGGCATCTGTGGCAGTGCTTATAGGCGGGTTGTTAATGAAATTCTATGAGGTATATTGGGTAGATGCGGCCTTGACCTTGGCTATTGCTATTTATTTGATTTTCGTAGGCTATGATTTATTAAAAGATTCAACACGCGTACTTATGCTTTTTACGCCAGATACCATTCATGTTAAACAGATAGTAGAAGAAGTATGTAAGATTACCTCTGTAAAAAATATTCATCACATTCATATTTGGCAGTTAAATGAAGATGAGGTGCACTTAGAGGCACATGTAGATTTTAATGAAGACATCAAACTTTCGGAGTTTGACAACATTCTTGATGAAATAGAAGAGGTTGTATATCACAAATTCGGAATCAATCACGTTACTATACAACCGGAACATGGAAAATGTGGTAGTAAACAAATAATAGTACAAGATTAATATGATAGAGATTAACGTAAAATCATTTGAGGCACTCACAAAACTAGAGCTTTACAATATACTTAAAATTAGAAGTGAGGTTTTTGTGGTTGAACAAGATTGTGTTTATCAAGATATTGATGATAAAGACCAAAAGGCATTTCATGTTATTGCCACTAAAAATGATGAAATAATTGCCTATACACGAATATTCAGATCTGGTGATTATTTTGATGAAGCCAGCATAGGTAGGGTAGTAGTAAAGGATTCCGAACGAAAGTATGGTTATGGAAAAGATATAATGAAAGCCTCAATTGTTGCAGTCGAAGAGCATTTTAATGAAAAAGTAATTAAAGTTTCTGCCCAGTTATATTTAGAACGCTTTTATCACACCTTAGGTTTTGACCAAGAAGGAGATGGGTATCTAGAAGATGGAATACCACATATAGGTATGGTAAAAAAATAAGGCCCGTGTTTAACGAACCTTTTATTTTTTTTGATGAATAGCAAACTACCACGAGGCATCAAAAGTGATACACCTTGATTTCGAGACAAGCCTCGGAGCATTTAATCTCGATTATCGAGTAAAATTATATACGAATAGGTTCTTTGTTAGTAAGGTTAATATCTTCCAACATATTGTCAGTAAACTTGTAATGCCCCTTGGTAGTTATTATTCTAAACCTATTGGAGTTCATTCTACTTAAGGTATCCAAGAAAAGCCACTTGGTTTTTAGAAGTCTAGGTTTAGACGATTTCAGGCTAATTTCAAAGTAATATTTTCTTCCATTTTTTAGTGCTACTATGTCCGGCGTAATTTTGGAATCTGTACCTTTTCTAACATAGGATTTTGGAGTATCATACCCCTCAATATCCGCTTTGATATCTTCGAAACCAGTGGCTTCAAGATGGTTGATTGACTTCTCTAAAAATTCCTGATTTTCTGACTTTTCTGTTCTTACCATAAAGAATAAGATAAATAAAAAAATAAGAATAACAAATTTTTAACGTTGATTAACAGCATTTTAAGAACCGACCACCCAGTTTGTTGGTCATTATTTGTTTCAATAATTTGTTTTTTTTGTACGGATAAAATGCAATATTCTATCGCTCTAAGTATATGCCAGTCAACATTTCAGGTTAAATATAAATTTTACAGACTAAGCAGTCTGTAGAAACTATTAAGCTAATCTTTTGGCAATACCTGTTTCTTCTAAAAAATCCAGTTTCAGAATGAGGTTTAATGGTCTTTCAGCTTTATTTTTAGTGGATGCGTACAGATATCCTTCTTTCCTGTAGTGCAATTCATCAATCTTAATTTTACCATGCATATTTTTATTTGGTAAAACGTATTTTTTTAAGGTTGATGAGGTAATATTTCTCTCGACTAAAAAAGCCAATAATTTTTGCCGATTCACCAATGTAATTTTACATGAAGTAAATACATCTGGAGCATCCGAGTAAATAGAAGTTATTAACGCGTAGAATTCTGTTTTTTTTGATGTATCAAATAACCAACCTTCTTTTAATGTTCCGTCCTTTTCATAACTTAGTTCAAAGGCAAAAGTGGGTAGGTTTTCATTTATGTAGTCAAGCTGGGCTTTTTCGTCAATAGTATATTTTCTGCCATGGTCCTTATGTGTAAAAATCAGATCTATACCTTCCATCTGTTGTTTGATTTCAAAGACGCGGTCAAAAGAATATTGCTTTAGATATTGATGGTAATAGCGATCTAACAAAACACACAGCTTTTGCTCCCTTTCCAAATCTGACTTAAAATTACTTTTAAGGGGCATAGTACGGTTGTTGGTTTTAAGCAGAAGAACTAAACCTGAATTTTAGCGGCTAGGGCTTCGGCAATTTTTTCTACTACGCCTACCACAAGGGCATTTCCCATGAAAAAGGCGCGTTTGGTATCACTTATACCTTCTAATAACGTATGATTATCAGGAAACATATTTAAACGCTCTAATTCAACCGGTGTTAAACGCCGTAGTCCCTTTTGAGATTGTATTACATGTTTAAAACGAGATGGTGATTTTCCACCTTCCCCTGTAATAATAGTTCTTGAAGCATTGTCCAGAGCATCTGGAAAAATCATTCCGCCTTCACTGTAATTGTATGTGAATCCGGTTTTGGCAGTCCGCACCTCTTTTTTGGCGCCCTTTAAGTATTCCCATTTAGGGAAATCCTCCTCTGGAATATAAAATTCTTCGGTTACCTCGCCGTTTTGAAGCACATCGCCTAAAACAGCACGTTTCCCTGCATAACTGGATTCTGTTTTTACGGTGAATACCTTACCATTTATAAACACACCAGAGTTTTGAAACGGAGATAACTTTTCACCTAAATTAAAGTTATCGGAGATATGAACTAAATCACCTTCAATCTTAAAAGAACTAGGTTTTTGAGTGGTTTGCTGTACAGGTAATGCTGAAGCAATAGTCCCCAATGATAGCACCCAATCAGCAGGGTTGGCCTTTTTCAAAGATTTATAAAGGGGAGTTGATTTATGATATCCCAAGAAAAAGATGCGTCTTCGCCGTTGTGGCATACCGTAATCTGCGGCATTAATAACCCGCCATTCTACGGCATAACCCAAATCATCAAGACTTTTTAACATAATAGCAAAATCACGCCCACGTTGGGCAGAAGGTGATTTCAACAAACGGTCTACATTTTCAAGAAATAAGTATTTGGGCGGATTCTTCTTTTCCGAGAGTATTTTATGAATACTCCACCACAGCACACCTTTTTTACCAATAAGGCCTTTGGAGTTCTGTAATGTAGTAGCTACGGAGTAATCTTGACACGGAAATCCGCCAACCAGCACATCCGCATCGGGAATGGTTTGGGTTTCTACTTCCGCAATATCTTGGTTACTGTGGTTTTCTTTTCCAAAATTGGCTTCGTACACTAAAGAAGCATGTTGCGCTTTGGTAGAAGGCTCCCATTGGTTGCTCCAGACTACCTCATATTGTCCTGTTTTTTCCAATCCGAGGCGAAATCCTCCTACGCCTGCGAAAAGTTCTATTGCCTTGAGTTTGCTCATTTGCGATAAAATTACATAATTTCACTATGGCAAAGTAAATTGGTTAATAGATTTAAAAATGAAGCAATATAAGTTAGGAAGTTTGATCACTGTTTTTTTAGTACTGCTTATGATTTCGTGTACCAAACAGAGCGAGAAAGAGGCGAAGTTATTGGAGAGCATTTCAGAGGTAAAAAAACAATATGCACCAGACAAAAGAACCGCTCTTTTTGATATTCATACTTTTATAAATACAGAAAAGTATATTTTAATAGGTGAAAGTAATATTCCGGAAGCAGTAGCGCTTTTGAAAACCAAGCTGGATGCCGAGAACATCATGTATGAGAGCAGAATAAAAATATTACCCTCTGAAGATTTGGAGGGCAAGACCCATGCGGTTGTCAATATTTCTGTAGCCAACCTTAGAAGTGAACCCAAACATTCTGCAGAATTGGCCACACAGGCAACTTTGGGGACTCCGGTAAAGGTTTTGAAGAAAGAAGAAAATTGGTATTACATTCAAACTCCCGATAAATACCTTTCTTGGGTTAATGTAGGTGGAATTGTTTTAATGGATGACACTCAGGCCCAAAATTGGAAAAGCACAACAAAACTCATCTACACACAAACTGCGGGATATTCATATCAAGATACTCAGGTAATGCAGCGTGTTTCTGATTTGGTAGCAGGAGATATAATTGAAATGACGGGCGAAACCGATGATTTTTTTGAAGTGCAGTACCCAGATGGCCGTAAAGCGGTGGTTAGAAAGGAAGAGTCAGAACCCTACGGTGCCTGGTTAGAAAAATTAGAACCTACCCAAGAGAGCCTTGTAACAACTTCAAAAACACTTATGGGAGTTCCATATTTATGGGGAGGAACCTCAACCAAAGGCATGGATTGTAGCGGATTTACCAAAACCATCTTTTTCCTTAACGGAATGGTTATTCCCAGAGATGCCTCGCAACAGGTACATACGGGCAAAGCCATTGATTCGGTCAAAAATTTTGACCACTTGCAAAAAGGCGATTTATTGTTCTTTGGAAGAAAAGCAACCGACTCCACAGCGGAGAAAGTAGTGCACGTTGGTATGTGGATCGGGAACAATGAGTTTATACATGCCTCAGAAATGGTACGCATAAGCAGTATGAACCCTAATGCCGATAACTATGACGAGCATAACCATAACCGCTATTTGCGCTCAAAACGCATCTTAAAGGAAAATGATGATGTTTTGATCAGCTTGGTTAAAAATCCTGTTTTTAAGGATTAAGGTAAATCTATTCGTCTTTAGTAAGGTGCACCCGCTTTCCAAAAGGGATTTATTGTACCCTAAAGGAATCAGTAAAAGAGCCCTTACCGGCGCTTTCCAGGGATGTTTTTATTTATTCAATTAATTTTTGGGCATTTAGAATCTCGCATGTTTTGAGAGTTTTGCAATATCGAAAATTAACTTTTCAAATGAATCCTGATTCCAAAATCTAGGATGCATAAATCCGTGAGCAACGCTATTTCGATTATCTCCAGTATCGGTTGGGTCAGATTGTGAGAAATAGGACTTTATTTCTGGTAAAATTTCAACAAATTCTGGGTTACTATCTTTATTTTCCTCAATCGCTAAATAGATTAATTTAGTACCGACTTTTCTATATTTTTTCAACTTTCCGTCCGTATTGACTAATTCTCTGCCATATTCACTTGTTGTCGACCTAATTAATTCTTCTAAATATGAATACGCAAAAGGAGTTAATATAGAAAAGGACTCCGGAAAAGACAGGTAAACTTTTTTAAGTACTATCCAATCCGGTCCCCAATTCCATAGATGAGTATGGTTGTAAATTTCGTCAAATGCGTCATTTAATTCCATCAAAGTTTTCTTTAGTTTAAGCTCAAGACATAAATACAAGTATGTTATTCTATAAGAAAAATATAAAAAAAATCGTTTCTACATCAGGTGATATATTGTAGATTAAACTTGTTTATTGACCCTGCTACCGCAAGCATCACGCTCCTTTCTGTTTCAAAATACTTCAAGGGAAATGACAGAAGAATCTTAAAAATACCGTTGCAATATTTCCGTAACCGAAGTTTTATAAGAACTTCCAAAAAGGTTTAAATGCACTAAGATATAGTAAAGCTGGTAAATATCTATTCGTTCTTTTTCATTACCAATTGGTGCAAAATGTTCTTGATAGGCATTATAGAAAGAAGCCTCCGCTAGCGCAAGCATCATGCTTGTGCCGTCAAACATTTGCCTTAAGCCTATTTGTCTAGCATACCCAATATAATACCTTCATTATCAATTTTCAATACGGTGTCATCATCTGCATAATTTCTCGCACTGCTGTATTTCCAATCTACAGGATTAGTAACAAAACCAGCCTGTACAGGGTTGTTATGTATATAGTCTATTTTTTGTTTTATAACCTTATTACTCCATAGTTCAATAGGCTTATTGTGTTGCTGCCAGAACTGTTTTTCATTCACATTACTTTTCTTTTTCCCAGCTCTTTTCATCATCCAAAGCATCCACTCTTTTCTGCTTTCTTGTGGATTATCTTCAATTTCCTTAATCAGCTTTCTTGCTGTGAAACCCTTAAAGTCCCTAAGTAGACCGGAAGGGTCGTCATTATTGGATCTGAAAACCAAATGTATATGGCTTGACATGAAACAATAAGCGAAGACTTCCATGCCTTTTTCTTTTCTACAATAGGTTATGCTTTCTTCTAGAATTGAGAAATATTCTTGTCTCGTAAATATATCCATCCAGTATACCGTAGCGAAGCTTACAAAGTAGGCTGAGGTCGGGTTATTAAACTTATATTTTCTACTCATTGTTTGTTTGCTCTTATTCTGTTTACTCTAAACGACACGAGCGAGACGCTCGCGCTAGCAAAGCACTTTGTAATCGAGAGTAATCTACTAATCAGGTATTTAAATGTAAGTAAAAACTTAAAAATACCGTTGCAATATTTCCGTAACCGAAGCTTTATAAGAACTTCCAAATAGGTTTAAATGCACTAAGAGATAGTAAAGTTGGTAGATATCCGTTCGTTCTTTTTTATTACCAATTGGCGCAAAATGTTCTTGATAGGCATTATAGAAAGAAGCATCAAAACCTCCAAATAATTGTGTCATGGCCAAATCTACTTCATGATGACCAAAATACACCGCTGGGTCTATTAAATAAGGGGTTCCATTTGTCGCTATTAGATAGTTTCCGCTCCATAAATCGCCATGTACTAAAGATGGTTTTGTGTTCGGAAATAAATTTTTACAGTTTTGCAATAGCTTACTTTTCGTAGGGATTTCGTTATTATTAAGCTTACCTGCCACTTTTGCCAGTTGCAATTGGGGCGCCAGTCGTTCTTGAACAAAGAAATCGGCCCATTCCAGATGATTGGAATTGGACTGCTCAAGATTGCCAATATAATTGTCCGTGGAAAACCCAAATTTGTTTTGGGTCGTATGGTGGTGTAGGGCTGCCAGTTGATGGCCCAAAAGTTCGAAGTCGGTTTCTGAAGGGCGTTTGGCTTCAATATAATCCATCACCAAAAAACCGCCTTTTTCTAAGGGTTCACAGAGTAAAATATTGGGTACGCTTATCGTTTTGGATTGGGCAATGGCTTGTAAACCCAATTTTTCGGCCTTAAACAGCTCATAGCCATTTTCTCCTCGGTTTATCTTACAAAAGAAACGTTCGGTTTCTGTTTCCAACAAATAGGCTTCGGAAATATCACCTCCAGAAACGGGTTGAATATCTTGAATATTCACACAAAGTAGATAGGCTATATGTTCCTTTAAGTCTTTATCCACGGTACTAAGTGTATGACATTAACAATGTCTTTTTCAATCCAATGAAAAAGCAATAATGGTATTCCCCTTTTCGGTTCCTAATTTTCCACCACCACAGGCTAGAGCAATAAATTGCTTTCCGTTTACTTCATATAAGGCAGGTGTTGCAAAGGCTGGGGCAGGTAGTTTATATTCCCACAATTTGGCTCCGGTATGTTTGTCGAAAACCCTAAAATAACCGTCGCGGGTAGCAGCTATAAACAGGAGTCCGTTTTCCGTAATTACAGGACCTCCGTAGTTTTCTGTTCCTGTTCCGGTGATGCCTTTTTCCAAGAGTTCCGGGGATTCGCCCAAAACAATAGACCAAATATACTTTCCGGTATTTAAATTGATGGCATGCATTGTCCCCCATGGCGGGTCTATGGCGGGCAGGCCATTTTTATCCAGAAACTTGGTGTAACCTAGATGTTTGTAAGGCGTGCGGTATCCTTTTTCGGAATTCATATTTTCCGCAACGTTATGTTTAATTTCCTGATTGAACAGAAAACGAATAAGTGCATCTTTTTCTTTCTGTTTTAATTGTGGAAAACCCGTCATCATCCCTTTCCCGTTTGCAATGATAGAAGAGATTTCATCTCTAGATTTACGGAGTTCAATATCTACCAATGAAGGAAATCCACTTGCGGCCAGTCCTTTTCTATCCGTTTGATGACAACTTACGCAATATTGGGTATAGGTAGCCTCGCCCAAAGGCAAGGTTTCTAGCTTGGTGTCGTTTACGCCCATTTGCATAATCCAGGGCATCTCGTTGGAATTCACATAAATAATTCCTTCTTCGGGGTCGGCCGCTGTCCCGCCCCATTCCGCTGCTCCATCGTAACCGGGTAAAAGTAAGACAGGCTCTAAACTTGGTGGAGCATAGATGCGTTTGTCCAGTTTACTTAGAATGGCTTTAAGGGAATCCGGGTTTTCCGCATATGGACTCACATTGTTTTCTGTGATGTTTGTGGATTGGCGTGCAAAAGGTTTCGGTTTTACGGGAATGGGTTGGGTGGGCCAAGTCTCCTCACCGTTCAAATTAGACGATGGTACAGGAACTTCTTCGATATCAAAAAGGGGTTCGCCCGTTTTTCGGTCAAAAACATACACATAACCTTGTTTGGTAACCTGAGCTACGGCAGCAATTTTTTCACCTTCTCGCTCTACCATCAAAAGATTGGGCGGGGCAGGAGGGTCACGGTCCCATAAATCATGATGTGTAAATTGAAAGTGCCATAGCCTTTTGCCCGTATTCGCATCCAAAGCCAACAGGCAGTCAGAATAAAGGTTGCTTCCTTTTCGGGCTCCCCCATAAAAATCTGGCGCGGCGGAACCTATAGGCGCATAAATGATTTCCAGTTCTTCGTCTACCGCCATACCGGCCCAATTGTTAGCCGCGCCCACCTCATCACTTAAATAGGCATTTTCTTCCCACGTATCATAGCCTTCCTCCTCAGGATGCGGAATGGTATGAAAAACCCATTCTACGGCACCTGTAATGACGTTGAACGCCATAAGATTTCCAGGAGCGGCACCAGAACCTTCCGAGAGCCTAAGGGGCATTACAATTAGGTTTTTGAAAATGGTTCCGGGCGTATTGGATATTACGAACTTCTCCCGTGCACTTTCGGGCATTCCTGAACGCAGGTCTATTTTACCGTTATCGCCAAAAGTGGATATGGGCTTTCCCGTTAGGGCATCCAAAGCAAAAAGATGAGGTCCGCGTGTACAGAGAATCCGCTTGTCATCGCCCTGTTCCCAATAGGACACTCCTCTACTGGTAGAATGCCAAACTTGTATGGAATCGCCAAACTGCCAAATTTCCTTACCCGTTTTGGCATTTAAAGCTACCACTCTGAGTGCTGCGGTAACCCCGTAAAGTATACTATCTACCACCAAGGGGTTCATCTGCATCTGGCCCCAATCTGCCGCTTCATATGTCCAGGCCACTTTTAGGTCTTTTACATTGTCCTTGGTAAACTCGGAAAGGGTGGAGTAGTGACTACGGCCCGGGTCGCCCAAATAGGAGGACCATGTGGTATAGGCCTTATTTACCGGTTCTTGTTTTGAATCTGATTGACAACTAAAAAGCACAATACCCAGAACAGTGCATAACACGGGTAAAACTAATTTTTTTGAAAACATATAGGAGAAAGTATAGCTTTCCTAAATGTAGGCAAAAACTGAAAACTAGGGTGTAATCAAATTTCTACCAATCTAACTCTACTGTTTCATTGGGTTTTAGAGTAATCTTTTTCTGTTTACTTCCGTGTTTTAAAACGGTAGCTCCTCCGGTAACGGAATGTATTTTTACTTTAGTTGGTACTTTGTTGCTCCAAGTAATGGCAATTTCAAAATTTCCACGGGCTTTTAGACCTTCAACGGAGCCATTGGCCCACACATCTGGTAAAGCAGGTAAAAGCTGAATCTCTTTCAAAGAGGACTGTACCAACATTTCTACAACTGCAGCGGCACCACCAAAATTCCCGTCAATTTGGAAGGGCGGGTGTGCATCAAACAAGTTGGGATACGTTCCGCCTCCTTTTTCATAAGAAGCCCGTACACCATCTGGGGCAACATAACGCAACAGTTCACGATATTGTTTGTACGCTCGGTTTCCATCTAACAATCTAGCCCAAAGATTAATGCGCCATCCTTTTGACCAGCCAGTAGTTTCATCGCCCTTAATGTTTAAAGTGGTCCTTGTAGCATCTGCCAATTCCGGTGTTTTTTCCGGACTGATATGATGCCCAGGGTACAAGCCGTACAAGTGTGACTGGTGACGGTGTTTGGGATCTACGTCTTTCCAGTCATGGTACCATTCTTGTAAATTTCCTTTTTTTCCTACTTGGTACGGATATAGTTTGGCAAGCGCCTTTTCTAGTCGAGTTCTGAATTCCACATCGGTTTTTAGGGTTTCTGACGCTGCTATAGTCTGTTGAAAGCATTCCCTAATCATGGCAAGGTCGGATGTTGAACCGTACAAGGTTGCACCTTCATATCCGTCTGGAGTAATAAATTTATTTTCGGGTGATGTTCCAGGGGAAGTCACCAAATTTCCTTTTTCATCTTCCACGAGCCATTCCAAACAAAACTCTGCCGCTCCTTTCAGCAGGGGGTAGGCTTTATCCTGTAGAAAATCCAGATCTTGAGAAAACGTATAGTGTTCCCATAAATGCGAGCTTAACCAGGTTCCGCCCATATTCCAGTTGGCCCAATTGATTCCACCTTCACCAAAGTCGCCCACAGGATTACTCATTGCCCAAATATCCGAGTTATGGCATGCGGCCCATCCACCGGCAGCGTAAAAGGTTTTGGCGGTTACTTTACCTGTTTTGGCTATATTTTCTATAAAGCCCAACATAGGCTGGTGCATTTCGGAAAGATTCGCGTTCTCTGCTAACCAATAGTTTTCTTCGGCATTGATGTTTAAAGTGTAATTACTGCTCCATGGCGGTCTTATGTACGGATTCCAAATACCCTGTAAGTTGGCAGGCACATTTGGTGTTCTAGAACTGGAAATCAGCAAATACCGCCCATATTGAAAATAGAGTACTTCCAGGTTTTTGTCTTCTTCGCCTTTAGCATAGCGCTTTAAGCGTTCGTCTGTAGGCAGGTCTTCCGCAGTAGTTTTTCCCAGGTCTAAATGCACTCGGTTAAAATATTTTTGATGGTCTTTAAGGTGGTTGTTCAATATGGCATCAAAAGATTTTGAGTTTGCTTTTGATAGTTGTGAGGCAGCAATGGCTTTATGGTCTGCACCTTCGGTAGCGGGGTTTTTATCAAAACCGTTGAAACTCGTGGCTATGGAAATATAGATAACAGCTTCCGTAGCATTTTTTAAGGCAACCGATTTGTCTGTGCTTACCAATTCTCCGTCCGTATTCTGTATTTTAAAAAGCGAAGTAAAACGTGTACCTCTATTAGGGTCAAACTGAACTGGGTTCGGGATTTTACCGCGGTAACTGGGTTCTACATGATAAGGGGCGTAACCGCTTACTTCTAGAGTAGATTCGTTACTCGTAACCTCATATTTAAGCAAACTGTTAAATCCAATATTAAAATTAAGCGCTCCTTTTTTACTGCTCTTTAGTCGGATGACCATGGTTTGCGCTTCATGGGAAATAAGATACTCACGAGTAAAAGTTACGCCATCTACTTCATAGGTTACGGTAGAAAGCGCTTTTTCTAATTCAAGCTGACGGTTGTAGGAGATGGGCTGGTTCTTATGTTCAAAATTTAAGTATACGGTACCTAAAGGCATGTAGGATTGAGAGAAGCTTCCCTGTAGTTTGGTTTGTAAAGAATCTGCCAGTTTATAATTTTCGTTTTTTAGCGCTTCGCGGATTTCTGGAACGTTTTTATATGCTTCCGGACTCATGTTTGGGTCCACAGGTTCGCCGCTCCAAAGTGTAGCATCGTTTAAATAAATAGAATCGGTAGCAACACCGCCAAAAATTGATGCTCCTGCCTTTCCGTTTCCTATTACCAAAGTTTCTTCAAAATGTTCGGCCGGCCGGTCAAACCAAAGTGAATTTGAAGATTGTGAAGAGAGAAGGTTTACTGAGACCAAGGTAAATAATATGGATAGTACAAATACTTTTTTTAGCAAACTAATGAACGGCTTTATCATGAAAATAGAAGTATGTAAAATTAGACGGCAGCAAGATAGCGGCAATTAGTAAACGACAATGGTATTATTTTTTCTAAATTAGAGCAAATTTCAACCTAAACGGCCCTATTTGTCAAGTTAGGATGAAAAATGACAAAAAAAATAAAATCCTAACCTGACCCAACCAGCCTATGTCTCAATTAGCGGAAAATGTCTCAAAACGTCTTTTTTCTTTGGACGTTTTTCGTGGACTCACCATGTTTTTATTGATTGCCGAAGCGGCAGGATTTCACCATAATTTTTCGGAACTGACTGAAGGAACTATGTTTTCCGGTCTTGCACATCAATTACATCATCACCCGTGGAACGGACTCTGGTTTTGGGATTTGATTCAGCCTTTCTTTATGTTCATTGTTGGTGTAGCAATGCCTTTTTCTTTACGAAAGCGTTTAGCTTCGGGAGATAGAATAGGGGTCACCAAACATATTTTACGCAGATGCTTTTTATTGTTCGCGTTTGGTGTATTGTTGCATTGTGTTTATAGTCACGCACTAGTTTGGGAGCTTTGGAACGTACTGGTACAATTAGCTTTTACTATTCTCATAGCCTATGCAATTATGAATTTGCCGAATAAAATACAAATCGGTATATCATTAGGTTTGCTTGTGCTTACGGAGATATTGTATCGTGCATACAATCCGGAAGCACCTTATGCACAAGGTCACGAAAGTTTCGGTTCGTATATAGATATGTTGGTAATGGGGCAGGTAAATGATGGGTATTGGGTCTTTGTAAACTTTATTCCAACAGCGGCCCATACCATTTGGGGTGTTGTTTGTGGACGGATTTTACTATCTCATATATCGGTAAAAGAAAAACTTAAACCTTTTTTAATTTGGGGAACAGCATTGGTAGTTCTTGGTTTTTCGATGGATTTTGCAGGCATCACACCGATTGTAAAACGTATTGCAACAAGTTCTTTTACCTTGGCATCAGGTGGCTTGGCTATTTTGACATTAACACTTTTCTATTGGCTTATTGATATAAAAGGATATCAAAAGAATTGGCTTAAGATTTTCTCTGTAGTGGGCACTAACTCTATTTTTATCTATCTCTTTGCCGAGACAGTGGGCGTACAGTGGTTTAGGGGATTTGGACAAATCTGGACAGAAGGCTTGCTTGCACCCATTGGTATTTCCGAAAAAGTAATTATGGTCATCAATGCTTTCTTTGTACTGTACATCTTTTGGTACATAACTTACTTTTTGGACAAACATAAGGTGTATTTTAAAGTATAGAACTCATATCTCAAATATAATTTTACTCAATCAGAACACTATGAATCGCACGAAAATTGCTCTTTTTATCTTTTCTATGGCCCTAATGGCCTGTAATTCTACCAAGCCAACCGTTGCTGAAGCTGGTTGGGAAGACATGTTTAACGGTAAGAGCCTGGATGGATGGACCACAAAAATTCATCATTATGAAACAGGTGATAATTTTGGTGATACGTTCCGTGCTGAAGATGGTATGATCAAGGTACGTTATGATAAATATGAAGGCGATTTTAACGACAGATTTGGACATTTATATTTTGACAAGCCGTACTCTAGTTTTCATTTGTCCATGGAATATAGATTTGTGGGAGACCTTCATCCGGGTGCGCCCATTTTTACAGAGATGAACAGTGGTGTCATGTACCATTCTCAAGACCCAAGAACGATGTTGAAAGAACAGAACTGGCCCATTTCCGTAGAAATGCAGTTTCTTGGCGGAATAAAAGAAGGCGAAGCTAGGCCTACAGGTAATATGTGCTCCCCAGGAACTGAAATTGAATATGAGGGCAAGATTTACCTAAGCCATTGTTTACGATCTTCTTCCAAAACCTATTATGGCGACCAATGGGTAAAAGCCGAATTGATTGTTAGAGGAGATTCTTTGGTAACGCAAATTATTAATGGGCAAGTAGTTTTGGAATACACCAAACCCCAAGTAGGTGGAGGTACCGTTGTTGGTTATGATCCCAAACAAAAAGAAGATGGCAAACTGTTGAAAGAAGGTATGATCGCTTTGCAGAGCGAAGGGCAGCCTATCGACTTTAGAAATGTTAAAATCAAAAATTTAGAACCTTAAGAAACCTCTATTTTTCGTAGAGTTCAAGAGGAAGGTCATCTGGGTCCGCAAAGAAAGTAAATTTGCGGCCTGTGAATTCATCGGTTCTGATGGGTTCAACATCTACTCCTTTTTTAATAAGTCTTTCTCTTTCTTCTGAAACATTATCCACTTCAAAGGCTAAATGGCGCAGACCTTGAGCTTCTGGCCGTGAAGGACGTTGCGGTGGATTAGGAAACGAAAAAAGCTCTAAGATATACTCTCCATTAAGAGCAAGATCTAATTTATATGATTCTCGTTCTTTTCTGAATACTTCATTTAATATTTTCAAGCCCAGAATTTCAACATAAAAGTGCTTGGACTTTTGATAGTCTGAGCAAATAATGGCAATATGATGAATTTTATTGAAGGCCATAATTAAAGTGAAAAACTCTTATTTCAAGATGCCCCAATATTTGTCTTCATTACCCAAAAGTTCGGTAGCCGCTAAGATGGCATCATCGTTTTTTAGGTAATAATCATAAAGGCCTTCACGATAGAAATAACGTTTTACGATTTCATCTTCTAGTTTGCTTTTTATTTCTCTTTGATAATCGTCTAAAGCAACAATTTTACTCTTTTCGATATCTAATAACAAGGCTCTAAAGTCGTTTTCAATAGCATCGTTAAAAATGACCTCTTCTTTGTTGGTCATTGCAGCTTTCAATGTTTTTTCGGTTTTAGTCTCGTATGAGAAATCACTTTTAGATACAAAGGATTTAAACTCTTTATAATCGGCATCAGTGAATTTAAAACTGGACACATCCTTTATTTGATGCTTGTAGAAATAGTTTGTAGCGTAATCAAAAATAACATTGTTGTTCATAAGAGCCGTGGTCAATTGGTTCGCTTTCGCGGATGCCACTTCAATATCTGGTAAAACGCCACCACCATCTTGTACCTTACGGCCATTACGAGTGGTAAAGTCCTTAAAATTATTCTTTTTAACAGCGTTACCGTCTTCATCCCGGTTCCAGTAGTCCAATGACTGTATACAACGTCCAGAAGGCGTGTAATAGCGACTTATAGTAACTTTTAATTGTGTGCCATAAGTAAGCTTCAAAGGCCGCTGTACAAGCCCCTTTCCGAAGCTACGTGCGCCCATGACCACTGCACGATCTAAATCCTGCAAACCCCCGGAAACAATTTCGCTAGCGGAAGCACTACTACCATTTACTAAGACTACCAGTGGGATGTCCATATCTACAGGCTTGTTTCTAGTCTTATACTCGGTATTGAATTTTTTTACTTTCGATTTTGTGGTTACGATCAGTTCGCCTTTTTCTACAAAAAGATTGGTAACATTAATTGCCTCTGAAAGTAAACCCCCGGGATTATCTCTTAAATCTAATACGATTTTTTCTGCTCCTTCTCCTTTTAGGTCCACTAGAGCTTCTTTGGTCTGTGCAGATGCTTTGGCGTTAAACCGAGATAGTACAATGTATCCCGTCTTTTCATCTATCATTTTATAGAACGGAACGGCGTCAACCTCTACAGCGGCACGGGTAATTGTGGCTACTTTAGTTTCGCCTTGTCTGTTATAGGTAACTTCAACTGCAGTATTATTGGCTCCTTTTAAAAGTTCACTAGCGTTATCGTCAAAATCCGAAACCTTTATGGCGCCAATTTTAATAATTTCATCACCAGCTTTAAGTCCAGCTTTATCTGCAGGATAATCTTTGTAGGGCTCAACAATCAACAACCTGTCCTTAAAAGAGCGTACCAAAGCCCCAATTCCAGAATATTCACCGGCATTATTAATGCGATAGGTTTCTACGTCTTGTTCGTTTAGGAATTTAGTGTAGGGGTCAAGATCATCTAGCATGTTCTTTATGGCGGTATCCATAAGTTCTGCCGGGTTGGTCTCATCTACATAATTCATGTTCAATTCCTTGAACAGGGTAGTGAAAATTTCAATTTGCTTGGCAATTTCGAAGAAATCACTTTTTACAAAACTACTGCCAGCCACTAAAACGACTATTGCAAAGGCAGGAATCAGTATTTTTTTGCCGAGCATTTTTTTCATCTTCTTGTATAATTTTTGAGGGTTTTTGGTCATAGACCGTCCCTTTAATTTCTAATTCTGTATGCCTGTATCTGGAGTATTTTTGTTTAAAAAACGCTTCAGTACCTCTTTCATCGTTTTTTCAACTTTGCCTTGAGATGGCATATCTCTACCAAGGTATAAAAATAGAAACGCAAAAGAGCCTTCACTATTGTTAAAAACAAGGTGTTTGTTACCTCTATAACTTTCTCGCATTAAGCGCTTAATACGATTTCGTTTTACCGCACTTTTAAAATTCTTTTTGGGAGCGGTAACTCCAGCCTTTAAGCGTGTGTCTTCTGTAAATTGAACAGGAAGATAAATTAGTTTGATTGGAAATACAGAAACTGACTTCCCCTCGGCAAATAATTGCTCGATAAGCTTTTTACTTTTCAGCTTTTCTTTTTTCGGGAAAGTGAAGTCGGACATAAACGTTATTTAAAAAATTGCCCCCGTTTAACGGGGGCAATTACAAATCTAATCATTGAAGAAAAAATAAACACTTTTTGGTTGTTTATTCCTCTGTATTCTGCCAAACATTATCTTCTTGATTGATGTCTGCCATCAATTGGGAAGGGTCTATAACTACTGCTTTAATGGAGTCAACAGGTTTATTAATGGTAAAGTTGTAGTTAGATTGTGCCCATGGCCAATCTCCTAATACCGTTCGGTTTATTTGTGGGTACGGGTTTTCCTTTTCGCCTCTCATCATTCGTAGAGGAGCGTAAAAGGTCTCTTTTGTACCGTCTTCATAAATTACTAAAATATCTAAGGGCATTGGCATTGCACCGGTACGTACCATGGAAACTTCGGTTTTGCCAGCATTGTCCTTAACATCGGTAATACCGTAATCTATAGTGTTTGTAGTTTGTGTCCAATCGGTCAAATACCAATCCAACTCCATGCCGGAAACCTTCTCAGCGGTACGCTTAATATCATTTGGAATAGGATGTTTGAACTTGAAGTCTTCGTAATATTTACGAATAGTCTCCATTAACTTGTCCTGCCCAATGATATAACCCAACTGCGATAGGAATATAGAACCTTTGCTATAAGCGGCAATACCGTACGCAAAATTAAGATCGTAACGGTCTGCATGGGTAGTTTGCGGTTGTTCTTTACCTGAGTTTACCAAATTAAAATATCCCTTGTACGTGCCTTCAAGTGGATTCTCTTTGTTCTCTTGCATCACCTCGTTCATGGCTAATGTAGAAATAAACGTTGTGAAACCTTCATCCATCCATTCGTGCTTAGATTCGTTAGTCGCTAAGATATGCTGAAACCAAGAATGGGCAAGCTCGTGAGCTGTTACCCCTGCCAGACTTTCAAATTTGCGCTCTCCGGTGATTAAAGTAGCCATGGCATATTCCATACCACCATCACCACCTTGAATTACGGAATACTGCTTGTATGGATATTCACCAATATTCTTACTAAAGAACTTCATAAACTCAGCTGTTTTAGGCTGAAGTTTTTTCCAATTTTCTATGATTTCTTTGTTATCCTTGTACAAGAAGTGAAGCATAGGGCCGTTTTCTACTTGTAACGTATCATGCAAATATTCAGGATCTGCAGCCCACATAAAGTCATGTACCATAGGTGCTTTAAAGTGCCAAGTAAGTGTTTTTCCTTTCTGCTTTTTCACTTTGGTACCTGATGCTTCATAACCATGACCAATCTCTTGTGGGTTTTGCAAGTAACCAGAACCACCAACAACATATTTCTTATCGATAGTCAATTTTACATCAAAATCTCCCCATACACCTTGAAATTCACGGGCAATGTATGGATCGGCATGCCAACCTTCAAAGTCGTATTCCGCTAGTTTAGGATACCACTGGCTCATAGATAGCGCAATACCTTCGGCACTGTTTCTTCCTGAGCGACGCACTTGTACCGGCACTTGGCCTTTAAATTCCATTTCAAAAGTTGTTTTTCCTCCAGAAGGAATAGGCTTTGCCAATTCCACAACTAAAATCGTCCCTTCTTCAACAAAATTCACTTTAGCACCATCCTGTGTAAGCGAGGAAGCATGTAAATAACCGATTTCATTTTCTTTGAGTCCTGCGATACGACTGTTTTTCTGCTCGTCCGTCATCCTTCCGTCTGGATCCGGAATACTCTGTAGACGCATATCCATTTCACTGCCCGGTTGAAAAGCATTGAAAAATAAGTGATAGTATACGCGAGTAAGCTCATCTGGAGAATTGTTGGTGTATACTAGCTTCTGAGTACCGGTGTACTGAAAACTCTCCACATCCATATCTACCTCCATTGTATAATCTACGTGCTGTTGCCAATACGAGGTGTTTTGAGCAACTGCCACTTGCCCCATTAGGACAATAGCAACAGCGATTGATTTAAAAAAATACTTCATGGTATATTATAGTTTTATTTTTCCTCTAGATACATTGTCCGCCATTATCAAGGCGTTGTAGGCATTTACGATTTTTCCTGAAGTTGAAACTTCATCCAACGTAGCGGTATTGGCTGTATTTCCACCTAGAATGACATTAGCCCTTGGCGCAAGGCCGGATTCCATAATGATATGCTTTACCTGCGAAGCTTTTAATTTAGGGTAATATGAACGAATTAAAGCAGCAACACCGGCAACTGCAGGAGCAGCCATGGAAGTTCCTCCTTGATATTCATATTCGTTACCGGGCATAGACGAGTATATTTCATCGCCAGGGGCAAAAACATCCACATTAATAGCTCCGTAGTTAGAGAATGTAGCTACCATTTCAGAACCGTATTTAGAAGCCAAAGCACCTACCGTAAGAACATTGTCCGCAATTTCAGGACCGTTATCTACTTGGTCATTAGGAAAATTAGGATTGGCAGGACTATCTAAGTCAGCACCTTCATTACCAGCGGCATGCACAAAAAGCACATCGTTTTCTTCAGCATATTTAATGGCATCATAGACCCATTGGGCCTTAGGAGAAAATGCCTTTCCGAAACTACCATTAATAATTTTTGCTCCGTTATCTACTGCATAGCGAATACCCAAAGCAATGTCTTTGTCATATTCATCACCATTTGGAACAGCACGAATACTCATGATTTCAACATTATTGGCAACGCCATTTGCCCCTTTGCCATTGTTTCTTTCCGCACCAATGATTCCTGCAACGTGTGTACCGTGGCTTTCGTCTTCCTCTCTATTCTGTGGGTTTCCATTACCGTAACCAAGATTATTAATATCATAGGGGTCATCGCCAACGTCTTTTCTACCATTAAAATCTACATTGTAGTTGTAGTTCAATTGATCGGTGAAATATTTAATACCTCCTTCAACTTGTTCTAATACCTCGGCAATAGAATCTTCATACGTTAACATTTGCGTTAAAATGCCTACGTTTTGTTGCATGGCCTCGTCCTTTGACTCAATACCGGCAAGGTCTTTTGTGGTATAGGTGTCTTTCCCCAATTCCTTTTTAACAGCTTCATCGGCATTCTTTACGGTTTGAAAGATTTGCTCGTATTGTGCTTTTTGTTGTGTTGCCTTGGCGTATTCCGTATCAACTTTTGTTTTGGCTTTAGCCTGAATAGCCGCATCGCCCAACTTTAATCTAACGATACGGGTTGCTTCTAGTTGTTCATTATAAGATTCGCCTAAAAAGTTATATCCGTGAATATCGTCAACATAACCATTCTTGTCATTATCTACGCCGTCTCCGGCCTTTTCACCTTTATTGGTCCAAAGTACATTCTTTAAATCTTCATGTTTAAGATCCATACCTGAATCTAGTACGGCAACGATAACGGTTTCTCCTTTTTTATTTTTTATGATCTCAGCATAGGCCTTATCTACGCTCATTCCTGGAATGGTATCCGTAACAAGATCTAGATGACCCCAGTTTTGCTTTTCGGCATCTGAGAGGTCGGATATTTTTAATGGAGTAGTATCAATACTTTCGATTGGTGTAGATACCAATGCCGTAGAACCACAGCCCATAAGAATAAGGCCAGCGGATAAACCTATTAAAGGTCTTGAAAAAAATGAAGTCATATAGTTAAATAGAATTTAGTGTTTGATTTTAGACTATAAATTATGGTGAGCAAAAGGTTCAAATATGATTAAATTTTGCACTGAACCAACTCAATAGTTTAACATAAATGCCTGCAAAGGTAAGATTTGGCACAATTTTTTAACCGAATCGTAATGTTTTTATGATTTTTTTATCGGAATAAGTAAGCCCTTACATAGTCTACAGCTCAAAGTCATCTTTTGTTTTAAGCTTTAAAGCATCATATAAACCTTGAATGTAAACCTTTTGATTAATGAGGATTATACCGAATCGTTTTTGTGTCAATACCCGCTTAAAATAGTGATACACACCTATTTTCGTATACGATAATATGTTCTAATTTTATGAATTAAAAAGTTGGTCAAAAGTAAAAAGGTCATTCAGTCTGGCCCCTTTTTCGGTTTCTTTTAGCGTGCATATCTCATTATGCGCATCATGCTCAAAAAACAGGTAATATTCTTCTGAAATAGCTTTGTTTAGAAATAATTCTTTCTCCGCCAATGTCAGAAGAGGACGCGTATCATAACCCATTACATAGGGCAAAGGAATATGCCCAACTGTGGGTAATAAATCTGCCATAAATACAAGTTGCTTTCCTTTATACGAAATATGAGGGAGCATTTGTTTGTCCGTATGCCCATCAACAAAATGAATTCCAAAACCTAATTCCGAATCAATTTGGAAGCAATCTGATGTTCGTTCAATAAACTTCAATTGTCCGCTTTCTTGCATCGGCAGTAAATTTTCCTTTAAAAAGGAGGCCTTCTCTCTAGCGTTGGGCTCCGTAGCCCATTTCCAATGGTCTTTATTTGTCCAAAACGTAGCGTTCTTAAATGCGGGTTCGTAACCTGTTCGATCTTTATTCCATTGAATGCATCCACCACAGTGGTCAAAATGTAGGTGTGTTAGAAATACATCGGTAATATCATCACGTGTAAAACCTATTTTCTTTAATGAACCATCAATAGAATGATTGCCCCACATATTGTAATAACCAAAGAACTTGTCTGATTGTTTGTTGCCCATGCCGGTATCAATCAAAATTAACCGATTACCGTCTTCAATAAGCAAACTGCGTGCGGCTATATCTATTTGGTTATTGGCGTCTGCGGGATTGGTACGTTGCCAAATAGCTTTTGGCACTACGCCAAACATAGCACCGCCATCCAGCTTAAAATTTCCTGTCTCTAAGGGGTATAGTTGCATAGTATAAAATTAATGAATGGATTAGGATTATGGGAAAATAGCCTGTTATAATTATGCAAAAGACCACATTGAATCAGAAAAGTACATTCAGTTTGCTTGAAGTATTTTATAAACCAAATCTTTGGTAAGTGTTTGCCCTTGGGCTTTTTCACGAACGGCATCATAACTATACCTAAAATCGCAGCCTGTTTTATACTGGCTGCAGCCATAGGCTGTTTTCCCTTTTACAATAGTACCTTTGTGGCATTTTGGGCAGCTATTATATTCCAAAGATTTAGAAGACGACTCCATATTATTGGAGACAAAGTTCTTTTTAGGCTCCAATTTTAACTTAAAACTATCATCTAATCTAACAAGACCTTCAAGCGTGACATTATCAACCTTAAAGCCTTTTAAATTTACTGTTGATCCTTTTTGAAGTAATCTAACATACTGTTTTTCTGAGATGGTTTTACCTTCGAACTTAAAAGGAATAACAAAATCACAGCCTTTTTTAAACTCGGAACAACCATAAGCTGTTTTCCCTTTAAGCAGTGTACCGTTCTTACATTTAGGGCATTTTTCCGTTGTTATTCCTGAAGACTTTTTTACTGCTTTTTTCTTTGTCGCAACAGGTTTATTGTGAATTGCTGATATATTGGCTTTTCTTGTTTCACTTCTAACTTCATATACCAAACGATCCACCATTAGTTTCATTTGCTTAATAAAACTTCCGGCGCTAAACGTTCCTTTTTCGATGTCTTTTAGCTGCTTTTCCCACTTACCGGTAAGCTCGGCCGATTTTAATAATTCATTTTGAATGGTACCTATTAGCTGAATACCGGTAACCGTTGGTATGACTTGTTTTTTATTTCGCTTTATATATTTCCTTCGAAATAAGGTTTCAATAATATTGGCTCGTGTAGAAGGGCGACCAATACCGTTTTCTTTCATAATCTCGCGAAGCTCGTCATCATCAACCTGTTTTCCTGCAGTTTCCATAGCGCGTAGGAGAGAGGCTTCTGTATATTGCTTTGGTGGCTTGGTCTGTTTTTCTAAAAAAGAGGGCTCGTGGGGTCCTTTTTCCCCTTTTTCAAAAGTGGGGAGAATGCCTGATTCTTTAGACGGAGAATCAGTAGTTTCAAAAACAATACGCCAACCCTTTTCTAAAATTTCTTTTCCCGTGGTTTTAAAATTTACTTTTTCAGCTTTACCAATAACCGTTGTATTAGAGACTTTACAATCAGGGTAAAACACGGCAATAAATCGGCGTACAATTATATTGTAAACTTGTTGCTGGTTGTATTGCAAATTCATTTGCTGACCAGTTGGTATAATTGCGTGGTGATCTGTGACTTTACTATCATCAAAAACCTTTTTGGTTTTCTTTAGTTTTTTACCATGTAGAGGTGCTGTTAATGCTGCATAGTTGGTTAAATTTTTAAGTATGCCCGGTACTTTTGGATAAACATCGTTTGGTAAAAAGGTAGTATCAACTCTAGGGTAGGTAACCACCTTTTGTTCGTACAACTTCTGAACGATCTTCAACGTTTCGTCTGCGCTAAAACCAAACTTAGTATTACAATACACTTGTAAACCTGTTAAGTCAAATAGCTTTGGTGCGTATTCATTACCTGCTTTCTTTGTAATTGAAACAATTTCAAAATCGTGTTCTTTTACAATTTTCGCCAGTTTCTCTCCATCTTCAACTTTAAGAAAACGCCCTTCTTCGTAACTAAATAGGGTATCGCGATAGCGTGTTTGTAGCTCCCAATACGGTTGCGGTTTAAAATTCTCTATCTCATTAAATCGGTTTACTAACATAGCCAATGTTGGTGTTTGAACGCGACCAACAGACAGCATTTGTTTGTAACCACCATGTTTTACAGTATATAAACGGGTAGCATTCATGCCTAAAAGCCAATCTCCAATGGCACGAGAAAAACCTGCATAATATAAATTATCGTAATCTTCAGAAGGTTTTAGATTTTTAAAACCTTCTTTTATGGCTTCTGTGGTAAGCGAAGAAATCCAAAGCCTTTCAACCTTGCCCTTGTAATTTGCTTGGTTTATAACCCAACGCTGTATTAATTCTCCTTCTTGCCCAGCATCCCCACAATTTATAACAACATCTGCTTTATCAAATAACTGTTTTATAATGTTGAACTGCTTTCTAATACCAGAATCTTTGGACACTTTGGTTTCAAAACGTTCCGGTAGCATGGGTAAATTATTTAAATCCCAACTTTTCCAATGTGGTTTGTAGTCGTTAGGTTCTTTAAGTGTGCAAAGGTGTCCAAAAGTATAGGTTACCGCATAGCCATTGCCTTCATAATACCCATCTCGTTTGGTAGTTGCACCAAGTACGGAAGCAATTTCTCTTGCTACAGATGGTTTTTCGGCAATACAGACTTTCATTGAATTTGTTGATATTTAATATTGCAAAGTTAGTTATAAACTGATAAGAACATTACTATTCACCAATTCACAAAGTTGATTGTCGAACAGCATACTTTACGAGTTAATTTTCTAGTTATGGAACGCACATAAAATTGAAGCATGTTTTATGCCGAATGGTATTAAGAACTAATAAATCAATTTTGATGAAGCACGGGTATCTGTAATTTCGCGACATGAACTCCCTCTTTTTCATTGAAGTTCTTCCTCTAAGTTTTGGTGCTCCGTTTGCTCAAGAATCTTATTGTTCGATTCACTTATAGTTACCTTCAAAGAAACGGAGAAAATAAGCCAAATAAAACAGTTTTAAGCGGCTGTAGTTCTGACGCCATGAATAAATAACGGATTTCCCATATAGGCTATCAATAAAAAAGAAATATCTTGACTTGTTCAATTGTATTTTTTCAGATAAAATAGTTATTTTTCAATCTTAACGAAAAAGCTATGGTAGAACTTGCAGGAATTGTCATTTTAGGAATATTAGCGCAATGGTTTGCATGGCGTTTAAAGTTACCTGCAATTCTTCCGTTAATTCTTATAGGCCTGTTAGTGGGGCCAATAGCCTCGCTATATATGGAAGATGGGCAAAAACTTATTCAGCCTATTTGGAATGGTGAAAAAGGTCTTTTCCCTGGAGAATCACTTTATTATTTTGTTTCGCTAGCCATAAGTATTATTCTTTTTGAAGGCGGACTTACGTTAAAACGCTCAGAAATTAGAAATATAGGGCCGGTAATAACGAAACTGATTACGTTAGGGTCTTTGGTCACTTTTTTATGCGCTGGTATTGCTACGCATTACATTTTTGAGTTGAGCTGGCAGATTTCTTTCCTGTTTGCCGCTTTAATTATTGTGACCGGGCCTACAGTTATAACACCTATCTTAAGAAATATTCCTTTAAAGAAAGATGTTTCTGCCGTATTGAAATGGGAAGGAATATTAATTGACCCCATTGGAGCTTTGGCTGCCGTATTGGTTTTTGAATTTATAAGTGTTGGAGAGGGAAAAGCCTATACAATAACAGCTTTAATAGAGTTCGGTAAGATTCTACTTTTCGGATTTACTTTTGGTTTTACTTTTGCCCATGCATTGACATTTGTGATTAAGAAAAACTTTATTCCACATTATTTGTTGAATGTAGTCTCACTTTCAACCGTGCTTTTAGTGTTTGTAATGTCAGATTCATTTGCGCACGAATCTGGTCTTTTAGCAGTGGTTGTAATGGGTATGGTAATGGGTAATACTGACCTTCCGAATATAAAAGAATTGCTTTACTTTAAAGAATCACTCAGTATTATATTGATTTCTATCTTGTTTATTTTATTGGCAGCGAATATCAATATTTCTGACCTTGAATTGATTCTAAATTGGAAAACCGCAGGGCTGTTCGCAATTATTGTTTTTATAATAAGGCCTTTGGGGGTATTTCTCAGTTCAATAAATTCTAATCTGAAATTCAACGAAAAACTGTTTATTGGTTGGGTAGGGCCAAGAGGTATTGTTGCTGCAGGTATTGCTTCGTTATTTGGTTCAAAATTATTGGCTAAAGGCGAGGCTGGAGCAGAGTTTATTACACCTTTAGTATTTATGATTGTTTTGGGTACAGTATTGCTAAATGCTACCACGGCCCGTATGTTTGCCAAAGCTATTGGGGTGTTCTTGACTAAATCAGAGGGTATACTTATCATTGGCGCTTCAAAAGCATCTCGTCTTATTGCCGACTACCTTAATAAAAACAACCGCCACGTAGTCTTGATTGATAATAACCAAACCAACATTATCAAGGCTAAGAAACTAGGGCTAGAGGCTTTTACTGCCAATATTTATGCAGATTCACTAACGGACAATATAGAACTTAACGATGTGGGGTATCTTATGGCTTTGACAGGTAACTCGGATATTAATAAATATGCAGTCAATAATTTTGGAAAAGAATTTGGGGCAAATGGATCATTTCGGTTGGTAAATGCAGATGAGATGAACAATCCAGAAAATAACCCTAAAGAGGGGTTGTTCTCACACACTGACGACTTCATTAAATTAACAGAGACCGCACGTAAGTATCCTGCAGTACATGAGATAGAGTTAAAGGATAAAGAGCACTATGAGGCATTAATAGAAATTACAAAGGCCGATGAGAATGTTGTTCCTATTTTTTTAAAGACACCCAAAGGGGATCTACAGATTATATCAAGCTTTAGTACAGACTTTGAGGATATTACAGATAAATACCGATTAGTTTATTTAGGAAAAATCTTTGATGTTGATGAAACCAAAGATGAAGTTGAAATAGAGCAACAGGACGCGGAATAACTCAATATAGAATAAGCTCCTTTGTATTGAACATTGCCGAATTTCTGAGTCTGGGTCTTGAGATGTATTTATCGTAATTTCTAACCTGAAAACGGCATTGTTTTAAAAACGTTGATGTTGATGTCATCTTGTTTTACCTCCACCTGATCGTCTGTTGCAAGGCCGTAAAAGTGTATGGATGACTCTCTTTTAATTTTATCTTCTAGAAGTTTTATATCTACCTCGCCACTCTCTTGCCGCCATATAAATATGGAATTTTGCTCCGTTGGAATTACATTATGCTTTGCGGTAAAATGGGCTATATACGTGGTCATTTTCAGTGAAATAGTTTTACATCTTTAAAACAGATACTGCGGTTAAAAATTGCCCAAACATTCAATTTTTTGTAAGAAAAAAACAACCTTCCTGTAAGAACGTTGAAATTAATTGATTTAAAGCAGTTTGCGCATCTTATCACTATCTATAGGAAATAGCATAAAAGACTTTGGAGCTATAGGAGACAGCAATATTCCGATTGAAGAGTCGTTTTATTTCTACTTAAACTGTAATATTCTTAAACCAAATCTATTATGAAAAAACTATTTCTATTTTTTGCCTTGGCTAGTACAGTAGCTTTTACCAGTTGTTCAAAGGATCAGGACGATACGGATGCAATTCTTGGTACCTGGGTTTCTGAATTCAGTAGTACACCTACTGGAGGCGCTACTACATCTTATACTGATGAATGGGTTTTTAAGAATGATAGAACAGGTCATTATAAAGAAATGATGAACGATGAGGTAGATTATGAAACTGCCTTTAGATGGACTAAAACCGAAGACTCATATACTGTTGATTATGTTGATGAGGAAGTAGGTATAGATACGTTTACTATAGGAGAGGAATTGGGTCACACCACTTTAGAAGAAGGAGGAGAAGTAGTTGCTCTTAAAGAATAGGAGTAAAAGTAGCGAAAAGAAAAAGTCCCTTACATCATTGATGTAAGGGACTTTTTTCTTTAGTCGTTCAATTTAAGAACTGCCATAAAAGCTTCTTGCGGCACTTCTACATTACCTACTTGGCGCATTCGTTTTTTACCTTTCTTTTGTTTCTCCAAAAGTTTACGTTTACGTGAAATATCACCTCCATAACATTTAGCTGTTACATCTTTACGTAATGCTTTGGTAGTTTCTCTAGATATTATTTTTGCACCAATAGCAGCTTGAATTGGAATATCAAATTGTTGTCTTGGTATAAGTTCTTTTAATTTTTCACACATCTTCTTACCAATAGTCACCGCATTATCAGCATGAATTAGGGCAGAAAGGGCATCTACAGGTTGAGCATTTAATAAAATATCAACACGAACTAGTTTAGAGGTTCGCATACCAATTGGAGCATAATCAAAAGAAGCATACCCTTTTGAGACCGTTTTTAATCGATCATAAAAATCGAAAACAATTTCAGCTAAAGGCATGTCAAAATTCAGCTCTACACGCTCTGTAGTTAAATAAGTCTGATTTGTAATTTGTCCTCTTTTTTCAATACATAAGGACATTACATTACCTACAAAATCTGCTTTTGTAATGATGGTAGCTTTTATATAAGGCTCTTCTACACGATCTATGGTTGAAGGATCCGGAAGGTCTGTAGGATTGTTTACAATTAACGGCTTGTCTGGGTCTTTACGCGTAAATGCATGGTAGCTTACATTGGGTACCGTAGTAATTACGGTCATATTAAATTCTCGCTCTAAACGTTCTTGAATGATTTCCATATGAAGCATTCCCAAGAAACCACATCTAAATCCAAAACCAAGGGCAGCACTGCTTTCAGGAGCAAATACCAATGACGCGTCATTAAGTTGTAGTTTTTCCATTGAAGAACGTAATTCTTCAAATTCATCCGTATCTACAGGGTAGATACCTGCAAAAACCATGGGTTTTACATCTTCAAAACCTCCAATTGGATTTTTAGTAGGATTTACAGCATCGGTGATAGTATCACCAACTTTAACTTCACGCGCATCTTTTATCCCCGTGATCAGATAACCTACATCTCCCGTTTTAATAGATTGCTTGGGGTGTTGTGTCAACTTTAAAGTTCCTACTTCATCTGCAAAATAGTCTTTGTCCGTTGCTACAAATTTTATCTTTTGTCCTTTTTTAATTTCTCCGTTAATAACCCTAAAATAGGTCTCAACACCACGAAAAGGGTTGTAAACCGAGTCAAATACCAATGCCTGTAAAGCTTCATCCGGTGTGCCTGTTGGTGCAGGTACATGTTCAATTATAGCAGCAAGAATTTCTTCAATACCTATACCCGTTTTTGCACTGGCAGGTATTACGTCTTCGGCCTTGCAGCCCAAGAGGTCTACAATATCATCGGTAACTTCTTCTGGGTTTGCGCTCGGTAAGTCTACCTTGTTCAAAACAGGAATAATTTCTAAATCATTCTCTAAAGCAAGGTAAAGGTTAGATATAGTTTGTGCCTGAATACTCTGGGCAGCATCTACGACTAATAACGCACCTTCACATGCAGCAATGGATCTAGATACTTCGTATGAGAAGTCTACGTGGCCTGGTGTGTCAATTAAGTTTAAAACATATTGTTCCCCTTTATAGGTATAGTCCATTTGTATGGCATGGCTCTTTATGGTAATACCACGTTCACGCTCCAAGTCCATACTATCTAATAACTGTTCTTTCTTTTCACGGTCTGTTACAGATCCTGTAAAGTCTAATAAACGGTCTGCCAAGGTACTTTTACCGTGGTCAATATGGGCGATGATACAAAAGTTTCTAATGTTCTTCATTGATGGTGAGCTCATTTCGGCAAGCAAATCCTTTTACATTAAGTTGGCAAAGATACGTTATTTTAATCCTCTTTCATTAAAGACCATAGGTGCAAAGTATTTTATGGCTCTATTGTATGGTTGTCCGAATCTAAATTATTTGAATCATATTGGCCAGGTGTGCAACCGTAGGCTTTTTTAAAGGCCCTGTAGAAAGCATTTTTTGAGTTGAAGCCACAGGTGAGTGAGAGTGCTTCTACCGAGTACGTGTCCAAGTAATTGTCTTTAATTTTTTCTGCGGCGTAGCCAATACGCATTTGATTAATATAATCATTAAAATTATTATAGTCAGATTCGCTTATGGTATGGGTAATCTTTCTGGAGGCTATGTTGGTGGCTCTGGAAAGCGTGTCTATTTTTAAGTTAGGGTCTAAAAAGAGTTTTGTTTTATTAAGATGAGTCTCCAGTTCTGAAAAAACGGAGCCAATATCAGGTTTGGGTGAATTGACTGTGGCATCGTAGTTTTTAAAAGATATATAAGGTAGACCTATCAATAGGTTTGGGCTCCAAAGTAGATAACAGGACACAAAGAGAAAGCTGCCGGATACGAAAAGACCTAAAACAATGTGAATGAAATGAGCAAAAGGAATAATGTTCATGGCCATAAGCGCATTCGCAATGTACAGAATAATTAATGACACGCTATGAACGGTCTGTATTATGGTCAAGTCAAAAACCCACTTTTTTACTAAAGCAAATTGTTTAGAGGAAATATGTGTTTTATGCTTGAAAAAAGTGATAATCAAATGCCACTGTAATATTAAATACAGAATAGACGAAAGTGCCCTACAACTAATGTTTACCCATTCAGGGAGCAACCCGTCCTGACCGATATAGGTTTTAGAAAAATCCTTTGTTATCTCATATACCATTTGAGATTTTTCATCAAGAGGCATGATATAAAACGGAAAATAATTTACCATAAAGAATACAAACGGAAGCAGATGAATGGCATCTACTTTTTTAAATGAATTTTCTCCGTTCAGAACAGCCCTAACATAAAGGTAGGACAGTGGAAATATTAAAAATGTTATAGGTGCTGGTACTTTGTATAAATAGGGAAAGTAGTTAATAATACCATATATAATAAAGAGATAGAAACTATTGCAAACGGCAATCAAAAACAGTAGCGTAGCTAAAAGGTGCCCAGAAAATGAATTATCCTTATTTAGCCGAAAGCGAATAAGAAATGCTGTAAAAAGACAGAATAGCACTCCGATAAACTGAAGAATGTCCGTTAGCATACAAAGAGGTTAAGATGAAGTAATGGGATTGTTACAATTTCGGAAATCGTAACAGCTGTGATAGCATAGGCTATTAAATTTAGGGTTATTTTGATGAGTAAACAAGCATTTTTTATGTTAAATCCGGACTATAACACTGATAAGTTTCTTTATAAAATGAAGAAATGGGGAGAACTTAACCAGGACATTTGTTTACTTATGTACACAGACCACAGAAAGGGGACTAAATATAAATGTCCTTATAGCTTTTCAATTTTCATAGTTGTAGAAGAATATATGGAGTTTACCCAAAAATTAGATTGGTTAGAGTTTTTTGGAAAAACCATAAGTTATAACTTAACCCATACGGGAGAAAACAGTATTATAGAGGTAGATTACGAGGGTCAATTAAGGGTTAAATACACTGTAGTAGAATCTAGTTTAAAAGAATCTTCTGAATCATGTGGAGAACTTAAAGTTCTGATAAACAAGGAAAAAGATAGTTAAAACCCTAAGCAGTTTCGTACTAATTTAAAAACTAAAGAGCTATGCAAGCATAATAATACAACCATATGTGTAGGATTTTACTTAAAATATGTTAGATTTGAGATAGAATCTAATGTTTAGTGAAAAACTTTATTTGCCCCTTATTTTTTCTACTATCCTTTAACTGCCTACTTTATTCCCAAGACTTTGTCATTTCGGGTACAGTAAAGAGTCAGGAAGATAATGCTGTTTCTTTTGCAAACGTTTTACTATTGAGTGCAACAGATTCTTCTGTAATCAATGGAACCTCTACTGACGAAAGCGGAACTTTTAAGATGAAAGGCATTACTGCAGGAAACTATTTAATCAAGGCTAGTTTTATTGGTAACGAGAGTGCTATAAAAGCGGTTCAATTGAATGCTGATATGGAAATAGAACCATTAATTCTGGACGATGCGGACCAAGAGTTAGATGAGGTGATTGTTACTTCCCTTAAACCTAGGTTAGAACGAAAAATAGACCGATTGGTTTTTAACATCGAAAACACAGCCTATGCAGATGGTGATGTTTGGGATGTACTTAAAATAACACCAAGTGTAATGGTTATTGGTGAAAACCTGAGTGTTAAGGGTAGTACATCAGTAGGTATCTTAATTAATGGGAGAAAAGTAAATATTCCTCATGATGATATTGTAAACCTACTATCTGGTACTTCTGCTGGTAATGTGCAAAGTATTGAGGTAATAACCAATCCTCCTGCTAAGTATAGTGCAGAGGAAAGTGCACTCATCAATATTGTGATGAAGAAGAATATAATTGCAGGTTATAACGGTGCAATCTATAATAAATACATTCAAGGGGTGCTTCCCAAACACACCATAGGTACGGACCATTTTTTTAAGGGAAAGAAAACCCAACTATCACTTAATTATAGTTTTAAGCAAGATAGAGATGTTAGTTATTATACGGATATCACAAATTTTACTGAAGACAATACCATTTCTACGTGGTCTGCAGAGCAAGAATATCTCAATAATAGTAAGCAACATAACCTTTCCGTTTTTTTCGATTATGATATAAATGAAAAAAGCAGGTTGAGCTTTACTACCATAACCTTATGGCAACCTAGTAGAAATCGTGTTTACGATACAGATACTGATGTAGTAGGCGATGATGAATTTTCTCGTTTTCACACATTAAACAATTCCGAAATACAGAAACTGAACACTTCTTATTATATAGATTATATATATGATTTAAATGAAAAGGGAGCCCAACTTTCGTTTAATGGTCATTATACCTATTATGACCATACAAGAGACCAAATACTAGAGTCTATCTTTTATGATACGAACGGAACGCTCTCTGGAAATAATGATTTTACAACGGATTCTGAGCAAGAAATCAACCTGTATAGTTTTCAAGGCGATTACGAATCACCGGTTGGAGATTCTGGTAGAGTTGGAGCAGGTTTACGCTATGCGGGAATATCTTCTAAGAGCAGTATAACGCAACAAGGTTTTGATAGGGACCAACCAGGAATTGACCCGTCTGAAGTGGGGAATTTTGATTATGACGAATCTATTTACGCAGCCTATATTTCCTATTCGGGTAAGTGGGAGCATTGGAAAATGAAATCTGGTTTGCGAGCAGAGTATGCCAAAACGGAAGGGGAGCTGGATACCGATGTTTTGTCTGTGGAACGTCATAATCTTCAGTTTTTCCCATCTTTTTCCATTCAGTATATACCAAATGAAAATCACAGTTTTGATTTATATTATTTTAGAAAAATTAGTAGGCCACGTTATAATAATGTAAATCCATTTCAAACCTTTCAAAGTACGTTTTCTACTATTGAAGGAGATCCTGAATTATTGCCTGCCACGAGATACTATATTGCTGGCGGATATACTTTTGATAAAAGCTATACGGTAGAGCTGTTTTATAAAAAAGCGAAAAACGGATTGTCTGAGCTTATTTTTCAAAATAACGACAATAATCTGCTGCAATTTATTTCATCTAACGTGGCACAAGAAACGTCTTATGGAATAGACTTTTCAGTAAATAAGAGTTTCTCTAACTTTTATAATTGCTATCTGCTTACTAGTTTTTATAGTGAAACTTTCAATTTCATTAATATAAGTACCAATAGTATGGTAGAGTTGGACCAACTAGGCTGGTTTATACGAAACAGTAATAGTTTTAGCTTTTTGGATGATAAATCTTTAACGGTAGACCTTAATCTTGTTTACACAACGGCCATGTTGTCTGGCAATACAAAATTTGATGCTTTTGGGGCATTGAACTTAATGGCTAGGAAAACCTTATATGACAAAAGATTAAGTATTTCTTTAGGAGTTGAGGATATTTTCAATCAGGGTAATCAGTTTAATACCAGACATTATCAAGATCAAAATGGCACTTCGTTAAAAAGAGGAGAGAACCGTTTGCTAGTCATGGGGCTACGCTACAAATTTGGTAACTCCAAAATGCGGGATAATAAGAAATCCAAAAGGGTAGACGAGCGCAACCGAATTTAGAAAGTATGTAACGGTACTCTACTTTGTATCTAGCGTAAAATTACTGAGCATAATACCACAAGTTCCAAAACTGATGAGGAGATAAACACCTGTAAGAATAAAGAAAATCTTGGCCATTTTACTGTTTTTCTTAATCAATCCTACTATGGCCAGAATGAAAAAAATAATAGGTGGGCCAATCATTAAAAATACAAGTCCGATCATACCATTTCGTTTTGTAGTTGTTCTAAGTACGTCACCTTATCATCTCTATAAAACAAGTTCATTGTTTCAAAAGGGATGATTTTATAATCTTTATTTACAATATGCACACATGACTTTTTAATGGCGCGCACATCAAAATTATGAGCGTCTATAAATTGCATGATGATAATGCGAAATAGATTGTCATACCCTAATTCTGGTGCATCAATTTCGGGCAAACAGCACATGATGCTTTTCAGGTTTTCCGATGCCTTTTCAACTGAGTTTCCAGTGCTGAATAGTTCTATCATCTTACCATGCAATGCCTCGTCTTGTTCATAGATAATAGTGTTTTTTCCTTCGTTCAATAAATCGTCTGGATTAATGTATCGCGTAAGCGGACTCACCTCATCTCCTAATTTTAGGGCATATGCCATTACCAATGCATCTGGGTTGCAGGGCACCGGAATGAGATCGTCACTTTCAAAAATAGGTGATTGCTCCAAAATTTTTCTCCGGACTTCTGTTAGGGTTATTCTATTGTCATCAACTTCAAAATTTTCTAAACGACCGGCAACTTGAGTAGGTTGAAAGGTTACCCCTCGAACACATTTTTGTTTTACGGCAAAGTCTATGGTTTCTCCCATTTCGTGGTCGTTCAATCCTTTTTGCAAGGTGACCACAAGTGTTGTGGAAAGGTTAAGTTTATTAAGGTGTTCTAATGCTTTTAAGCGGGTTTCGGCTAAATCCGCTCCTCTTAGTGTTTGTAGCACCGTATTATCCAAAGAGTCGAACTGTAGATATATTTCAAAATCGGGAGCGTACGTTGCTAATCTTTGGGCAAAAGCAAAATCTTTGGCAATTTTAATACCGTTGGTGTTGACCATTAAATGCCTAATGGGCAATGTTTTGGCATAATCCATTATTTCAAAAAACTGCGGATGTATCGTAGGTTCGCCACCACTTAACTGTACAACATCGGGTTCGCCTTCGTTCTTAACGATTACATCTAGCATTTTTTTGATTTCCTCTACAGAACGATGTCTGCCGTAGGTGGGTGAAGAGGAGGCGTAACACGTAGGGCACGTAAGATTGCACCGATCGGTTAGCTCAACAACGGTTAGGCAGGAATGTTGCTCATGATCTGGGCAAAGGCCACAATCATAAGGGCAACCATAATGGGTTTTGGTATTAAAAGTCTTTGGGTATTCAGAAGCCTTGTTGTAGTTTCTGATATTCTTGTAATATTCTATATCATCTGCAATAAGCACCTTGCTTTTGCCATGCTCTTTACAGTTTTTGAGCATATATACCTTATCATTCTCAAAAACGATTTTAGCATCTACACGTCGTAAACATTCCGGGCAAAGACTAAGTGTAAAATCATAATAGGTGTAGTTTTTTGACGGCATAGGCAGTGGCTTGGCGAATGGTTTTTTGGTAGTATAATAGACAAATTAAGCATAATATTTGGATGCTGCTCAGCCCCACAACAAAAAAGGTGTTCGGTTTTAGAAACTCTATAAAGAAGCGAAATAGGAAGTATGAGATCATGAAAAATTTGAAAAGCATTCCGCTCTCTAAAGACTTTGAATTTCTTTGAATCTTTGTTAAAAGAATGAACAACAGTAATAGAAAAAACACTTCATACAGTGCCACAGGGTGTCTGTTTAGACCATCGCCTAAATTCATTCCCATAAAAAATGAGGTCTTTTTACCATAAGTAAATTCGTTTGTTCCCGCTAAAAAGCACCCTACTCTCCCTATGATGATTCCAAGAATTATAGGAAAAGTAAAAAGGTCTCCTGCAGACTGTTTTTCGCCAATTATCATCTTTGCTAACTCCACACCCAACAAGCCTCCAAAAAGTCCGCCCATTATAGTTTTATTGTTCATTAAGGCCATCCACCCTTCTTGTGAATGAATTACTGGGTTCTCTAAAAAGGCTACAGCTCTAGAGAGCAGTAAAGCACCAAAAATTGCACCAATGATTATAGAAAGCCGATTGGCGGAAGTAATGGAATCGGCACTTTGCTTTCGTAGAAAGACATAATACCTAAAAGCGATAAAAAATGCCAAATACTCTAGAATTAGGTGCATGTTCCATTTTATACCGAAAAGTATAGGCTCAAAAGGCAGGGTTATATTCATAGCTTTCAGTAAAGATAGTTATGTTCCACATTTTAACGGCTTGCAGATTAGTTGTAAATTTGCGGCCATGCCAAAAATAGGAGACATACAATTACCTGACTTTCCGTTGCTTCTTGCACCTATGGAAGATGTAAGCGACCCACCTTTTCGTGCGTTATGCAAAGAACAGGGTGCAGATGTGGTGTATACGGAGTTTATTTCTTCGGAAGGATTGATTCGTGATGCTGCCAAAAGCGTAATGAAGTTGGATATTTACGAAAAGGAGAGGCCTGTGGGCATTCAGATTTTCGGTGCTAATCTGGACTCAATGCTGCAATCGGTAGAAATTGTAGAGAAGTCCAAACCGGATATTATCGATATTAATTTTGGCTGTCCCGTTAAAAAAGTGGTCAGTAAAGGTGCCGGTGCCGGAATATTAAAAGATATTGATTTAATGGTTTCGCTCACCAAAGCAATGGTGGAACATACCAAGTTACCGATTACCGTAAAAACCCGTTTGGGGTGGGACAGTGATTCCATAAAAATAGTTGAGGTTGCCGAACGTTTGCAAGATGTAGGCTGTAAAGCGATTGCCATTCACGGTAGAACCCGGGTACAGATGTATAAAGGCGAAGCCGATTGGAAACCTATTGCCCAAGTAAAGAACAACCAGCGCATGCACATTCCTGTTTTCGGAAATGGCGATGTAGACACACCTGAAGCCGCTGTAAAAATGCGCGATGAATACGGCTTGGACGGTGCTATGATCGGTCGTGCCAGTATTGGATATCCGTGGTTTTTCAATGAGGTAAAGCACTTTTTTGAAACCGGAACACACAAAGCACCGCCAACCATGCCAGAACGTGTTGAGGCCGCAAGACGTCATTTGCAAATGTCTATTGATTGGAAAGGAGAAAAACTAGGTGTTTTTGAAACCCGTAGGCACTATACCAATTACTTTAAAGGCATACCTAATTTTAAGGAACACCGTATGAAAATGGTGACCAGTGATGATTCGGTAGATGTATTTGCTGCTTTTGATGAGGTGCTTCAGAAGTTTGGCGATTATCAATTTACTCGATAATCGAGATTAAATGCCACGAGTCTCGCCTTCCAAATCAAGGGGGTATTCCTTTTAATGTCTCGCGGGCTTGCCTTGATGTAGCTTACTTCCTAATAAAGCCGAAACTTTAAATTGAAATCATTTTCTTGGTAATTCTGCTACTCGCAATTTTTGAGGCGATGATTCCCAGAATAAAAATAGTTCCGAAAACAATAAGGACGTTTATAAACTGATACTCCACTGGGTAGGCAAGAGAAGGTGTTATTTTCAACCATTCGAATGCGATTTGCGACCATATTAAGAGTGATGCGGATACAAGCCCAATTATTCCGCCTAAACTGGTAACCAATATTCCTTGAACAAAATAAATTCGTCGCAACTCTTTAAGCGTAGTACCAAGGCTATACAGGGTTTTAAGATTTTGTAGCTTATCTAGTATCATCATAATTATTGCTCCCACCACATTAAAAAGCGCAATGATCAAAACCAGGGTAAAGATGAGGTACGTAGCTAAATTTTCAGTGTTGAGCATACGGTGCAACGTACTGTTTAGTTCTTGCCGGTCTTTTAATAATACGGTATCTCCAAGAACTGTGGCTATCTGATTTTTAACGGCTGCAAGCTGCTCAACATTCGTGACTTTGAAGTTTACACCAGATACTTCGTTGGGTTTCTTTTCCAACAACAGTTGCACCTCTGGCAGTTCTGCAAAAACATATTTTTTATCCAGATTTTCTTCTACTGAATAGACACCACTAAGCACAAGAGATTTGGTTTTAAGCGATTTCTGGGTAAGCGAGCCTTTACCTGGCTTTAGGGCAAGGACCACCAAAGGGTTCCTGTACTGATTAATGGTAACCCCAAGAATATTGGTCACACCAATACCGGCAACAGCTTCTTGGCTATTGATTCGCCAAGTGCCGTACAAAAGCATACTGTCAACACCCATAACATTGGTGTAATTGGTGTCAATACCTTTTATAAAAGCAATATGGCCTTTTTCGCGATGCTTTAGATATACTTTTTCCTCAAGCTCTTTTGAGTAGTAGGCAAGCCCTTCAATTTGTTGGAGTTTTTCTTCTTGATCGGGAGAAATAGAAAAAAATTTCCCAGTGGCCGGCAAGGCCTTTAAATCAGGATCAAAAGTATTACTGAAGGATAAGCTAAAAGTTTTGAGTCCTGCAAAACCAGAAAGCACTACAAAAAGAGCAGCAGAGCCAATAACCGTTACCAAAAAGGTAATGAAGTTAATGACGTTTACTGCATTTTGACTGCTTTTAGAACGAACATATCGCTTGGCAATGTAGAACGGAAAATTCAACCTTACATCTTTTTTCTTTTGTCCAACAGGTCTCTGTTCTCAATAGGGTTTTCTTCCCGTTTCAGTGATTTCTCAATATTTTCGATATAATCCAAAGAATCATCTAAAAAGAACAATAGCTCAGGAACCCTTCGCAATTGGTTTTTGGTGCGCTGCGCCAATTCATGCTTAATAAGCGGCTGATTGGACTTTATTCCTTCCATAAGCTCACTTGCATCTTTGTTCGGGAAAATACTGATATATACTTTGGCAATAGAAAGGTCGGTCGTTACCGAAACTTTTGAAACCGAAATCAACGTACCTTTCAACCCACCATCAATGGCGGCACGCTGTAGAATATCTACGATATCTTCTTGTATGACCCCCGCAATCTTTTTCTGTCGTTGTGTTTCCATACCGCAAAAATACGGAGAAATAGCGTAATTTAGGGGGATAAACACCAATACGGATAAAATTCATCTTTCATTTGGAAAAAATAGAGCATATAGGCATAGCCGTACACGATTTAGAAGCGGCCAATGAACGCTTCGGTAAGCTTTTAGGACAATCGCACTATAAGATTGAAGAAGTGCCCAGTGAAGGCGTCCGTACCTCATTTTTCAAAACAGGGGAAAGTAAGATAGAACTTTTAGAAGCAACAGAGCCATCGGGACCCATTGCTAAATTTTTGAATAAAAACGGCGAGGGCATGCACCACATAGCTTTTGCTGTAGACGATATTGAAAAAGAAATGAAAAGGTTAAAGGCAGAAGGTTTTACATTAATCAACGAAAAACCAAAAAAAGGAGCTGATAATAAACTAGTTGCTTTTCTACATCCCAAGAGCAGTAACGGGGTGTTGATAGAATTATGTCAAGAAATAATTAAGTAGCGAATAAAATAGCTTGCACCACCAAAAAATAAGTAGTAATATTGCAGTCCAATTTTTGCTCCTGCGGTTCAGCTGCTTGTAGTACCTAACGCTTCCCGATAGCTATTTGGGGACAGATGGATAAGAATTGAAATATTGAATTATATAACCGGTCCTATAGCTCAGCTGGTTAGAGCACCTGACTCATAATCAGGTGGTCCCTGGTTCGAGTCCAGGTGGGACCACGGAATTAATCCATAACACACTTTTAATTAAGGAGTTATGGATTTTTTGTTTTTGGAAGTGACAACATTAGGGCCTACATTTTTATATTCTATTTCATTACACTTTAATCCTCGTTGCAATTCTATTTATAATTTTCATTAGTAATACATTAACTTTTCATGTGTAACAATATCAAGGGGTAAACTAACTACCTGTGGAGGTTGTTGCTGCATTCCCAGAAATTTGTATAAATATTCTATACCCTGAAAAGCCTGTTCAAAAGGTCTTTGATTTATTAGAAAGTCTATCTTTTTGTCCTCTAACAGTTGTTTATTTTTATCTAGAAGATCATATCCAACAATACGAATCTGGTTCGAGGGAAGTAGGGCTTTGGCCAAAATAAAAGATTTAGAGTTAGGAACGAATATTCCTTTGATATTATCTTGCGAGTTTAGTTTCTTCTTAATTTTTTGTATTATTTTTTTATCTTCTTGTGCTACAGAAAATATCTCAATGTTACAATGTTTACCACAATTGTCCTCAAAATACGACTCAAAACCTGCTATTCTTTCGTTTACATTGAAGTTGGGATTCTGGGCTTTGGTGATATTTAGAATTAAAAATTTTGATTCTTTTTTCTGACCCAAGCTAATTAGTTCTCCAGCAAGTCTTCCGCCCTGATATGAATTTTGACCTATGTAGCTAATTGCACCAGAATTATGTTGCCCAGAACCAATTAAAACAAAAGGGATTCCATTTAGTTTGCATTTCTTCAGAAATATTTCGGTTTCGTGATAAAGTACTTGTGCTAAGAGAACGGCGTCATTTTTATCATTAAAAATTTGTTTACCAGTATCAAAGAAAGATTGTTTGCTTTTTTGATCATAAAGATAAACATTCACTGAAATACCTAATGTTTTAAAGGCTTTCAATGCCTTTTTTGCACCGTTGAGGGGTTCAGTCCAATATTCCCCCTTTGTATGTTTAGGTAAAAGAACAGCGATTTTGAAATTTTTATTTAGGACTAAGTTTCTGGCAAAGGTATTCGGAACATAATTAACTTTATCCATTATGCTCTTAACTAGCTGAATTGTTTCTTTAGAAACATCCCCTCTATCATGTAAAACTCTATCAACTGTCCCAATAGAAACCTTTGCAAGCTTAGCAATATCTTTTATTGTTGGTTTATCTCTCATATACAATCATATTGACAATTAATAACGGTTTTTATTAGCAAAAAACTAAAAATTTCAACTAAAAATTTTTGTAATCCAAATATAATTTTAATATTTGTGTATTCCCGTGTACGTTAACGGTAATGTGTTTGCAATATAAAACTTTAATTTATACTGGTGAAATAGTTACTTCATGGGTAGAAAAATAACAAATTTTAGAAGCTCACATATATTTTTTATCACTTACCGTTAACGTACACGGAGATAACCATAAAGTTTATTTAGCATAGAACTGATGTTAACCAAAAACCAACTAGTATGAAAAAATTGTCCATCTTATTTCTGTTTGGATTCTTACTAATTTCAAAATGCCTCAGCGCACAATCAGTATCAGTTAGTGGGACTATTATTGCAGCAGACAACGAACCCTTGCCTGGAGTGAATGTCGTCGAAAAAGGAACTACTAATGGAACTGTAGCTGATTTTGATGGTAACTATTCGATTAGCGTATCGGGTCAAGATGCGATTTTGGTATTTAGTTCAATTGGCTTTGCTACTCAGGAAATCACAGTGGGAAACCAGAATCTATTGAATATTATACTTTCTGAGGATTCACAAGTTTTAGATGAAGTAGTGCTTGTTGGATATGGTACTCAGAGAAAACAAGATTTAACTGGTGCTATCGTTTCGGCAGATCTTGAACAATTTCAAGAATCACCCAACACTAGCGTTTTACAATCTTTGCAAGGAGCTCTCCCGGGTATAACTATTGGCCAAACTGCTACGACTGGAGCGGAGCCAGATATTCAAATCAGAGGACGTTCCACATTGAACGGTAGTCAAAATCCACTTATCGTGTTGGATGGAGTAATCTATCGAGGAAGACTTGCAGATTTGAACCCAAAGGATATTAAATCGGTGGATGTACTTAAAGACCCCAGTAGTAAGGCTATTTATGGAGCTCAAGCAGCAAATGGAATCGTAATTGTAAGTACAAAACAAGGAAAAACTGCTCAAAAATCCACTATTAATTATTCGACTTTTTATGCTGTTCAAAGTCCTACAAATGAAAGGACTACAATGAACCGAGAGCAATATCTGAAAGCAACACGTGATTTGGATTGGGAAAACGGCTTTCTTGGGCCGGACTTTATCCAAGAAAATCCCGATTGGACACCGGCGAACGATACCTCTTTTTTTCCACCATTATTGAATGGGCTTGCAGCGGGCAATGATTATAACTGGTTTAACGAAAGCACCAAACCGGGTTATACAATGGACCATCAATTAAGTATCCGAGGTAGCTCAGATAATACTTCATACTTTATATCAGGAGGATTGACAAAACAAGTGGGTTGGTTGTCAAATGATAATTATGATCGTCAAACTGTAAGGGTGAATATTGATACTAAAGTTACTGATTGGTTAACTATCGGAGCAAATACTTTTGGGTCTTTTTCTGATTTTTCTGGGGTAAGTCCTAATATTAGCGGTCTCGCAGTTATGAGCCCACTCGTCATGCCTCAAGATTCATCTGGTGAATTCATTCCCAACCCTTTGGGTGATAACATCGTGAACCCTTATTTACAAAGCCTTCAGGATGATCGTGATAATCTTAATAACATTTCTGCAATTTTCTATGCTTCTGTAGATATTCCCCAAATTCCTGGATTAAACTTTCGAGTTAACTACAGTAACAACTATCGGTGGTCATTGCAGGGGAATTCTGATATCTATGGTGCAGGCTTGACCGGCAGTGCCTTTAAACAAACTAATTCTACACATGATGTCTTGGTAGATAACATTCTTACATACGACAAGCGTTTTGGTAAAGATGAAAATCATGGTTTAAAAGTGACTCTTGTCGCAGGATTTAATACTATCGATTTTGAGCAGACTAGGGCTGAGGGCACTAATTTTTCAAATCTAGCTTTATCATATAATAATTTGGAACAGGCCGTAAATCAGGTCATCTCTTCTAATGCATGGGAAGAGAGTTATACAGCACAGACTGGAAGGGTAAACTACGATTTTAAAAGAAAGTATCTTTTAAGCGCTAGCCTACGTAGGGACGGATTTAGTGGTTTTGCCGAAAATAATAAGACAGCTCTTTTTCCTTCAATAGGATTAGGTTGGGTTATTTCAAACGAAGAACTATTGTCTGCTTCAGACATGCTCAATCTCTTGAAACTTCGCGGCAGTTATGGTAGTAATGGTAATTTAACTTCTAGGTACAGTTCTCTTGCCCAAATCGAGGCACCAGAAGATTCACGATATGTGTTCAGCGATGGTGGATCGACTGTAAATGGCCAGACCGTAGTATCACTTGCAAATCCTGACCTCAAGTGGGAACGTACGGACGGTATAAATATAGGTGTCGATTTTGGACTTTTTCAAAACAAGATTTCAGGTACCGTTGATTACTATCGTTCCACAACTAAAGATTTGCTATGGGATTTTATTCTGCCAGAGTTGAGTGGATTTAGCTCAATTCGATCCAACATCGGAGAGATAGAAAATAAAGGTCTAGAGTTTTCTTTGAACTTCAATCCAGTTCGAAGCGATAATTTAAATTGGAATATAGGCGTCAATTTTGCAAGGAATAAAAACAAAATTAAGTCATTACTAGGAGAGGATTTGGATGGTGATGGACGGGAAGACGATTTGATAGCGAATGGTCTTTTCATTGGCGAGTCAATTGGAACGATATATGACTATGTGACCGACGGGCTTTATCAAATTGGGGATACAGATATACCTAGTGGGTCCCAACCTGGATTTCAAAGGTTGGTTGATTTAGATGGAGAGGAAGGAATATCTCCAGAAGGAGATAGAAAAATACTAGGAAGAACAGAGCCAGCCTATCAGTTCGGTATTAATAATACACTATCGTATAAAAATTTTGCATTTAAGTTTTTTATAAACTCAATTCAAGGTGGAAGTGATGGTTATTTGGGCAGGAATGATCCATGGCAAAGTGGCTACAGCACACCCGGTATTGCTCAGAATAGTAATAAGTATACGGATATTGACTACTGGACACCTAGTAATCCTGAAGCCACTTACAGGCGGCCAGGAGTCGCTGGGCCGGTAACGGCAAGACGTTTTTTCGACCGTAGCTTTATCCGTCTGCAAGATATTTCCCTGTCTTATAATCTTCCTAGCGATGTCACGGAAAAAATAGGTTTCCAAGGCTTAAAAATCTTTTTAAGCGGAAAAAACCTTTTAACCATCTCTGATTGGGAAGGCTGGGACCCAGAAACAGGTCAAGGATTAGCATTGTCCTCAAGTGGACTTCCAGTCATGAAAAGTATAACTTTTGGACTCGATCTATCATTTTAAACCTCAAAATATACTGATATGAAAATATACAATAATAAACTTTACGCAATTTTAGGTTTGTTGCTTATATTCTTTTCTTGTAACGAACAGGACTTTTTAAGTGAAGAACCTCTCGATTTTTTCGACCCTAGCAACTCGTTCGCTTCAATAGAAAATTTGGAAAGTTCTTTGGCCGACATTTATGCAAAATACCGCGAAATCTATTTCGATGGCGGTTTTAGCAACTATAATCACTTTTTGGGTACCGATATCATGTTCAATTCGAGGGGTTCCGAAGATGCTTCTAGATTTGGCAATTATATTGCCGCTTTGGACCCTACTTCTAGTATTCCGGAATATCACTGGGATAGATGGTATAAGATTATAGCGAATGTTAATACTATAATTGCTAAGCTCAATGATTCCGAAATTGCAATTGAAGAACGTACTTTGGTAGAGGCTGAAGCTCGACTTTTTCGAGCTCTTGCGTATAGACATTTAGTTTATCTATTTGGAGGGGTTCCTTTAATTACAGAAGAAATATCTTCCCCAAAAACAGATTTTACAAGGGCTTCTGCAGATGATATTTTCCAACAAATTGTTGATGATGCAACATTTGCCTCATCAAACCTTCCAGGAGTTTCTGAGGTTGTCGACGGAAAGCTGTCTAACCTTGTTGCACAGCATATATTAGCCGAAACCTATATTTCCCTAGGCAATTATGATGCAGCAATCACGGCGGCTTCAGTGGTTATCAATGATCCGGCTACGGCGTTAATGAGAAACCGTTTTGGTTCTCGTTCTGCTGAATCAGGTGATGTATATTGGGATCTCTTCAGACGGGAGAATCAAAACCGAACATCAGGTAATACTGAAGCAATTTGGGTATCGCAGATGGAGGTAGATTTGCCTGGCGGTTATATTACTACAACAAGTTCGAACACTAATAACTTAGAGCGATATCATGTTCCTGCAAGCTGGACTTTAAACGACCCAGATGGTAACATTGGCATTCTTGGATGGCGAGGTGACGCCAATGCTGGGGGGCGGGGTGTATCTTTTGTACAACCAACGGCCTTTTTCGAAAATACGTTATGGGAAAGTGATTTTGACAATGACCTTAGAAATTCTGAGGCTAATTATGTAAGAGATATTTTTTATGACAATCCTGAATCTGCCTGGTTCGGGCAGAGTGCTAGAGATAACCCTGGGTCACTATATTTGGGAGAGGGACAAAGCTGGAGGTGGTATCCATGGTTGACAAAGGCTACAACCCCAAATAATCATCCCGATGATATTTATGATGACCCAGAACTGTTATTATTAAAATCCTCAGGCGGAACAACATATAGAGACCGATATTACCTTAGGCTCTCGGAAACTTATTTACTACGGGCAGAGGCCTATTTGGGTAAAAATGATTTGGGGAATGCAGCTGCAGACATCAATACAGTTAGGGAGCGGTCGAATGCAAATCCAGTAACTGCTGGGGAAGTTGATATTGATTATATATTGGATGAGCGTGCTCGAGAATTAAGTTTTGAAGAAATGCGGAGAATTACTTTGCACCGAACTGGAAAATTGGTCGAGAGGGTACGTCTTTACAATGATCTCAATACAGACGATATAGCCGATTATCACGGATTATGGCCAATACCAGCTAAAGAAATTGAAGCAAATATCAATGGGAACCTTGAACAGAACCCTGGATATTAATATTGAGTAGTTTCAGTTAATTTGGAGCACCCCAGGGTCCGTATCCTGGGGTTTGTTTTTCAATGCATGTCATTCATATAATCAAGACACTATATAAGATGAACCTAACTCGTTTTATTTATATACTATTTATTTTTTTTACTACAGCTAATTCCTTAGGGCAGTCAAGTCAAGATATTAGCACGCTGAAGGTGGCCCAAACAGTATTAAATAAGGGCATTTCCGAAATAGATTTGGGATATTATCCTGGCACATTGCTGTTGCATGGGATGGCCGAGTTGGCAATGGTGAAGAAAGACTCTTCCGACTTGAATTATGAAATCAATCTCTTTCGAAAGTTCGAGACCGGTGAAATAAAGGGTCACGGTAGCTTTATTTCTTACCAATATGGTGGTTCGGGTGTTCCATACATGGTTTGGAAGAAAAACACAAAAGATTTAAGAAGTCAAATGTCCGAAGGTGCCAAACGGATGTTTGATGAACAAAAAAGGTCCTCTGAAGGAATTTTAGTGCCGCCATGGGTAAAGAAGGGTAAAGATCAGGTCTTTATCGATGTTGCCTTCGCAGTAACACCGTATTTATTATATACAGGCTTAGATTTGAAAAATGAAGAGTATATTGAAACGGCTATACATGAAACAACCGAATTATTCCGAATTCTTGAGGATAGGAAAACTGGATTGCTACATCAAGGAAGGGGTTTTCAAGGTGTAGGAAAAATTTCAGAAGATAATTGGAGCCGGGGGAACGGTTGGGGAGCATTTGCACTGGCTACTTTAGTTCGCGACTTACCTGAATCTCATCCAAGACGTGGTGAAATTGAAGAACTTGCCAAACAGTTTTTTTCTGCAGCTATAAAATTTCAAAATAAAGAAGGTCTTTGGCACCAAGAGATGACCGACTCAACTTCATATGTAGAGACTTCGGGAAGCGGGCTGATTTTATTTGGCTTAGGCATCATGCTTGAAACCGGTTTACTGAATCAGGCATTTATGGATAATTTCACATTAGGGTTACGTGGGTATACTTCTTACATCGGTAGCGATGGCTCTGTAAGTCATACTTGTGGGGGATGTTTGTGTCCAAAAAACGGCACGAAGGAAGATTATATAAATCATCCTTGGGTCTATAATGATGAACATGCCTTTGGCCCAGTTGTACTGGCCTTTAGCCAGGCGGCAAAAATGGGGGTTAAAAGTATTACCCCCTTAAAAAATATAGGGTTGTACTGCATTACTGATTCTCCCGAGACACCAAGAACTTATGTTTGCACTGCACGTGAATCGGATATCGCATGGGAAAACGATCGAATTGCCTACCGTGTTTTTGGACCCACTGTAAGAGACAAAGTAGGTAATGGTATTGATGTATGGGCTAAATCTGTGGATTATCCAGTTCTCGATAAATGGTATCGATTAAACAATGAAGGTAAAGATTACCATGTTGATAGAGGAGAAGGTTCGGACTTTTATAGTGCAGGCAAACAAATGGGCTGCGGGGGAATTGCACTTTGGGTTAACGGAAAGCCTCATCCCCCAAAAACATTTGATACATATAAAATTGTTAGAAACCAGAATGACAAATTAGTCTTTGAACTTAATTACAATACCTGGGATACACCTGGCATTGAACTGAAAGAACAGAAGATAATTGAGATGGTAATGGGGACCAATTTATTCAAGGTTACAAGTACGATAGAAAGTGAAAAAGATACTGAAATAACCTTGGCTATTGGGCTGACTACTTTTGGTAAACAAAAAGTACACCCTGACAAAAAGAATGGTGTATTAAGTGTATGGGAAGCAATAGACCCTATAAACGGAAATTTAGGGACAGCAATAATCGTGAATCCAGACCAAGTCAAAGATTTCGTAAGCTACTCAGGAAACGAGTTTGTCTTGGTCCGGGTTCAAACCAATAAGTCCTTCACTTATTATGCCGGAGCGGGGTGGGAGAAGACACAACATTTCGATAACGCTGTCAATTGGCAAAACTATATAAAAAAACAAGTTAAAAACATCACATTTTGAACACGTCAATAAACACATGCAAAATGAAAAGTAGTTTAATTCTTTTAATAGTGCTTATACTATCAGGGTTACCAACAACAGCCCAAGAGATAGGTTCTACGCCAGAATATATTAAAGCTTTAACCGCTGAATGGAACGGAGAACGGTTTGATGATGGTAGGCCGAAGATAGCTAGCGGATTATTGGAGCGTCTCAAGAACATCACTTTGGAAGAAGCATGGGCCGAACTTATCGATTTAGGGTATCACAATCAATTTGAGGGAGATTGGCAACTGATTGATGAGAATGAGGAGACCACGATGACAGGTCGTGCCGTCACTGCACAATTTATGCCAGCGCGAATCGATTTAGAGAATCAAGTTATAAATCAAGGCAGAATCGAGGGTAGAAATTGGCAGCAACGGCGAACAGTATCTTGGGCAATCAGCACGCTTGTTGAAGGAGATATTTACGTGGCAGATGGTTATGGAAAACCCTCTTATGGGACAGTTATAGGTTCCAATTTGGGTAACGGAGTGTATGCGAAATCGAAAAGAGGAATTATAGTCTTTGGAAATGTGCGTGATATGGAAGGCTTGAGGGCAATCGAAGGTTTTAATGGGTGGGTGAAAGGTTCGGATCCTTCCTATATGAGAAAAACGCTCTTAACCACCATTAATGCACCCATTAGGATAGGGAAAGCAACAGTGTTACCGGGAGATGCAGTACTTGCCAAAAAGGATGGCGTTGTTTTCATTCCAGCACATCTTGTGGAGAAAATTGTTTTAAAAGGTGAGGTTACAGACCTTTTCGACCTTTTTGGTCAAGAACGAATTAAGGAGAAAAAATATTCTGCTGGGGAAATAGATAGCGTATGGTCCGATGAGATAAAAAAAGATTTTAGGACTTGGGTTAACGATTATCAGGGTAAACTACCCATGACAAAAAGAGATTTGGAAAAGTATCTTCAGGAGCGTAATTTTTGATAGTGATATAACATTTATCCTGCGCATGATAAAATTTTTTAAACAAGAAAATGATTCGGCGAAAGCGTTGAATTCAACAAACATTTAAATTTTGAGCAAACTCGCTACATTAGATTATATATCCATCGGCATCTATCTACTTTTGATGGCTGGGGTCGGCCTGTTTTTCGGATGGTTCGTAAAGGATATAAAAGGGTACTTCAAAGGAGGAAATACCATTCCTTGGGGCATTTCTGGTATCAGTAATTTTATGGGGTCACTCAGCACCTTTGTTTTTATTGCTTACGCAGGTATTGCTTATAAGGATGGCCTTATCGGAGTGACTGTATTATGGAGTGCTGTTATACCCTTTGTGTTTGCAGCATTAATTATAGGAAAACTTTGGGTTCGGTCTCGAATCATAACTCCGGTTGAATATCTCGAAACACGATTTAATGCCAATATTCGTCAATTATTTGGATGGACAGGCTTGGGCATGCGCTTTCTAGATAACATGGTACGGCAGTATGCTATGGGTATTTTTTTAGTTACCGCCACGGATTTGACGTTTGTGCAGGCCATCATTTTTTCTGGAGCAATAACCACACTTTTTACCATAGTGGGTGGGGTTTGGGCCGTAGTTGTCATGGATACGCTACAATTTGTTATTTTAATTTTTGTTTCGGTATTATTGGTCCCTCTTTCTTTGGAAGCGGCAGGAGGACTTGGCACCTTGATGGATAAGCTCCCTAACCATTTTGAGTTTTTCTCCGGCCCTAAAGGCCAACCGTTGTGGCTGATGGTCTATTTCATAATGATTCTTTTTAAGTATAATGGAAATTGGGTCTTTATTCAGCGATTTTACAGCGTAAAGGACGAAAAAGCTACCAGAAAACTAGGTTTTTTTTCGGCAGCACTACTGTTGATATTTCCCATAATATTTTTGCTTCCAGCGATTGCGGCAGCCGATATTCTGCCTGGCCTGGAAGATCCAGAGCAAGCTTATGTAGCTGTGGCGGTGCATTTGCTTCCTGCAGGTTTGTTGGGCTTGATGATTGCCGCCATGTTCTCGGCCACTATGTCTTCTTTGAATTCAGAATTCAACGTAATGTCCGCGGTATTGACCAATGACATTTACAAACGTCTAATTAATCCTAAAGCGAGTGAAAAACAACTGATTTTTGCGGCGCGATTAAATATTGTATTGGTGGGAGCCATTGTTGTTGCAGGCTCGTTATTCGTGGGAAAACTGGGGGGAGCTTTTGAAGCCAACAAGATTTTGACTGGACTTTTCGCCATTCCGTTGGCTATTCCTCTTGTACTAGGACTAATGTTCAAGAAAACCAATTCTGTTGGGGCCTTTTTTACAGTACTGATTGGTATTTGTACGGGGTTGATTTTGACCTTGTCAAGTGATTTCACGTGGGAAATAGCGACCTTGATACAGATTGTAAGTTGTATTGCTATATTCTTCCTATCGGGATTTCTACTGAGTTCCAAAGAAAATTACAAAAAAAGGGTCAATAATTTTTTTGAGAAAATACGAACCCCTTTGACCCCTAATGAAATAGGCGAGCCGGATCCAAAATTTCGTTTTGCTTTGGCCAATCTTTTTTCAATCGCCATTGGCGCATCTGGATTATTGTTTTGTGCCGTAAGCCTACCCTCCATCGGGTTGGAGAGTGGAAAAATAGCCTTGGCTATCGGCGGGGCCTGTATCATATTGGCCATACTCTTAAAATGGTTTACAACGGGAACCTTTAAATTTTCAAATAAATCAACAAAATGAAAATGACAACCCCATATATTCACAAAGATTTTTTGTTGTCGGATGAACTTTCAAGGTCGTTATATTACGATTTTGCCCAGCAACTACCAATTATCGATTTTCATAATCACTTGAATCCGGCGATGATAGCCAGTAACGCCCAGCCGGAAAACTTATCCAAATTATGGGTAATGTCCGATCAATACAAACATCGGGCGATGCGAATCAACGGTATTCCCGAAGACGGAATTACAGGGAATGCAACGGATTATGATAAATATTTAAATTGGGTAAAAACCCTTCCAAGAACATTAGGAAATCCACTTTATCAATGGAGCTATCTCGAACTAAAAAGGGTTTTCGATATCGATTCGACACTGAATGAAAGTTCGGCTAAGGATATTTGGAACGAATGCCAAAAACAGATTGATTCTGGCAAGCTTGCCACTGTTTCGCTACTAAAAAAATTCAATGTTGAAGTACTTTGCACGTCCGATGATTTGCTTGACGACGTGTCTATACATAAAAAGGCCTCCGAAAAGGGAATTGTCATCTTGCCTTCGTTACGCACGGATAGTATCGTAAATAAACCGGAAGAGTTCCAGATTTGGCACAAAGTTTTGGAGAACCTTACCCAAATTAAAATTAAGGATTTGGATAGTTATGAAGCCGCTGTACTGAAAAGATTTGATCTCTTTTCGGATGCTGGCTGTAAACTGGCAGATCAAGCATTGGATTCTGGTTTTGAGTTCCATTATATTGATAAATCAAAGGTTGAGACGATTTTCAAGCAGTTTTTGTCAGGTGAACAATTGAGCGATGAGGATATGGTTTCTTTACAATCCTATCTTTTAGTAATGGTTGGGAGGGCCTGCGCTCAAAAAAATTGGATTTTGCAGTTACATATCGGAGCTCAACGGAAGACCAGCTCACGATTGAAGAAGTTGGTGGGCGGGGCTGGTGGCTATGCATCCATCGGAAGTGTCACTAATATTTCGACACTGGTCGAAGTGCTTGATACCATGGATAAAAATGGTCAATTACCTAAGATTATTCTGTATAACCTGAATCCTGTCGATAATGCGGCTTTTGCTTCTTTAACAGGGTCTTTTCCTGAAGATGGTGTTTCCGGAAAAATTCAATTCGGGCCGGCATGGTGGTATAATGACCATTACGAGGGTATTATAAACCAGTTAAAGGCCTTGGCGAGTCATGGGCTTTTGCACAATTCAATTGGCATGACTACTGACTCCCGCAGTTTTGTGTCTATGTCTAGACACGAATTCTTTAGAAGGGTTTTTTGTGATTTGATTTCAACTTGGGTCAAGCAAGGGCTTCTTCCAAATGATATGTCCATCTTAAAAGAATTGATAGAGGATGTCTGTTATCGGAATGCAAAAAAATGGATACTAAACATTAACCAATAATATATGGAAAATAAGATTGCAGTAGTAACAGGAGCGGGTGGTACACTTTGCTCGGCAATGGCAATAGACTTGGCTAAGCAAGGATATAAGGTCGCTCTGTTGGGTAGAACCGAAGAGAAATTGAAAATCGTGGAGCACAAAATTAGAGCCAATGGCGGTATTGCTATTTCTGTATGTGCAGATGTAGCAGATGAGGCCGCTATGAGAGGAGCCAAGGATATAATAGAAAGTGAATTAGGCATTTGTACACTGCTCATCAATGGTGCGGGAGGAAATCAAAACGATGCGCTTCCCAATATACCTGAATTTGACGAACGTGAGCTAAACAATGATGATGCGGTAAAAGGATTTTTCAATCTTAATATGGAGGTTTTTCAAAGTGTTATCGACATCAACACGATGGGGACGGTTATTCCCTGTTTTGTATTCGGGAAGAGTATGGCGAAAAACAAGCAAGGCAACATCATCAATTTTGCATCTATGACCAGCTATCGGCCAATTACGAGGGTAGCGGCTTATGCAATGGCTAAAAACGGGATCGAAAGTTTTACTCAATGGTTGGCTGCCTACTTGGCACCTGCAAATATTCGTGTAAATGCAATCGCACCAGGCTTCTTTCTGAATGACCGTAGCCGTAAGATAATGTTCAATGCAGACGGCTCGCAGACGGAACGCGCACAAAACATATTGAGGCAAACACCTATGAAACGTTTTGGTGAAGCCCCCGAACTCATTGGCTGTATGAATTGGTTGATTGACGAAAAAAATGCTGGGTTTGTGACAGGTATTACCATTCCGGTAGACGGAGGGTTTTTGTCCAGCCCAGGAGTATAAAAATTATTTAAAACCATATACTATGAAAATTAATCTTAAGATTACTTATCTATTTGCCGCCCTAATAATATCTACTTTTTCTTATGCTCAGAAGAACCAAGATATTACCTATTCTTCGATTGGAGCGGTACAGTCTCGAAGCTCACACGAAATTGCTGCTTCAAATTGGTCTATTGGAGGTGAAACGATGGATCGAGATTTCACAGATTTTGACCAATGGAAGCAATATTTAGGTGCAACGGGAGCCAAAAAAATCAGGTTACAAGCAGGATGGGCTAAATGTGAGCCAAAAAAGGGTGAATATGATTTTGAGTGGCTTGACAGAATTATTGACGAAGTAATAGCGCAAGGCGTGGAACCCTGGCTGCAAACGTCTTATGGAAACCCCATTTATGAAGGAGGTGGAATGCCAAATCTTTCTGGCGGTTTTCCTGTCTCAGAGGAAGCTTTGGCCGCTTGGGACCAGTGGGTTATGGAACTGGTAAAACGTTACAAGGGCAGGGTGAAAATTTGGGAAATCTGGAACGAGAGTGATCTTAATTCCGAGAATACTCCTGATGCTTATTCCAAAATTTTTGTGCGCACAGCTGAAATTATTCGTTCTGAAATTCCCGAAGCTACTATTTATGCGTTATCGTTGGCAGGAATCAATGTTGAATATGTAGAACCTTTTCTAGCCTACCTAAAAAAGCATGATAAGCTAGATTTGGTCGATGTGATTACGCTTCATGGTTACACCTATCGTCCTGAAGAGATATATACAAAATATGAAAAAATCCAGAGCTTAACGAAATCGTATTCCGATCATATAATTATAGGCCAGGGGGAATTGGGCTGCCCTTCCGAAAACCAAAAACACTATGCCCTGAAAAATTATCCATGGACGGAAGTTTCCCAATCAAAATGGATGTTAAGAAAGTTGTTAGGTGATCTTGGGCGTGATATACCTTCATTATATTTTTCAATAATCGACATGAATTATGTACGAGTTTTGGAAAAAGTAAATGGAAAGATTACCGTTCTGAAAGATCCAATTTATACTGTAAATACAAAGGGTCTTATTAAAGCGAAAAAAGATAATACAGTCGATTATCTAAAGCCATCATATTTTGCCTATCAAAATTTGACATCTATTTTCGACTACTCTCTAAAGCGTATTACCAATTATCCATATGTAACTGATGCCTCGAGTTCTCTTTCCGTGTATGGATATCGAGCGGACAGTTCAGATTATCAAGTTGTGACAATTTGGGAAAATGGTGACACGCCAAACAACTCAACCAACAAGACCACAATTGATTTTGAATTTACGAATGGAAATTTTTCTGAACCGGTCTATGTAGATATGCGTACCGGAGAAATATTTGACATTCCGAAAAATGACTGGAGTAAAAAAGGAACGCATTATAAGTTTATTAACATTCCAATTTATGACTCCCCTATTTTGATTGCAGAAAAAAGTCTGATTAAATTAAAATCTAAGAAAAAATAAATTTAAGAAAGATGAGTGTAGAAGATTATAAAAAAGAGGTCGGAATGATGAACCTCGAAAAGTTGATTGAGGTTCGGGAAGGCGTATCAACCAAAAAATTTCCTATTTCTGACAAGGAACTTTTAAGCCGTTATGAGAAAATATATACAGGAGCCATAAGTGATGTGCTTAGAGAGTTTACCTTAATGAACCAAGCCCTGCCGATTCGAATACGAGCCTTGAAAAACTATCAAACTGTTGCGGGTTTTGCATTTACGGTTAAGAGCTCTTCTAGTACAAGGGTAACCGGCGAAATGGAATTTCGTACCAAAATGCTGGACGAGATGCATGAAAATGCATTTGTGGTTTACGATACCAGTGGCGACGAGGAATCTACGTCTTGGGGAGGAGTAATGACAGCAACTGCTAAAGGAAAAGGAGTAAAAGCCGCTTGTGTTGATGGTGGGATTAGAGATACCCATCAAATTTTGGAGGCCGAATTTCCTGTATTCTATAAATACCGTTCTTCAAATGGTAGTTTGGGCCGATGTCTGATTACTGATTACCAGGTGCCAATTCAGATAGATAAGTGTTTTATTAAGCCAGGCGATATCATTTTGGGCGATGTTGATGGTGTACTTGCAGTACCAAGGGACATTGCTTATGAAGTGCTATTACGAGCAGAAGAGATACGGGAAAACGAAAAGAAGATTTTCGGTTGGGTAAAGGAAGGTCAATCAGCAAAGGAAATCTCTGATAAAGGGGGATACTTTTAAATAATTCGACGTTTATTATGAAACTCTCTTTCTTGTTTTTTGGCAATACACCTGACGAAAAATGGCAGCTCTGTCGCCAAATGGGTATTGACTATGCCATTGCCAAGTTGGCCCCTGAACTTACTGGAAACCCTTCGATTGACGATTACGATTCCTTTGCCCGTTCAAAGGAAATATTTGAGGAAAACGGATTCCAGCTCTATGGACTGGAGGGCGACCAGTTCGACATGCACCGCATCAAGTTGGGCTTGGAAGGAAAGGAAGAAGATATCGAGAGGTATCAAAGGATGCTTGAAAACATGGGTCGCCTTAGGGTTTCTTTGCTCTGTTACAATTTTATGGCCACGGGCTGGTACCGAACGCATCACGCGATTCCTGAAAGGGGGGGGGCGATTGTCAGTGGGTTTAACTATGAAACGGCTAAAAAAGAACCCTTTTCGGAATGGGGCAATTTTTCTGAAGAGCAGATTTGGGAGAATTACCAGTGGTTCATCGAACAGGTAATGCCCGTAGCAGAGGCGAACAATGTTAAAATGGCGTTGCACCCTGATGATCCACCAATAAGTCCCGTTCATGGTATCGCCCGAATATTTACCACGGCCGAAGCAATGGACAAGGCACTTTCGTTTTCAGATAGTCCCTCACACGGTTTGACTTTCTGTCAAGGAACTTTTACTACTATGAATGAAGATGTAATGGCGATGCTCAAAAAGCACGGTAAGAACGGCAAGATATTCTTTGTACACATTAGGGATGTCGTTGGCAATCCCGAAGATTTCCGCGAAACCTTTCACGACAACGGCCCTACCGATATGTTCAAGATGATGCAGGCTTATAAAGAAGTCGGTTTTGATGGCCCATTACGATCTGACCACGTACCGACCATGGCGGGTGAAGACAATCAAAATGTGGGCTATGAAATGAAAGGCAACCTTTTTGGTATCGGCTATATAAAGGGGTTGATACATGCTGCAGGAATTATTACTTCCTAGTCGTATGACCATTTAAAGAAAATTTTCAAATTGTTAAGCATGAAACATAAATTAAACCGAGTACTCCTAGTTATAGTTGGCTTAATTTTCTTCCAATGTACAACCACTTCGGATGAATTCGTTATTTCTGGAGAAGTTACCACCTCTATTTTTATCAGCTCTAACGAACCTGAATATGTACAACTTGCCGCAAAAGATTTGATTGACGACATTGAGCTGATTACCGGCATTACTTTAAAAACGGTGACTTATATGGAAGAATGCAAAGGTAATTGCATCGTAATTGGTACTGTAGGCGATTCGGACATAAGGAATATTATCGACATCGAAAAAATTTCCGCCTTGGAGGGGGCTTGGGAGAAGTTTGTTATATTTTCTTCAAAAGAAGGGAGGAATAACCGGCTAAACATTATTGGCGGTAATCCTCGGGGCACAATGTTCGGGATATATTATTTTTTGGAAAAGGAATTGGGTGTAGATCCATTGAAGTATTGGACAGGCTATGAGCCAGAAAAAAGAGAGAAAATTATATTGCAGCCAATTGACTACAAGAGCGTTGAGCCTGATTTTAAGTTTCGTGGCTGGTTTATAAATGATGAAGACCTTTTGACCGAATTCAAAGATAGTGGAGGTATCCGAAAAATTGACTACCCTTACTATGGTCAAGTCACAAATCCCGTGTTAATCAGGGAGGTTGCGAAAGCAGCAGTTCGACTACGTTACAATTTGATTATTCCCGCTAGTTTTTTAGACATAAGAAATCCTGCTGAAGAGCGCCTTATAAAAGAGGTTTCTAAACGAGGGCTATTTATTTCAATGCATCATATTGAACCAGTCGGAGTGAGTGCCTTTGGCTATCAGAATTATTGGAAGGAAAAAGAAAAAAACCCCTTGTTCAGTTTTTATAGTGAAAAGGAAAAGTTAATCGAAACGTGGACTGATTATGCCAAACGCTGGGCCATATACCCTGATGTTATTTGGCAGATTGGATTAAGAGGAATTGCAGATAGGCCTATGTGGCAGGCAGATCCTGGAGTACCACAATCTGACGAAGAAAGGGCTGCAATTATTTCCGATGCCATGAAGGTTCAAAAGGAAATTATCATGAATGTTACAGGTAATCAAAATCCTTTGATGTCTACTACACTGTGGGCCGAAGGAGCCTTTTTTCATCAGGAAGGGCTCTTAAAGATTCCGGATAATGTAATGATAATTTTTGCTGATAACTCTCCGGGTTATGTCTGGCAATCTGACTTTTATGATACAGAGCGTTCGGAAAATAATAAATATGGAATTTACTACCACTACCAATTATGGGGAGCGGGCCCGCATTTGGCACAGGCGATTCCACCATCTAAACCTTTTCAGTTATTTAAAGAGGCAATGGATCGAAATACAAACGAGTATGCCATTTTAAATGTTTCCAACATTCGAGAGTTTCCTTTGGCGTTACAGACTTCTTCTGACATGTTTTGGAATATGGATTCATTTGAACCTTCGGAAGCGCTAAAAGCATGGTGTGCCAATAGATTTTCTGATGCTCCCGAAGAAACCTATGCGGCATATAGTCAATATTTTGATAGTTATCAAAAAGTTGGAAATAAGCAGATACCTGGTTTTTTGGATGGTCAGCAGCGGATTAAGGGACTCAGTATATTGGGCCAATTAAATGAATTACTAGTGGATGGCCATGCCCAAAGAGAGGAACAAGCAAAGCAGACGAAAAGTATAAAAGTTAAAGATGCTTTTCACCTTAGTCTGTCGGATACAAACCCCGCTGGAGGACTTCCATTAGATGAAAGTTTGGAAAAGGTGAACTTACAACTTGCCGGCTTTGAAAAAGCGAAATCTTTAGCAGTATCGGCAGATTCGAAATTGGCGGGTATGGAAAAGGATTTCTTTGAAAGTAATCTAATTGGACAGGTGGATATAGTAATTGGTCTTGGCCAATGGCTAGAAAACTGTATTTACGCCAAACAGGCTGCCGATAATAGAGACTGGGAGACAACTAGACAACATTTACGAACAGCTTTAAATGCCTTCGAAGTAATAGATTCTGGAAAACAAAAGGCCTCAAAAGGCAAATGGAAGAACTGGTACCGAGGCGATAAAAAGATGAACATAAACGCCTTGAAAGAACGGACCAAAGAGGTGTTGAAAAGCGTGGGAGAGAAAATGTAAATAATATATGATTGGAAAAGAAAAAATAACGCCAGAATGACAAGACAACATTTTCCTAAAAAAAACTATTATAAAGTTATCATGACCCTTTTGATGATTGGTGTTTTATTTCTAAGTATGGGTGTATCCACAATACCGGCTGAAACCGTAATCGTGCCGAATTTTGCCAAAGAATATCCCCGTGCTCAAGATTTTCAAGTTACCGCCGAGGGGAAGGAATTACCTGTTTTGGAAGGTACGATTGCCGCTATGTCGTATGCTATTATCAAGGGTAAATGTACGGTTACTGTCGTAAGAGATAAATCCTTTAAAAAAGTCGTCGTTCGCCCATTGAGTGCCGGAATTAAACCTAAAATTATTGGAAATAAGGTCATTTTCTCTATCCCAAAAGCGATGAATCTCAGTATTGAATTTGACGATGATATAAAAAGGCCACTTTTTTTGTTTACTAGTCCTGAACGTGAAAATGTCCCTAGCAAAGACGACCCCAATGTACGCTATTACGAAGCGGGTAAGATTTACGACGCCCGTGAAATTAGGCTATACGATAACGAAACCCTGTATTTGGAGCCTGGTGCAATTGTACAAGGCTATGTTACGGCTGATAATGTGAATAATATCAGAATATTGGGGAGTGGCATCTTGGATCAATCGGCCCGGAAAACCCTAAAGGTGAATTCCATACTACTTACAGAGTGCGAGAATGTACTAATCCAAGATGTTCAAATACACGATGCCTGGGGTTGGACACTGCACCCGAGAGGATGTGATAATGTTATTATTGACAACCATAAGCAGACTGGATGGCGTGCCAATTGCGACGGTATCGATATAGAGGCAAGTCATAATGTAGAAGTTAAAAATTCCTTTATTCGCAGTTCAGACGACTGTATTGCTATAAAAAGCAAACAGCCTGACATTGTGCGAAGACGGGGCAGCCCGAAAGTCGATAGTGTATTGATTGAAAATACTGTTTTATGGAACGCTATTGGCGGGAATGCCTTAGAGGTAGGTTTTGAGTTGAAAGGAGACTATGTTCAGAACATAACTTTTCGCGATTGTGATGTCATTCGGGTTGAAAGGGGAGCTGCATTAAGTATTCATAATGCGGAAGATACGACTGTAAGAAATGTTACTTTTGAAAATGTGCGTGTGGAAGATGCACGTGATGAACTTATTGATCTTTATATCGGACTATCGATTTATAGTGTTGACATTCCTGCTAAATATTCTAGACGTTTTGGTTTTAATATTCCTGACTCACTTAAAGACCCCGACGCAAACGATAATAGAAGTCAATGGCTTTACTTGCCTCAAAGTGAGAGGTCTTCTTACTCAAAAAACCGAGGGCAGATTGAAAATGTAATTTTTAAGGATATTCAAGTGGTTTCAGAAAAGGTTATACCTTCTTTAATAAAAGGATGGGATGATGATTATAGTGTAGATGGCGTAGTAATTGAAAATTTGACCTTTGGAGGAAAGCGCATGCGAAGTCTTGAAGAGGCCAAAATTGCTATTGAAAATGCCACAAATACAGTTATAAAATAAAGTTCTTCAATTTATGAGAGTGGCTGTAGAACTATTTACTAGAGTATTTAACTTTATCATAAAGTTCAATTTATGAAGGACTGATGAAATGGCTGAGAACAATAAGGGCATTAAAAATTTCAATTACATAACTTTACTCTTCATAACCCTCCTTTTGGATACTTTTCAGGACACTGTAAGTAATGGATAAAACCAGTTTTTGTAAGCTTCATTTAACATGGGTTTTATTTAGACTGAACTTTGTTAATGAAGGAAGTTAAGTTGGTTGCATAACCCACCATAATTTGCGGGTATAAATCATAATTACCCAAATCATAGTGTCCTCCTAATCTAAAAAATAATCCTGATTTACTATTATTGGGATTAACCAGGGAGTATAAATTTGCCATTACTTTTAAGTTTGGAGAATTATTGTAGGTGTTGAACTTAATATCGTTTTTATTTGTTCCAGTTGCTCCAAACCAATTCAGGCCTATAGTCAAGTCTGCACCAATGTCTGATTGTGGGCGTATTTCAAAATTAGTCTCGATTTCCTGGCCTATTGCAAACACCCGAAAATCGCGCTTTTCATACAGGCTGTTTACTGTATTTCCATTTTCTGAAGTTATACTTTCATTTAAATTATATTCAACACCAGTGCTTAAGAAGCGGAGCCCATATCTTATGTGCATAAAAGTAGAGGCTCTCTTGATTTCATATGTAAAAATCGAAGTTCGAATCCCCCCGTCAATACTATTATTTAATAAAAGGTTGAAGTTGTCGGTTTTAAACATGTAAGGGTCATTTTCCAAAAATGACTCCGGGTCTTTAGAGTTTACATCTTCCAACTTTATTTTCCTATTACCATTTTCTAACCCACCAAATAAGTTAGCCGTTAAATAAAATGTGATATTATCAAAGAATGTAATATACTTATAGTTAACTAAGTTCAGTGGTAGGCGCATTTGAGCTTCTGCGATGATTATACCATTTGTGTTATTATTAAGGCCTAAAAAATCTGAAAAGATAATTCCAGTAAAGTAATCCATTAAATCGCGTTGTTTTAGTTTGACAGATTTACCTGATGTCAATTTTATTTCATCATTTTTAATGGCATAATTAAAGGTTTTGCCAGTGCCGTAACAGAATATATTGCCATAAGAGTAGCTGTAATCTCCTAAGCTATTAGTCTGTGTAGAATCATTGAATGCCCTAAGAGGAAGTGAATAATTGTTATTGATTAGAACTTCTTTTTTACCATCCACTGTTCCCTCAATAACTATCATATCTGCTCTATTGTTAAAAAATGAAATGGTTGCAGAGTCAACTTTAAAAACTTTAGGATGCTTATCTTTGGCAGTCAAAATAAATTCTTTATTAAGAGTCAAGGACCCGCTATATTCAATATTTTTATTTTCAATACTATCTGCAATTAATAGAAGCATATCCCTTTGAGTTTCTTTTTCTTTTTGAATTCTTAATTCTTTTATAGGCTGTTCAACCTTTAAATATACTTTCTCCAGTGTCACCTTGTTAATTGCATCTCCTGCGAATTGCCGCTGTTCTATTATTTGAGATACAAAATCGCTTGACCCAATACCTAGTTCAAACGGACCGTATATTGTGTTTTTACCAGTATCTTCCTTGGGAATTACTTTTAAATAAAATATATTATTGGAGATGAGTTTGTACCATATAAATTTTTCAGTAGTATCACTACTTATAAGCTTTAACTCTTCGGTAGTTAAATAACTATAATCTTCGGTTTTAGCTATTTTTCCCTTATAGAAACTATCATATTCGTTCGTATAGGCCTGAGTTACATTTTTAATGATATCGTTCTTGTTATTATTTAGGGAAGTGATTAAAAATTGCTGAATTTTTGATTCTAAATCAGATTTTATTGATGCGGTGTCCTTACTAGTTTTTAGCAGAATATTTTCAATTGAAGAAAACGCTGGATTAAGGGGTTTTAAGACATAGGTGTTAGTGTCTTGAGTACTCTCTGTCAATTCGATTAAAAACGCCTTTAGGCTTACTGGTTGATTGAAATAGATAGCATCTAGAGCATCTTTTTTTAAGGTTTCGACATTCAAGGTAAGTTTTAAAGAGTCATATGTAGATAGACTATCCCGAAGCTCTGTAAAATAATCTTTTAAATGGGATTGCATTTCAGGAAGGGCAAAGGCATCATTGTTTTTTAATGTAAATACCTTGCAGGACTTTTCATCTGAAGAAATTTTGCAGATAGAAAATTTATTTGCCCCTTTTTCAAATAGGTATTGGTATTTCGTACCTAATAATTCAAATTCAGCTGTTTCTTGGGAGTGTAGAATGGTGACGGAAAACAGCAGGAAGATTACGTAGACTTTCCTCATATCTTTCATTTTTGAATGGTTAATTATTGAAAGTGAGGGAAGTACTGTTAAATTACAAAATTATTTTTAATTTGAAACTAAAATGATAGAGTCATATGTTTAAGTGTTTTGTTCCTGTTGTAATGGCCATTTTCTATTTAAGATGTTTTACGAGCACATTGATAAAGCCTTTTTTCAATATTTTCCGATTCAAAAAGAAACTTAAAATAAGAATAAAGTAAGATTCCATTAGTAGAATTGAGAACCCTATATTTTGCTTTTTTAAGTTGTCTTTTTTTGAATTTTTGAAAGTCTACCTCATCCTCTAGAGAATCCTTGTAATTATCTAGTAACTCGTTAAACCATTCCGTTTCGTAATGCTTTAGTCTGTTAGAGTACCTTTTTTTAATACCGTAAATTGAATCCCAAGTTCCTATTTCTTCTTCAATCTTTGCATTTCTCCTTAGTTCTAAATTCCATGGTACACTCTTTAAAAGTGTTATAAGTGTATGGTTATTATATTTTTCATCTTTAATGATTTGAACTTCAAGTTCATCAGAACATAGTTTATCGTCATAGGGATTGTATGCTAAACGTCTAGTTCCATCATCGAAGTATAAGATATCAAGGGCCTTTTTTTCTTTAGAATTGCATTTATGACAAGTGGGGAAGAGCAAATCAAAATTGACACTTATAAAAGGATATTTAGATTTTGCATAATAATGATCATAGGCTTCTCTGTAATCATCTTCAGGGGTCTCAAAAGACTCCAATCCGCAAAAAGGACAAACAAAAATATTTTGTGCTAGACTCTCATAATGGGACTTTACGGTGCCAAAATCAGTTTCCATTGCAATCACTATTGGATACTCTTCCCAAAGGGATGTAAAAAAAGGCTTAAGAATATCTACAATATCTTCATGTAAGGCCTCATATGGAACTAAGTATTTACTATTATCACTTAAACATGCAATATCATTATTAGCAAGAAACGCATCTTGAAGTTGAATTTTAGCTGAGTCTGGAAGATTATGATACGCATGTACGATTTCTTTTAAAGGTTTTTCTAACCTAACTTTTGATGCGCCTACAATTGGTCTAAAGTCAGGATGAATTAATTTATCTTCATCATAACTCGTTAAATCAAGTTTGAAGATTTGTTCAAAGACATAACAAATGTGCCAATGAAAACCAGTAATCTTATGCTTTATTTTATTGTAGCTGTAGATCATTGGTCGTTGGTGGCATTAAATTGTCTCCATCTTTATCGTCTTTAAATTCTTCCTCTTTTTCCATCAAGAAGGTATATATATCAAATTTTTCAATGGACTCACCAAAGTTTAATAGGCTTTTTTTGACTTTAGCTATATCCTCTTTTGTATGAATACTTTCTTTTAGTTCTATCAATTTTTCATTAGAAAAATCTGAAATGGAGATATCTCTATTAAATATTAGTTCTAAAAGAAAGGTTATGGAACTACCGTGTGTTTGTAATTCCGGGTTTGAAAATTTTCCATTTTCAAATTTGTAAACATTCTCTTTAAAACTGTCAGAAATTACAAAAGGGGAGTGCGTGGTCAATATTACTTCTTGCTGTCTAACCTTTGAAACCCGTTTATTACTATCAAATTCAATCCCCGTAATTTTATTAAGAATGCTTATCATTTTGGCACGCCACATAGGGTTAAAGTGCGTATTAGGCTCATCAAAAAGGAATAGACAACCTGGTTCTTCCATCATTAAAACCGACCCTATTACTTGACTAAATTGATGTTCTCCATCGGATAGGGATTTGTAATAAATTTCCTTGATTTCGTTTTCTGATCTGTTAATAATCTTATCAACGGTTATCTTCTCTATTCTAAATACCAGACTTGATGGATCTGCCTTTGGCATTTCATCTGATAAGTTTAAGGTCTCATGAGCATTCATAATCAATTTACGGGTCATTACAGGAACCATATATAAATTGAGTGTATCAAACTCATAGAACACTTTGAACAAGTCAAAGGCGTTCTTGAAATGAAATTTAAACGCCTCTATTGTCGCATTGTTTACTTTATAATCTAAAATCACTTTAGATTTAAATCCTTTTTTGCCTTTTTCTTCGTAATAGGAAGTTGCACATAACTTTAATCTTTGGAGTTCTTTTTCTAATCGGTATCCTAAGACAACATTTTTGTTTTTATAGTCAGTAAGGTTCAAAGTTATCCTAAAGGAACTAAGACCGTCAATGGCAAGAATTTGTTTATAATAATCTAGATTCACTTTATTAGCCAGCAGCATGTTGCAAATAAAAACAGAAAAATTTGACTCGTAATCCATGAAAAATAATGTGTTTTTCTCCATTGGATTATGGTTAGGTCCTTTTTGCTTATCAGTTTCCAATTGCTTAAAGTAATGGTAACGTACTTTGTAGTATGGGTTGCTCAATAACTCATTTTGGCCAGATGTATATGCGATTACTTTTTTAGGAAGTATATCTTTAGTTTCACCTTCGGGTCCCGTGTAATCAATTCTTCTTGAATCTTTTTCATTGTTATAGTGTAAAGAAAATTCAGGGTGCTCCCCAATTTTTTTTGAAATCCTTACTAAATATTGCTCTTGATCTTGCTGATGAATAGCAGTTTGCACAGCTACATAAGGCAGGTAATACTCAATAATAAAACCAAAATTTTTGTCCAATCTATTTTCCTCAGAGGCTGATGGTAAATGGTATAATTCTAAGAAGTAAAAAATTTTAGAAAAGAGCTCAAGTAAATTAGATTTACCACTACCATTTAAGCCTGCAAAAATCTTGGTGGAAAGTTGTGTCGTATCCTTAGAGTTGTTAAACTCAAAACGATAGTTTGGTTTTAAGCTACTAAATTCACTTCCTAATATTTCAACACTTTTTAATCTCATCCCAATATTTTAAAATAGATGCCAGAACGTTGATGCACATCTTTTTCTTTGAAGATTTTATAGTCTCTAGCGCTTAATTTTAAATCAAAATTTTCTTTTTGGGCATCATAAAAAGCTTGCTCTAACTTTAAATACGGGTTGCGGTTTTTACCCGACTCTAAAACAATGGATGAGAAAATAAACTTCTTTAAATCTTGTTGCTCGTGTAAATGTGGTTTCTTTTTTAACTGTTCAGAAGAATAGTAGCTTATTTCCATTTTTTGTTCTTCTTTAAAACACTTTCTTAACATTTCCATTGAAAAATGGTGGTTTCTAAAACGTTCTTTTATAAGGTCTGCTAAAAACTCTGAACTGACATCTTCTATTCTAAGTTTCAGGGGTTCTTCTGGGTCAAAACTTTCCCATTTCATGTCTTCCGCTTCCTCATCCGTTATGGGAGGAAGAGAAACCTTTTCTTTGTATATGATTTTGGGTTGCTCTTCAGACTTAAGATATTCTTGTTGGATTTCAGTACTATTATTTTTTGTTGAAAACTCCTCCCTCAAAACTACCTTACTCAAATCTAACTCACCTTTAAATGCATCTTGACTTAAGCGAGCATAAAGGTTTTCAAGCTCATTTAAATGGTTTTGATATAGCTCTTTAGTTTCGTTAACCTTATCTACAATTTTGGCAAAAGCCTTTTGCAACTGGAGTGGAGGGCAAATAACTTCTATCAGCTTTAAATTTGACTGATTTATTCCGGATATAGTTGATTTTGTAACACGTTTTAAAACATACTTTTTTTTTGCTCTCTCATTGTTGAAAAAATGAAAAAGATATATAGGTAATATTAAATCTTGATTTGGAGTTAGCCGAATCATTGAAGATTCGAATACTAAAGGTTCATCACTTTTTGGTATTAAACATGCTTTTGCAGCACCTTCAAAATTCAGTGATCTTCTAGCTATTAAAATGTCATCCGAGTTTAATCCATATTTTGTAATAAAATTTTCTGGAATTTTCACTCTTTTTAATTCTCCGCGTTTTACTATATCATAAAATAAGTCTGACATATGTACCATTTCAACTCCATCATCTTTATACGAAGATTTGGGTAGTGAAATACCGTTAACCGGTTTGCTCGAAATTATATCCTCAACATTTTGCACTGAAAAATTTTTATTATTCAAAGCAGGATCCCCAAATAGCTCCAAAAAAGTACTTTTCAACAACTCATCTAAAAGGGCAATACTTTCTTTGCGCTTGGCAATGAGTTCTTCACAATCGGTCAGGACTTGCGCTATGCGTTTTTGGTCTAAAGGGTCTTTTGGAACATAAATTTTAATTCTTTCAATATCCCTTTTTGATATTGATTTGAAAGTTGAACCCGTAGAATATCTAGAGACTAATTCTTGATTGTTTTTTAAAAAATAATAAATGTATCTAAAATCATTTTGTCTTTTAGCTCTTATTGCTCCTAACCCTCTTCCTATACAAGCCTTTTCATTGGCCAAATTAACAGGACCTACTGGCGCCCTAACAGACATTAGTATGTCATTGGTTTCAGCGATTTTCTTAGGGTTAGTGCACCATTTTCTAGGAATAGGATTTATAGCACCAAAATCAGTTTTGCCTTGATAAAACGGAAGCCCTTCAGCTATATCATTATAACTGTCAGAAGGTGGAGATTGACCGGCAACTACCTCTGCTATCTGGGCTATGTTTTTGGATTGCATTTTCATCAAAACAACTCCTTTAATTCGTTCAACTTTTTGGAAATTTGAGCTTCCAAACCATTTACTCCCATTAGTTTTTCCAAAATTACTTCGGGCTTTTCATATTTAATTTCCTCATATACCTCTTCTTTGTAACGGGAGAAACTCAAATCATAGCCTTCTGCAACAATCTCCTTTTTGGGTACGGTAAAGTGTTTTCGTTTCCGGTCATTTTCAGACGCCGGTTTTGCACTTTTATATTTAATGACAATATCTTGCAAGTCTCCATAACCTTCTAATTTGCCCCGTTTGTCATCTAAACTATAGCCATCGCTTTGCATGTCATAGAACCAAACATTTTCGGTTTCACCACCCTTGGTAAAAATGAGTAAGGCAGTACTAACCCCGGCATATGGTTTAAAAACGCCACTTGGCGCCGTTATTACCGCTTTAAGCTCACTTTTTTCTATCATCAACTTGCGGGCTTCCTTAAAGGCCTTTCCACTTCCAAAAAGAACCCCTTGTGGCACCACAATACCGGCCGTACCACCCATGCGCAGCATTTGGTAAATACGTTCTATAAAAAGCAGTTCGGTCTTGGTCGTACTCAATTGCAAGCTTTCATTAATATCTCCCTTATCTATATTACCTGTAAAGGGTGGGTTGGCCAATACCACATCGTATTGGCTGGTTTCATTATAACTTTTACTAAGGGTGTCGGTATAATCTATCTGAGGACTTTCTATACCGTGCATCATCAGGTTCATCAACCCCAAACGTACCATGGTTTGGTCTATATCGTAGCCTTGAAGGCTGGCATCTAAAATTGCTTTTGTCTTTTCATCAAATCTTGATGCCTTGCTAGAGCGTATAAATCCGTCTTCGTCGGTTTCTCGTGTACCTTTCTCTTTATCTAATTGAGTTACTAAATATTGATAAGCATCCAACAAAAAGCCACCTGTACCACAAGCTGGATCTGCAATACGATTACCCAATTGTGGAGCAACCAATTCCACCAATAATTTAATGATATGGCGTGGTGTTCTAAATTGACCGTTTTTACCCGCACTTGCTATTTCGCTTAATAAGTATTCATATACATCCCCTTGTATATCCTGAAAATCCTGTCCCTTTTCAGAGGCATCCCTATCCATTTCCTCATAGATGCTATCTATAATCTTCACCGCCTCTACCAACAGCGATGGTTTAGGAATGATAAAAACGGCATTGCGCATATGTTTTACAAAGGGGGAATCATTGGTATCCAAGGTCTTGATAAACGGAAACACATATTGCTGTACCCGTTGCAACATTTCTTCACCGGGTAATCGTTTAAATTCGCTCCAACGTAACTGTTGCTTTTCAATTTTAAGGTCACTATTGGGCAATTGAAACTCTCCTTCAAAACGAGATTTAAAAGGGTCTCCTGTAAATTCCGCTCGTGATTGAGCATCGGTATCATTTTCATCCAATTTCTTCATAAAAAGCAGATAGGTGATCTGCTCAATAGCGGTCAGTGGGTTAGAGATGCCACCACTCCAGAATTTATTCCAGAGTTCCTGAATTTTTGATTTTATGGTTGGATTATGTTGTAATAAGCTCATTAATAATCGTTTTTGAAATTCCTAAAGTTCTCTTTATCTAACCAAAATTCATAACATTTGGTAATAACGCCATTCTCCCACTTTTTATCTTTCTTTAGGTCTTGCCAATCTTTTTTTAGCAGATCCCCAGAAAGTTTATAAAAACCATCTCCCTGTTCCCTTTGTCCATTTTTGTGTGTGACTAAAGCACTCAATAAAGGTCTGCCATTTTTAAACTCATAAACAGAAATGTTACCTAACCATTCACCAATGAGATTTCGATGGTAGTCATTTGAAAAATCAAGGCCAAGCATTAACGCATCATTAACTTGTGAATAACTGCGAGTCGTACGTAGCCTCGCTAATTCAATAAGGTGTTTTCTAATATCACTTTCCATTATGCTACCAGTTGCTCAGTTAATGTTACTATTTCTTTGATCTCTTTAGGGTTAAATACCCCTTGTATTCCCTTTGGGTGTATTACCGTAAAAGGTGCTTCTAATAAATTTCGTTTATGTATTTGCCCTCGCTCAATAATATAATCGCGCAAGAGATTTAAAAACTCAATTTGTCGGGTGCTCAAGGTAGTGTGTGTTTGTATAAATTCAGCGACTTTTTTACTAACAGTTTCATCAAAACTTTCCAATACCTCAATACCTAAAATATGTTTTATGAACTGCAAAAAATTGGCACGTTGGTTTTTGTACACTTTTTGCAATAAGGCTTCGGTTATATGAGGGTCTTCCGAATGCAGTTCTTCGGCCAATTGAGCGGCTTCTTCGGTTGTTATTTGTTTGCCCTCCTTAATGCTTTTCAGTATAGGATTGCGCTTCAAAAGCTCCATGATTTTCTGCTTTACCATTTCTCGATACCGGGAAATACTAACCGATTCATGCTGGGGCCCAAATTCCACAAACTCCTTTGTGGTGACAACATCCTTCATATTTAAATGATCCATACCACTACCTGTCACAGGTTTATCAACATAGCGCATTAAAGGGGCCAGCTTTTGGGCAAGCACATCAAACTCTGTATCTGTAATAGTAGCCCAATAGTTGTTTGTAAGCACCTTTTTGATATAGCTGGCCTGTTTTTCAATCACATTTACCGATAGGGGTAAAAGCGATACTTTCTCTTGAATATTTTCTTTTAGAATTTCTAATTGTTCGGCATTATCTTCTAAATGCGCCAGAGAGGCCTCCAATACATCTTTTTTAAAACGCATAGCCTTGAAGTCAACTTGAGAAACTGTTCTAAACAAAGGGCGTATGATGTCTCTAAGAAACTCAAAACTCTTAGTATCTAAATTCTCCCAAAAATCTGCTTTCATAGCTCTTACCAAAGGTGTCTGCGCATCTTGGATAACTACCGAATCTTTTGGTAAGTTCTTAAGTTGTGTTCGGAATAGTTCAATTTCTTTTAGCGCAATGTCCAATTCATTCAGTTCTAGAGCCAGTTCAATTTTATCGATCCGTAGTCCTGCAAAACGAACAGGTAAGGGCACTTGTTTTTTGTTTTCTACACCTTTCGGGTTCAGTTTAAAATATTCGAAATTATCCCAACAGTCGATAATTCTAAATACATCTTTTTCAACACACCAAGGTTTCATTGCCGTTGGTTCCAAAAGGCGAGTGCCTCGCCCAATCATTTGCCAAAATTTGGTATAAGAGAAGACAGGCTTTGCAAAAACTAAATTCACCAATTCGCGAACATCGATACCAGTATCCAACATGTCGACACTAATAGCCACTCTAGGCATATTGTTTAACTTAAACTGGTCTAGCAACCCACCTTTTCCATAAACCCTTGAGTCATCTGAAACCATAACTTTGGCCAGTTCGCCATTATATTCGGGATACAACTTATCAAATATCTCTTCTACTTGTCGTGCTTGTGGAATAGATTGACAGAAAAATATACTCTTACCCGGCAGTACACCGTTTAAATCTTTGATAGATTCTTCCATAAATTCTCGAACAATCAAAGCATTCGTTCCTCTGTTCCGTACTGATTTTTCGAGTTGTGTACCTTCGTAATTGATTTCTTCAATATCACGGCCTTCATACAATAATTTCTTTTGGTCTTCTAAAGAAACCGTACGCTTGCTAATGCCTTCATCTTGAAACTTGGTATGAATTTTCATCACCTCAAAATTCGACAGATAAGGTGGAATATTCTTCACCGCCTCTTCATAGGAATACGCAAAGGTTGGCAAGCCATCTTCGCATTCGAACAAATCAAACGTATTATGGTCAATCACATCTGTAGGTGTCGCAGTCAACCCTAGCGTTATGGTATTGAAATAACCTAAAACCTCTTGGTAGGTATTGTAAATGGAGCGGTGGCTTTCATCTATAACAATCAAATCAAAAAAATGTGGAGAAAGGGTATTCTCATCATCTTTGACAATATTAAGCATTGTGCGGTAGGTAGAAACGTAAATACGCCTATCGGTAGCAATTAATTTTTCATCTCGTTTAGGCCAAGTGGGTTCGTTAGGTAAATGTTCTTTGAAAGCATCTAAGGCCTGATCGCGCAATGCTATTCTGTCTACCAAAAACAAAACACGTTCAGCCCAACTAGCGCGCATTAATGCATCTGTTAAAGCAATACAGGTTCTTGTTTTACCAGTTCCTGTTGCCATAACTAAAAGAAACTTTGTGCGCTTCTTTTCAATGGCTTCCATGACTGCACGAATGGCTTGTATCTGGTAACCCCTTCCTGCGATAGCCGTATTTATTAATTCGGCTGCAAGTGGTTTTTTCCGTTTTCTTATATAATCATATCGTTCTAAATCATCACGAGTAGGAAAACCAATAATTTTTTTAGGTGGGTAATTGTTTAAATCCCAAAAGAAAATATCTAATCCATTAGTATAAAAGCAAAAAGGCAGAATTCCTATATCTTCTTTTATTCCTTCGCAATACTGCTTTGCTTGTTCCCTACCTATTTCTGCATCTTTAGATGTTTTTTTTGCCTCCACTACTGCTAGTGCTTTACCGTCTTTTCCCAAAAGAACATAATCACTAAAAGTAGTATCATGTTCTATGGATGATTCATTTAATTTTGATATAACTGAATACTCTTCAGCTACTTGGGTATAGTCATTAACATTCCAGCCAGCCAGTTTTAGCTGGTGATCAATAATTTCTTTTCTGGTTTGAGCTTCTTTCACAAGTTGATTCTATTGCCTTGATATGGTTCTAATTAGTCGACATTTTCAAAGAATTTGCGTACTACAATACTCCTTTATTTTCTCTCTACAGGTTTCAAATTCTTTTCTATCGCCTAGCCAATTTCGACATTTTTCATGGATTTCCTTTCCTTCTTTAAGCTCTTCAAATGAGATACATTTAATATGTTTGGGGGTGACTAAAACAAATAGAGCATTTTCAAAGGGATAGTCACCATAATTTTCAATGTCTTTTCGAGTTAGTTTTCCGCTCTTTCTGAACTTCACTTCAATAAAGTGAGCTTGATTATCCTTGAACACGACAAAGTCAGGCATCTGGCGGATGTTTTTAGCAACGTCTCCTCTCACTCCTTTGAGTAGGTCGGTTATTCCAGGTATAGAATTCTCCATACCATATTTAAACACTTGGAAGTCTAATGAAATGAAAAGTTGCTCAATAATAGTTTCAGCAATTCGTCCTTTAATCACTCCGGAAACCCATGGATTCCCATTCTTTCTTTGGTAACAATCTGAACAGAGCCCATTTTTAAATTTAGTATTGGCGCTGGATTCAATACAATCTGGCATTTTGGTTTGATATGTTTGTGAGAGTGGTAAGGTCTCTATCTATTTGCAACTACCAAAATAAGCATTTTTCTTACAAATTGTGTGGTGGTAGTTGGTGATTGATTAAAGGTGGCAAATAGATTGAGTGCGTAAAGGAATAAATATAGGCTGGTGAAGGTAATAACGGATTCATTTATATGGTTAAATCCGTTATTTGTATGGTTCATATATATTCATAATGTTGAAACACAGTTCAACATTATTAAACTCCACATCTTTAACTGCAAACCGTTTTGAATTTTATAGATTACCTTTTTTCTTGCGATTATTTAAGAGCATATGGCTTATTTAATTTATAAAAAATGATATGATATTTGGAGCATTTGGATATGGTGTGGTTATATAGCTGGTTAGATTTGATATGTGTAGAAATACCTTAAGTAAAGTTATAGGGGAATAAATTCAACCACACTTATTCAATACATTATGGTTAAAGGTGGTATGTTTCTAAGGTTTTGTAATATCCCTATCACCCTATCACCCTATCACCCTATCACCCTATCACCCTATCACCCTATCACCCTATCACCCTATCACCCTATTTCCTGAAACTTTTACCATTGAACACCACAATATTGAACATTTCAAATAATCTGTCATATACTCTACTTCCATACCTTTGGCCTATTGACATTAGGGTTGCTTCTACGTCATTTTCATGTTGTTCAAGATAGTTCATAGTGATATGGGTAAGTTTATTTAGCATATATCGCTCTTCTAGTGTTTCCTTCATAACGTCAACCTTTCCATAGTGATTGGCAACGCGTTCAGAGTTAAGGTCGTCGAAGAGGAGAATGCCTCTCTGAAAATCTTTTCTTAGAGAGACTTTATCTTCATGAGTACCACATTCTTCAAATCTTTGGACCACACTATTGGTAGAACAGGTCTTAAAAGCATAAATTTTCAGAGCCTTGAAACTTTCTTCGAGGGCTCGCATATAGGCCGTCTTTCCAACTCCATAACCACCAATTATTAACAAGCCTTTTGTGAATGATGGTTCTGATAAGTCTTTTCTAATGTTTGGATGATTTAAAAACTTTTCATCCATTAAAAAATAATGAAACAAGCAACTAATGTTTGCAAGAGATTCTGGGGTTTGATGGAATTTACTTTTAGTTATTGATTCAAATTTTCTAAGAAATAGTGGCCAGAGGTGCTTTTTGTTCAGATTACTAAGAGCTTTTTGATTTAGGTCACCTGATATATTTTGATTGGTTATTGCTTGTATCAAATTTTGCGAAGCCAATGATAGTGTTTGTGTAGTTTTCATAAGTTAACGATTAGTTGATAGTTTATAGTCCTTGTTTTGGATTGCCCTTTCGTTTTTCTTCCATTTTTCTATTCGCACCGAGACATCGAAATAAGTTTCACCATTAACTCGCATAGTTTTCCCTGTTTTATTGGTTTCGCTCCAATAATTGAAAAAACTTTTTAAAATTATTTTTGAATGATTTGAGTGAGAAAAAACCGCTCTTCTAAACTCTTCTTTTGATTTATATATTTCTTTATTTTCTTTAGTTGTTGTTATTGGATTGTTTCCAGAATGTTTTTTGTGCGTTTCTAAGGTTAAAGACTGTTTGTTAATTTCAGATGTAGAGTTCTGTGTATTGTCATATTCTACTATCGTTATAAGTGAAAATCTGTTTGTTGGTTGGTATGTGATATAACCACTAGTAGACAATTTTTTTAGAGCAGTACGAACCTGTTGAATTGTTATGTTCAATTGTGCAGCAAGGTGTTTGTAGGATGTAATTAGCTGCCCTCTTTTTACTACGTTGCCCTGCCAACATTTATCAGTATAGTTAGCTTTTACGAGTAAGTGAATGTAGAGTCTAGATACGGTTGGGTGGGTATACCATTCCCAATCAAGAATTTCTCGAGGTAGTTTTATAAAACCTATCATAACTATTCTTGTTTGATAAGTTTTGCAAAAATGTCACTCTTCTTGTAGTATACCCTATTACCCAATCTATAAGATGGGAGGATACCATTTTTCCTCCAGTTCCATAACGCTTGTTTGGAGCATTTAAGAAACTTTAAAGTTTCGTCAACTGTGAACAGTTCTTCGAAATCATCGGTTGGCCTTTCTTGAGTTTTACTTAAGAGAGGTGTTATTGCTTTTACCAGTCCAGAAATAATATCTGTCGTTTGTGTCTCGGGAACGATTTGATAGAATTTGTTCTGATTAGAATGCATAGTAGCTTGTATTAAATTTGTTTTGAACAAAACTACTATGCAATGAGTTCTCTATGGGTACCAGAGGGTACCGGTACCTAACTGGTCAGTCCCGAGTGAGGTATGTTAAAACCTTGATTGTCAAAGTTTTCTTTTACTGGGATGTGTTTGTTGTCATCGGGATTTAAATACCTTCTTAAAGTCTCAACGGAAGAAGGTTTATCAAATGAGAACATTTTTAAAATAGTTCGTGAAAGTTCGGAATAGTTGATTTCATCATTTGAATTTAGTGGAGCTTCTATATAGCCTTGTTGAATCAACTCATTTACTACAATACCGATATGAGAGGGTTTTCCGCACCATTTAATTGGAGTGAATTTAAGAGGCTCGTTTTGTATACTAAAGGTCTTCAGCCAATCGAAAATTATAAGTTTTCGTTTTGTTAGTCCCTCTGATAGTTTCTTGAAACCTGTTATATGATAAAATGTGCTGAATTCATATTGGTCATTCTTAAAAGTACCTTCTATATCGACAAAACCATCTTCTAGCTTGCGTTGACTAGGATAGCCTCCATTTAGATTTATTGAGGAGTTGGCAATAATGTTATCTACGGCTGGAAGGACCTTTAATTCTATAATTTGGATTAACTTATTATTTCTTTGGGAGTTTTCGTAGTGAAAGTCTAAATATTCTGATACTTGTAATATGTCAATGTCAAACAATAGTTTTTTAAGAAAGATTCTAAGGTAAATATCTTCCTCTAACCTTGGTAGGTAATAGTCGTAATTATTCAATTGGTATTCGGGTAAAGGCTCTCCATTTTCTATTCTGCTTTTGTAATAAGTTTCGTCAATTGAAAATACATTCTGATACATATGAAATAGGGTTTGTTGTATTAATTAATTTATTATTGAAAGAAGGCCGAATCGGCTATTTTAACAGCTCTTTCTTGTGAAGAGACCTTAATATACTTGTAGAATTCTTTTTCGGTTGTATGGCCACTAACGGCCATAATATCTATAACAGGCATTTTTGAGAGGTACGCATTAGTGCAAAAAGACCTTCTGGCTGTATGTGTACCTATTAGCTTATGTTTTTTTATTGGTTCTGTGATTTTTTTTCCTCCAATAGTTTTTGTGACGTATACGTCTTCTTTAATTTTAACTGACTGAGCAATTTCTTTGATATATTTATTTATTAATTGTTCTGGCATTTTACTGGGCATTTTACCTTTATACCGCTTTTTGAATATAGCTTTAAGTTTTGGGTGTATTGGAATGTATACGGTTTTTGAGGTCTTCTTTTGTATAATTTCGAAAACATCTCTCCCTTCAAAATTTCTAATGTTGTTTACACTCAAACCATTGTAATCAGATACTCTTTGGCCAGTATAATAACCTATCAAAAATATATCTCTAGCTCTTTCGTGAAGGGGTTTGTCGGATAGGTCTTTCCTTTCTAATTTATCAATTTCTTGAGCGGTAAGATAAATAGAAGTAGTATTCTCGGAAACCCTTCTAAACTCACGATGTTGATAAGCTAAGTTAGTATTTACACCCTCTTCTGTTGCCCTGTTCAAAATTGCTATGAGATTTTTTAAATGCTTGCCAATGGTGTTTAGAGAAAGCCCTGTGTTTTCTAGATAGTGTATAAACGAGTAGTAAAACTCAAGGTTGATACTGTCAAAATCTAAGTTGGGATTGTGTGATTTACTGTACGCCTTCAGCTTCTTAATTGTTTGCTTATAGGCTCTTAGGGTTATTTTACTTAGAGGGATTGTTTTGGTCTTGTCTATATGTCTCTGTTTATCATCTGTAAACCCATCAACGTAAGAAAAGAAATTCACCTTGTTGTCTTCTAAATCATTTTCAATTCTGTTTTTAAGATTGGCATAAATCTGTTTAAGAAAAGTCCGATCAATATTTTTGCCTTGATTATGGTAGAAGGAAACTCTTTTTAAAAATAAGCTCTCTATATCTCTCAGCCGTGCATTTACTTCTTCTCTGTTTGCAATTGTAGAAATCGCTCTGATTCTTTGATTTTTAGAGTCCCAATTTTTTGGGTGAACCTTAAAGCCTGTAGCGCATCTTAATCTCTTACCTCTACCAAAACTAAAGTTAAATATTATGGGACAAGCCCTATCAGATTTTGGGTCTTTTAGAATGAAACGAACAGTGCCTGTCGTAGAATTAATATACTTATCCATATTTTGTAAAATGGTAAAAAGTGACAACATAAGGGACAACATATCCTTTATTTGTTGATAATTCAAAAGTACACATTTTATCCTTAAATCCTAATTGTGCAATATAAACGGTGGTTTACGAGTGTTTTGAGTAATTTTAAGTAACATGTATTCAAGATATAAATGGTTCAGGTGGGACCACATAAAACCTCTCAGAACAATCGTTCTTGAGAGGTTTTTTCTTTTTTAGTTACTTCCTAAAACCGAATAGTGTTATCTTTTATGATTAATTACTATGTATAGCAGCACTATTAATTGCTACCGCTAAGAATTTAATATTTTTCCTTGATAATGAACCCAAAAGTAGATGAGTTTCTAAATGGTCTGGACCAATGGCAAGAAGAACTATCCGGACTGCGCGAGTTAATTCTGGATTGTCAATTGGTGGAGGAATTCAAATGGATGCATCCATGTTACACCTATAAAGGTAAAAACATTGTACTTATTCATGGCTTCAAGAACTATTGCGCGCTCCTTTTCAATAAGGGGGCGTTACTGCAGAATGTTGAGCAAATTTTGATTCAGCAAACCAGGAACACACAGGCTGCAAGACAAATTAGGTTTACGAACCTTACCCAAATAGAAGAGCAAAAAGCCATCATCAAACAATATATTCTTGAGGCGATAGAAGTTGAAAAACTAGGACTCAAAGTCAAAACGAAAATGGTTTCAGAATATGAAACTCCTGTTGAGTTAGAACAGAAATTCAAAGAGAACCTCGAGTTTAAAGAAGCTTTTAAAAACCTGAGCCCGGGAAGGCAAAAAGGCTATTTACTATATTTTTCAAAGGCAAAGCAATCTGCTACACGAATATCTAGAATTGAAAAAAGCACGGAACGGATATTAGGCGAATTTGGTCTGAATGATTGTACTTGCGGTCGTTCCAAACGAATGCCCAATTGTGATGGGTCGCATAATAAATAGAAAATTAAACAATGAGTGAAACATTCTACATAAAGAACATGGTCTGTAACCGTTGTATCGCTTCGGTTTTGGATATTTTTGCCAAGGAAAACTACACGGTGGAATCCATAGAATTAGGCAAAGTAAACGCCGTTGCAGATGATAAAAGTAGCAAGGCCAATTTGGCCAATGATTTGAAGGAAACAGGATTTGAGCTTATCGATAACGAAACTGAAACACTTGTTGAGCAGATAAAAGTAAAATTGATAAGTAAAATAGAATCCGGGGAAATGGAACACCTCTTTCAATCGTTAGCGGAAGAATTTGGCAAGACCGAAACAGCTTTGAGCAAGTTGTTCAGCAAATCTGAGGGCGTAACCTTAGAAAAATACACCATCAACCTAAAAATTGAAAAAGTAAAAGAATACATTCAGTTGGGACAGCTTAATTTCTCCGAAATAGCCTATACCCTAAACTATAAAACCAGTAGCCACTTGGCACGGCAGTTCAAAAATTCCACCGGAATGTCCATGAGCGCATACAAAAACCTAGAAAGCTGGAATAGAAAGACCTTGGACCAAATTGTATAAATAAGAATCGTAATTGTGTAAACGATTTGTATTGCCTCTTAGTAATTTTACACTCTAAAATTATGAGGAAATGACACATACCTATCATATACACGGAATGACATGCAACGGATGTCGCGGCCATGTAGAACAAATACTATCAAAGGTAGCGGGCGTGACCAATGCTTCTGTAAATTTAGAAAAAGCAGAAGCCGTCATTGAGATGGAATCTCATATTACTTTAGATACTTTTCAACAGGCGCTAAAAGATGATGGCGGTTCATACAGTATTCATAATCTAGGGGAAGGTCCACGCCATGAGGCAGCTGAAAAACCCAAACCGCAGGGCAAGGGTACCGGCACTTTCTATTGCCCCATGCATTGTGAAGGTGATAAGACCTATGATGAAGCAGGTGATTGTCCTGTTTGTGGAATGGATTTAGTGGAAGAGCAAAATTTAAATGCGACATCTTCCGAGAAATGGACATGCCCCATGCACCCAGAAGTTATCCGTGATGAACCGGGAAGTTGCCCTATTTGCGGTATGGATTTGGTACCTATGGAACCCGACCTTTCCGCAGAAGAGAAAACGTATAAAAAGCTCATAAACAAATTCTGGCTGGCACTTGGCTTTACGCTACCCATCTTTATCATTGCTATGAGCGAGATGATTCCGAACAATCCGCTATATGCTCTTATGGAACAAAAATGGTGGAACTGGATACAGTTGGGACTTTCTATTCCCGTTGTGTTCTATGCCACGTGGATGTTTTTTGAACGCGCCTACCGAAGTGTAAAAACATGGAACCTGAATATGTTTACCCTTATCGGCATTGGTGCCGGGGTGGCGTGGCTTTTTAGTGTATTCGGAATGTTGTTTCCAGACTTTTTTCCACCACAGTTCAAAACGGAAACAGATGCGGTGCACGTCTATTTTGAGGCAGCAACGGTCATACTTACTTTAGTGTTGATGGGCCAAGTGTTGGAGGCGCGGGCACATAGCAAAACCAATTCCGCCGTAAAAGAATTGTTGAAGTTAGCACCCAATAAAGCGGTACGCGTTGTTGACGGAAAAGAGGAAGAAGTTGCTATAGACCAAATCCAAAAAGGCGATGTGCTTCGTGTAAAACCAGGAGAGAAAATCCCGGTAGATGGTTTTATTGTTGAGGGAACGACCACAGTAGATGAATCTATGATTTCTGGGGAACCGCTTCCCGTAAATAAGGCGGAGAAAGATGAGGTCAGCAGCGGTACCATAAATGGCAACCAATCCTTTTTAATGAAGGCGGAAAAAGTGGGGAGTGAGACGCTGTTATCTCAAATTGTTCATATGGTTAACGATGCTAGCCGAAGCCGCGCTCCCATACAGAAATTGGCAGATACGGTGTCCAGTTATTTTGTACCTGCTGTGGTGCTTATTTCTATAATTACATTTTTGGTATGGGCCATTTGGGGTCCTGAACCTGCGTATGTATATGCTTTGGTGAACGCAATTGCAGTTTTGATAATCGCCTGCCCTTGTGCTCTAGGTTTGGCAACGCCAATGTCCGTTATGGTGGGTGTGGGCAAAGGAGCTCAGAATGGGGTATTGGTCAAAAATGCCGAAGCTTTGGAAAAAATGTACAAAGTAGATATGTTGATTGTTGATAAAACGGGAACGATTACCGAAGGAAAACCCACCGTGGAAGCCATTGGCACGTTTAAAGGCGAATATTCCGAAAAAGAAATATTGCAGTTAATAGCTTCTTTGAACAGTTCCAGTGAACACCCTCTTGCGGAAGCTACCGTAACATACGGGAAAGAACAAGGCGTAGAAATCTTGAAGACCGATAGTTTTAATGCCGTAACCGGAAAAGGGGTAGAAGGTAAAATAGAAGGGAAGAAAGTTGCTTTGGGCAATTTAAAAATGATGGAGCATGCAAAGGCCTCTTTAGGAGCAAACCTGAAGCATGAAGCCAACGAGCAACAGAAAAAAGGCAAAACGGTATCGTATTTATCCGTAGGTGAGCAGGTGGTGGGTTATGTTGTTATTGGCGATAAAATCAAAGGAACAAGTGCTCAAGCAATTCAGGTTCTTCAGGAGAAGGGTATAGCTGTGGTAATGCTAACAGGAGATAATCATGATACCGCCAAAGCAGTTGCCAAAGAACTTAAGCTTGCGGATTTTAAAGCAGGAATGCTTCCTGAGGACAAGTTAAACGAGGTAAAAAGGTTGCAAGAACAAGGTAAGGTAGTCGCTATGGCAGGTGATGGAATAAACGATGCCCCAGCGTTGGCAAAAAGCGATGTGGGTATTGCTATGGGAACCGGAACCGATGTGGCTATAGAAAGTGCGATGATAACTTTGGTAAAAGGCGATTTGCACGGCATTGTAAAAGCAAGAAATTTAAGTGAGGCCGTAATGAAGAGCATCAGGCAAAACCTGTTTTTTGCCTTAATCTATAACACCGTTGGTATTCCTATTGCCGCAGGAGTTTTGTTTCCTGTATTCGGTCTTTTATTATCACCAATGATTGCTGCTCTTGCCATGAGTTTTAGTTCCGTTTCTGTAATTGCGAATGCATTGAGGCTAAGAACAGTAAAAATAGATAGTTGATAATGGTCGTGGTTTAAAGTTGCGTCTAGATAAATCCCATAGAATTGTTTTAAAGAAGAGAGCGCTTACATGCAAATGATATAAAATTGTCTGTAAGGGCTCTCTTTTATGCCAAATAAATATTGATTTGCAGCAACAGAATTTGCCCTATAAGCCATAAGGAAGTATATTTAAGTTATATTTGTCGCACTCATTTCTAGTGATTTGGATAAAAAACAAACGACCTTAAAGGATATTGCCGCGAAACTTAATGTTTCTATTTCTACCGTTTCTAGAGCATTACAGGGCAATACCCGCATCAGCGCACAAACCCGGGAAAAAGTTCTTGAACTGGCGCAAGAGTACAATTATTTTCAGACCAAGCATATCAACCCCTTTTCTAAAAAGAAGATACAAGCGGTAGGGGTTATTGTACCGAGTATAAAGTATCACCTCTATGCCATGGCCATTTCAGGTATTGAGGAAGTCCTGGAAAAACACCAGATGCAGATAATCATCTGTCAATCGAACGAGTCGTACGAGCGAGAAAAAATATTGGTCAAAGAATTGATGGATATAGGAGTGTCCGGACTCATAGTTTCTCTGGCAAGCGAAACCAAAGAGTTCGACCATTTTCTGGAAGCTAAAAAAAGAAAAATACCATTGGTGTTTTTTAACCGCCTTTGCGATGAGGTCGAATCGGACAAGGTAATCATCGATAATTTTAAAGCGGCCTACGATGCAACCCAACATTTAATATCAGTAGGGTGTAAACGCATTGCCTATATTGGAGGACCAGAAATGCTACAGATAAGCTCTACCCGTCTTTTGGGTTATAAAAAGGCTTTGATAGATGCTGATATTCCTGTGGATGAAAAGTTTATTGAAACTACAGATTTCACACGAGAAGGAAATTTAAGTACTGCTAGAAAATTGTTGTACTCTCCAGAACATGCAGACGGAGTACTGGCATTTAGTGATCAAGTAGCAATAGGGGTAATGCTCGCCGCAAAAGAGCGAGGTTTGAAAATGGCCGAAGATATTGCAATTATAGGCTTCAATAACGAACCTATAGACGAGCTTTTAGAACCCTCTCTTACCAGTATAGATCAGCCCAGTTATGAAATGGGTGTAGAATCCGCAAACCTAATTCTAGATAGAATCGAAAACTACGAAAAGGAAGATTCACGTAAGGTCTTAAAATCAGAATTGGTGATTCGTAATTCTACGAATAAGAATAAATTGTAGAAAACAAATCACCAATACCCACAGAGTAGGAGTTTTAAAACTTAACTACAATTAGTTCTTTTTTTGAACTAGCACTACCCAGTCCTTTTTTTGATCTTTTGGAGGGTTGCCCAAAGCAACAGTGCCTTTAGCTTCTACTGATGTAACGGATCCATCTAACAAATCACCACCGTTTCTTGGGTCATACCATTTTACAGAAAATGTGTCGCCGGAATCACCTAAATTTAACGAGGTTGTTTCTTTTCCTGGGTGGAGATAGATTACGTATACCTCATCGGCTTTTGAAAAACAGAAAGAATCAGAATCGATGGTTAGGTCATCTGAGGGCTCCATTTCCCAGAAAGGGATGTGGTTCTCAAAAAAGAGTTTAGCGTGAAGGTTTTGGTTCCAAAACAGGTCTCTACTTCTATAATCCTGACAAGTAAGGTCCGAATGTGGACTTGCATAACCAAAATACCATTCAACACCGTAGCCTCCAGCCAATAAGGTTCCCCAGAGTGCATTCCCGCGGGCATCATTATGCTCTTTGTCTTCTGCATCTGGCAAAAGCGCAATTTTTGCTTTGCCCGGCTCATCTACGGCAATAGCCCATTTTTTACCTGCTTCGTCCGCATTTTTCATCCACTTTAGAACTCTTGGGTGTACATCTTTAAAGTCTTCTTCACTTAGTTGTAGTGAGGCTCCGGTAAGCGTAGATTGGTCACCTACCAATTCTGCATAACGATAATCTTGATCAGGAAATGTGTGCAATACCCTGTGTGTATTGTAAGGGTCTAACTTTGCCACATAATCCGTTACTTCCCTAACATTTTCTATGGGTTGGTTGTTTTCTTCGCCAATATTCCAGTTCATAGCCAAATGATGCCCAAAACGGGCAATAAGTTCGCGATAATATAATTTGCCCTCAACACCAAAGACCCCGTTGTCCATTAAATGATCGGTCTCGGTTTCGTGGGTCTTAAAATGTAAGAACATTCCTTTTCTTTCGCCATAGTCAAAAATTCGCTCCCATTGTTCTAGTTTGGAAACATCCAAACGGGTTTTATGAAACATGGTCTGCCATGCATTTTTGTTTTTCTTGTCATTGGCATATTGAGTGTATTCTTCTTCAGATGTCTTTAAGCGATACGGGAAAACATTACGGTCATCTCCATCAACATTAAATGTTAGAAAAGAAAATACATTTAGGCCTTCAGAAGCTAGATAGTTTATGGCACCAAGTAAGTTTTTGCCTTTTTCACCTTGCCATAACAGGTCTTTAGCGTCCTCATTAAAATCTTTCCGGTGTGGTTCCCACGTTTTAAGTAAATCTAGGGCATTGGTGGTGGCATCAAAATCACTGAAGGCTAAAATATTTTCTGGAGCGTCTACCCCAACTTTTATAAAGTATTTGCCCGTTTCTTTGAATTTAAGGTAATGTTCGCCCACATATTCTAACTTGCCCCTTGCTCTGTTATCAATACCTGATTTGTCTGATTCGGCCACGGTAAAATTACCGGTTGTTCCATCTATATATTCTGCGCTGGTGGCATTATTAACAGCATCTGCAACGGCAATATTGGTTCCCTTTTTAAAGGAAGTCTTAAAATTCCAATTTCCAGTAGCGTTTGGAGCAAAACGGACTATCCACTTATTTCCTTTTTCTGCCCCTGTTTCTGCGGCATTACCATCTGCGGCATAGAAACCGGGTACTACAAAGGTCTGATCATTATTAGTAAATGTAACGTCTAGTCGGTAGTCCACAAAAGGATTTACCTCATTCATTTCATCAGTAGAGGGGCCGTTGAAAACTAATTCTATTTTGTGCCACTTTTTGAGTTCCCCCTGAATAGTATATTCCGGTTCGGATTGGCAACCGGAAACCAAAGTTGTGAAAAAAAAGACTGTACTGAGTAAAAAGGATGTTTTTATAAAAGGATAGTTCATGTTTTCCATTTTAATTATTTTTCAAATAGCTTGTAGAAGTAGAATTTTGATATAAAACTGAAAGAATATCACCTATGTTGTTTAGTGAAACCCTCCTGTGATTTCCTCTAGTTTATTAAAGAATGCTTTTTTTCGAGGTGAGCTTATCTCCCAATTGACAGGTACGGATTGGTAACCATCATTGAAGTTTTCATCCTTCATTCTAAAATCAAAATAACCCCAAGAGGCAAATGCTTTTACTGCTTCAACAAAATTGTTGGATGGTTTGTCAAAATCAAAATGGTCATCTTCATTAAAAACTATAGGCATAGGGCGATAAGAGGGTAGAGCCCTTACTTGGGCAACCATTTCTGTAATACGGTTTGGGTTACTTACTCCATTTCCATGTATCAATACATAATCAGAAACTTCAACAACTTTATCTGGTGGTAAGGTATTTCCGTTGAAACTAGTGGAGACCAATAGGGATGGGGCTATTTTTTTTACTCTTGAAATTAGCTCATGTATACGGTGTTGACCTATAATTTTGTGTTGATAGGCTCCATTATTACTTTCGTTGGCTACTTCTAAAATAATATTGGTGTAACCTTTTTTAGAAATCCATGCTACCACATTATCTACTGCTGCAATAACAGCCTTTTCATCTTTTAGACGTTCGTCCTGACCGAAATAGAATATACTTAAATTGACCACCATGCCTAATTCGTCAGCCCTTTCAATAATCCGAGCCATTCTTTTTGCAAATGCCGGGCGTAGAGAGCCGTTGGAGTCAAAGGCATTGTTTTCCCAAGGTTGAACTTTTGAATAACCTTCAGGACTACCGCCTTGAAAATTAATATTGAAAGCCAACAAACCTTTATCGTACCAACCATCCATGGCTGCGATGAATTCATCTGTGTTTCGATCAGCATCCCAAGTGTTAGTGTCGGGATATTTCCAGCGGTCTACGGTTTCAGGATTTAAATCGTCAAACACCCCTTGCACCATTCTGGAATTCATGAGAAGTCCTTCTATACTGTGACCTTGCCAAGTACGCCCTTTGTATGTAGGCTCACCATTTATAAAAAACTTATCTTTTTCAATAGTAACTACTGTTTTTCTTTCTTTTTTCTCAGGAGGAGGCTCGTTACCAAAAGAAATAGAATAACCGAATAAAAGAAGTAAGGAGGCAATAATGTACTTTTTCATAAATATTGTTTTATTATTGAATTGTTCTGGGCAAAGTATTATTAATTGGTTGTAACGATTGCTTGGTTGCTATAATTCATTACTGATGCGCCTTGAGCTTGAGCGCCTATTCTAAGATAGTATTCTACTCCAGATTCTAAACCGTCAATGACTACATTTCCAGAAAGTTCTGAAAGTTCTACTGTTTTTGTGAAATAGACGTTGGTTCTGGATCCAGTTGCTGCCGTAGGATGCTTTACTGTACTACAATAAATTTCCATTTTGCTTACAGAATTCCCTTGATTTGGGGAAATTACATATTCTACAGAGATGGTCTGTCCTGCTGTGTTGGCAGAAGAAATTTTTGGAGTAATTAACGGTACTACGGTAAAAGATTTTTCAATCATTTCCTGCGTACTAAAGTCAACGGAAACAGTATCGGAAGCGACTATAGGCCCTTCCAACCAAACTTTGTGAGCCTTAGGGTACATTTTTAAATTTTGGTAAGCCCCTTCTCCATCAACCCGTATCTGTGTGGGCTGTTCATCACCTTCGCCCAAAAGATAAACTACAAGGTTGTTACTGTTTAAATCACCAAACAATGCCGTGCCATCATTATCGCTAATCATGCCCGAAATAGTTCCGTTAAATCCAAAATCCGTTACCTCGTCTTCGCAGCTAAAAGTAACTGTAGCTATGAATGTCAATAAAATCAATTTTATATTGGTCGTTTTCATCTTTTCCATTTTTTGATTAGTATAATGGGTTTTGTTCCAACAACGGATTGTTGTTTAGCATCTCGTTCGTTATGGGAAGGTAATAATGTTCTTGTCTAAAAACACGGTTAAAAGTTTCCGCCAATAAAGGAAGAAAATAGTACTGATTGGAGTCGTAATGCCATATGATTTTAAGCCCATTAAATTGGTTGTTCAATACGTCATCTGCAATGCGCCATCTTCTCAAATCCCAGAAGCGCTTATTTTCAAAAGCAAATTCTGCCATCCATTCGGTCTGTATTTTTTCTATGTTTATGGTGCTCTCGTCAACAAGACTAATGCCTGCTCTTTCTCTGGTGGCATTTAGTGCTGTAACTGCTTGCGCTGTATTACCGAGTTGAAATTCTGCTTCGGCCTTGGTGAGATATACTTCGGCCAATCTCATAATTGTCCAATCTACTTGGCTTTGACTAGCCGGTACGGGTAAGTTGGGTTCATCACACCATTTGCGCACTAAGAAACCTGAGTTGGTAGTTTTGTCATCACCAACTACTAATCTAGAATCAACACCTACTTGCTTTACCCCTTCATAACTTAGACTAGGATTGTTTACAATATTGGATGGGTCTGGGGTATTTCCGGTATCAATACCTTCGTAAGTTTGAATTTGATCATCTACAAAGAATGAACCCTGAAAGAGAACAGTTGCATTTAAGCGAGGGTCTTTGTCTTTAAATAGGTCCCATCCATCTGTATATAGATTGTCTTCGTTAAAAAATTGAGTGTAATCAGTGGTAGAGCCGTCCACATTTTCATATTTTAAAATAAAGTCTAGAGTTGGATTACATCTGGCTCCTTGCCCACTGGCAAATCGTGGAGGTGCTTTCCAATGATCCCAATCATGTCTTACCTCAACACCATTAAATTCTTTGGCAAACATTATTTCGCTATTGCCTTCTTCTAAAAATATGTATTGGTAGTTCTGAGCTTTGTCCTCCTTGCCGGAATAGAGCTCATACGGACCAGTAGTTAATACCGTGTTTGCTGCTGTAGCTGCTTTTTGGAAAAAATCATCTGCTCTATTTTCTGGCACACCAACAATTCCATTAAGTTGTACGGAACCATATTTTGCAATAGAAGCTGCCCAAAGGTTCGCTCTCGCTTGAAAGGCCAATGTTGCCCACTTATTTATGCGTGCTGTTGGTGTTTGACTTTCACTATTTTCAAGTAACGTAATCGCTCTTGTGAGTTCAGTATCTATAAAATCATAAACTTCAACTTCGGTATTTCTTTCTTTTAGTTCTTCATTTATTTCTCCGAAAGGATCAATTACTTCGGTTACTATGGGAACACCACCATACCGTTTTGCCATTTCGAAATATGCAACTGCACGCATAGTTGTGACTTCTCCTTCTAATTGAGCTTTAACTTCTTCTGCAATAGGTGCTTCAGTTACATTTTCAAGAAAAGTGTTGCAGTCTCTGATGTACTCATAATCCCAATATTCAAGATCGTTGGGCACATTTCCTTTAGACATTGTTCCTTGAGTAATTGGGTTGCTGTTTCCACTGCTGCCCGTACCTTCATCAGAGTATTCAAAATAATCTTCAAAGGCAAAAGAAGGGAATCTATCATAAAGATCGATAACGTATCCCTGCATGAGAGACTCACTCTGCCAAACTTCCTCGTCTGAGATCTTATCGAGAGGCTTACGGTCAAGAACATCATTGTCGCAACTATAGATTCCTGCTATAATGGCAATAATTCCTATTATAAATATCTTATTTTTCATTGTTCGTTTTTTTAGAATTAAAAATCCAGAATCAATCCAAGACTATATGTTGATGTAGAGGGATAGTTTAGAGCGGCATTATTACCACCATTACTATTTTGAAGTTCTGGGTCATAAAAATCTAGAGAAGAAAAAGTAAGAACATTGTATCCAGAATAGTAAACTTTAAGATTGTCTATTCCGTAACGATTCACTACTTTTTTGGGGAGGTTGTACCCCAGTTCAATTGATTTTAAACGAATGTAATTTCCGCTTTTGTACCAAAAACTAGAGTTGGCATTCGTGTTATGGGTCTGATATCCTGGCCAGTAAAATCTTGGGAATGTGGGGTGAGAATCTACATTTGCTGGCATTCCCCATTCGTTTTGAGGAACATAGGATTCATTGTACATTTCAGAAAATGGAGCATTGCCTCCTCTAAAGGGTTCACTTAAATCACCGCTAGCGCCATAATGTATATCATAAAGCCCAGCACCTTGCCAGAGCATGCTAAAGTCTATTCCTTTCCATGAAATGGAATTATTGATACCGAATATTATATCGGGAGAAGTACCTCTGCCAATTATAACATTGTCTTGCGAATTGATCACACCATCTCCGTTGTAATCTATTAGTTTAATGTCTCCTACGTTTACGGTAGCATTATTTCTACCATCAATTACGGCCCAATCATCTATTTCTTCTTGGGACGTGAAGACTCCGTCAGACTGGTAGCCCCAGCTAGTGTCCGACCATTGTCCTATTTTATTGTTACGCCTAAAATCTTCTTCGGAAGCATATTCGGGTTGATCTATATACTCAATTTTCTCACGTGAATAAGAAATGTTGCCGCCTAAACTAAATCGTACCTCGCCAATGTTGGTGGCATACTGTAAAGACATTTCTATACCTCGGTTACTGTATTCTTCTATGTTTTCTTTGGGCAATGTAGCGCCTACAATATCGGGGAGTGAAACCTGTCTGTTTCCTAGAACGTCACTACGTTTACGATAGAAGGCGTCTATTGCACCAGAGAATTTGTTATTAAAAAGACCGTAATCTAGGCCAATATTAGTTGTGGTCATTTTTTCCCAAGTAATGTTGTAGTTAGGAACATTATCGGCATTAATACCAGATTTAATCACGCCGTCTACCATTACTTGCGCAGGTTGAATGGAGTAAGTAGATAGGTATTGATAATCTCCAGTATTATCATACCCTAACTTACCCCATGATGCACGAAGTTTAAGGCTATTGATAAAAGGCAACTTCTCTTTAACAAAGTTTTCTTGAGAAATACGCCAACCTGCAGAAACAGAAGGGAAGGTTCCCCAGCGTGTGTCTTCTGGAAACTTAGGAGAACCATCTCTACGAATATTAAACCCAAACAGATATTTTTCTTTAAAACTATAATCTAGGCTAAATATCTGTCCAATACGACCATCTTGCCATCCACTGCCGTTGTTGGACTTATCTAAATCTGGGCCTGCAAAAAGATAATCTAAGTCAAATTCATAACGGATACGTTGCGCATCTATATAGTCTCCTTCACTACTTAAATGCTCATAAACTCCAAGAGCGTTAATGCGGTGGTCTCCCAGCTCTTTGTTCCAACTTAACATGTACTGTTGGTTTATGTTTTTGGACACTTGGCTCTTTTCGTATAACCAGTTGTAATTGTTAAAGTTTCTGTGGTTGTGATATACGATATTGCCTTCAGCATCGTAGTCGAACCAATATGCTGGCGCTATATTTTCTTTTCTTTTATCTCTTCTTGAAACACGGTTATAATTAAAATTGGCCCTGGCTGTGAAATTGTATGGAAGTTTATAAGATAGATTTAATTTTGTGTCAGCTGTTAATTGATTCCATTTAAGATAACCAACGTCACTTATTTTAGTAGCGGATACAGGATTTAAATCATCATTACCCATGGCTGGGAATTTTGTGGGGTCAGGGTATTCACCAGGGTACTGAGGCCGTGAACGATAGAGCAGCATCATAACTCCTAGGTGACCATTTCTGTTTGCCATATCCCAACTGGGACCTACATAATCGTTTTCTAAAAGGGATATATTAATCCCAAGGTCTAATTTATCTGTTAGTTTTATGTCAAGGTTAGATCTAAGGTTGTATTTTTTGTTTTCTAAATCATCGGAACGGTATATACCCTGTTGGGAATAGTATCCTCCAGAAACGAAATATTTGATTTTTTCGGTTCCTCCTCTAACGTTTATGTTATGCTGTGTTTGTGGTGCTGCTTCGCGCAAGGTTAAATCCCACCAGTCTGTATTAGGGTATT